>NZ_CP020042.1:4793975-5095184 GCF_002028425.1 Streptomyces katrae | reverse complement strand
GCGGGTCGGGGCGGCCGCCGGGGCCGTCGGCGACGTTGAGCACGGCCCAGTGCAGCGGGGTGCCGGGGCGGGTGAGCTCCGCCCACTCCACCGGGGCGAGCAGCGGGTGCGCGTAGCCGGGGATGCCCAGGCCCAGCCGGCCGGACTCGGTCGCGGCGGCCGCCGTGGCCCCGGGCGGGGTGGTCAGATGCGGCACGCCGCCTCCATCCAGATGTCCGCGAGGGATTCCTCCAGGTTGATCCGGGGCCGCCAGCCGAGGCGGTCCCGGGCGGTGCGCACGTCGGCCTGCTGCCAGGCGCCGCAGCCGTCGGGGTAGGGGTACGGCTGGGGGGCCGCGGTGGCGAGCTGTTCGGCGGTCGCCTCGGAGCGGGGCGAGCCGATGCCGGCCAGCCCCTGGGGGCGGCCGGGGTGCCCGTGCGGGGAGGCGTTGTGCGGTCCGCCGTGCGGGACGTCGAGCTCGTTCAGGGCGCCCCCGTATCCGGCCACCCGGGCGAGGACGGCCGCCGCGTCGCGCAGCCGGACCGCGCGGCCGGTGCCGATGTTGACCACGCCCTGGGCGGCGGACAGGGAGGCGGCGTGCACGGCCCGGGCCACGTCCCGTACGTCCACGAAGTCGCGCTGCACGCCGAGCCCGCTGAGCTTGAGCTCCCCGTCCCCGGACTGCATGGCGCGCCGCATCGCCTCGGCGAGCCGGCCGAGCGGGGACCCGGCGGGGGTGCCGGGGCCGACGGGCGAGAACACCCGCAGGACGACGGCGTCCAGCCCGGAACCCAGTACCAGCTCGGTGGCGGCGAGCTTGCTGACGCCGTACGGTCCGCCGGGTCTCGGCACGGCGTCCTCGGCCGTGGACGAGCCGGGCTGGCTGGGCCCGTACTCGGCGGCGCAGCCGAGCTGGACGAGCCGGGCCCCGCAGCCGCTGCGGCGCAGGGACTCGCAGATGGTGGCGACGGCGACGGTGTTGTGCCGGGTGAGCTCCCGGGCTCCGCCGCGGGTGGCGCCCGCGCAGTTGATGACGACGCCCGGGTGGACGGCGTCCAGGAACCGGGTGAGGGCGCCGGGACTGCCGGTGGCCAGGTCGAAACGGACGTCGGCGTCGTCGCCCCGGCCCAGCGCGGTGAGCTGGACGGCGGGGTCGGCGAGCAGCCGGTCCGCGACGTAGCGGCCGAGGTAACCGTTGGCTCCGATCAGCAGCACCCTCATCGCACGGCCCCTCGGTTGGTTGGCTGGCCGGTCATCCTGTTTCTCCTTGGTTGGGTGGGGTCGGTATAGGGGTACGGCGGTCAGGGGCGCGCGTGTGCGGAGGCACGGGACAGCGCGCGGAAGGCGTGTACGAGGAGCCCCGCGAGGGCCGCGTAGACGGCGGCCGGGACGGGGACCAGGGCGAGCACCAGTGCCGCGGCCACCGGTGCGCGGTGCGCGCCGTGGCCGAGGAGGAGCCGGACCAGGAACAGCAGCACCGCGAGCGGTACGGCCGTCGCCGGGGCGGCTCCGGCGAGCGCGGCGGCCCCCGTGGCGGCCGCGGTGAACAGCAGGAGCGCTCCGGCCAGCAGGGGCCTGGCCCCGGCGGCGAACTCGTCCAGGGCCCGGCTCCCGGCGAGGCGGCGCCGGGCCCGGGCCGCGTAGAGGGCGGCGGTGAGGTAGCCGGGGGCGACGGCCAGGGCGAGGGCCGGCCCGAGGGCGGGCCCGTGCCGGTGGACGGCCCAGCCGGCGACGGCGGCCGCGAGCAGGTGGGCGGTGCCGGGGAACCGCCCCGCGGCCCGCCCGGGCCACACCAGCGCGGCGACGGCGAGCAGCCCCGCCGCCGGCCCCGCCCCGGGCACCCCGGCGGCGGCCGCCGCGCACCCGAGGGCCCCGGGCAGCAGGGCGCCCCCGAAGCGCCGCGCCACCGTCCGGCGCCCGGCCGGGGCGCGGGCGGGGCCCGCGAGGGGTCCCTCCCCGCGCGGGGTCCGCGCGTACAGCTCCTCGGCGAGGGAGAACACGTCCCGGTGCCGGAACCGTGCGGCGGTCCGGTCGGTGATCCCGCACGCCTCCAGTCCGGCGGCCACCTCGAGCGCGTCGACGGCCCGCTCGCAGAGCTCCCGGTGCCGGTGCAGCAGCACCTTGACGGGATCCGCGCCCCGCCGCCCGGCCGACACCGCCCGGGGGCCATCCGCCACCTGCGCGGCCGCAGGCCGGCCAAAACCAGCCCCGCCGGCGTTTGAGGCGCGGGGGCTCGCGGGCAGAGCCCCCGACAAGGGCGTCGCGCCGACTCCCACGGCCGCAGCCCCGCCGCCGGGCACCGGCGCCGCACCCGCGATGTCCGACGTAGTCATACCGCCGCCTCCTCGGCTCCGGCCGGCTCGGCGACGCTCCAGGTCGGCGTCGTCCAGTGCCCCGGAACGCGCGCCTCGGCAGGCCGGGCGAACGGGACCTCCCCCTCCGCCCGCGAGGAAGCCCTGGCCAGCAGCCACAGGTAGCTCTCCCGGAAGGCCTCCACGTTCTGCTCGACCGTGAACAGCTCCAGCGCCCGCGCCCGCGCCGCGGCCCCCAGCCGCTGGGCCCGTTCCGGTTCGCCGAGCAGCGCGAGACAGGCGTCGGCCAGGGCGCGCGGGTTGCGCGGCGGCACCACCAGCCCGGTGCCGCCGATGACCTCGCAGACGGCCCCCACGTCCGTGGACACCGTCGCCCGGCCGCACAGCATCGCTTCGACGAGGCTGATCGGGAACCCCTCGATCACCGAGGACAGCAGCACGATCCGCCCGGCGGCGTACGCGTCGGCGGCCGACGGCGCCTCGGGCCCGCCGACCTCCTCGAAACCGACGGGGTTCTCCCCGACGGTCCGCGCGTCGGCGGCCTCGTCGGGGAAGAGCTGCGCGGCCAGCGACCGGCAGTCGGCCAGGTACCCCGGCACGGCGGCCGTGGCGAAGATCCGCAGCCGGGTCTGCGGCGCGGCCCGCCGGATCTCGGCGAAGGCGTGCAGCAGGCCGATCAGGTCCTTGGCCGGCTCCACCCGCCCGACCCACACCAGGGTGTCGGGGTCCCCGCAGCCGGGGTCCTCCCCGACGGCGGCGAATCGGTCCGCCTCCATCCCCGGGTACACGGTCCGCACCCGCTCCCGGGGCGCCCCGCACCGCTCCTGCCAGCGCCGGGCGTGCGCGTTGCCCGGGGTCAGCAGGTCGGCGCGGGCGTAGATCTCCCCGGCCAGCCGGACGTGGAAGGCCGCGAGCAGGGCGCGCACGGCGGGCCGGGTGGCCCCTCCCGGGCCGCCGGGCCCGCCAGGGGCGTCGGGACCCTGGTCCAGGTAGTGGGCGCGCAGCTGGACCCCGTACTCGGTGACCAGCAGCGGGACTCCGCAGAAGCGTTTGGCCAGCAGCCCGGGGACGGCGGCCGCCCCGCCGGCGGCGGCGTGGCCGACGTCGACGGCGCCGAGCCCGTCCTCCCCGTACCAGTCGAGGGACAGCGGGCGCAGCAGCCGCTCCAGCTCGTCGGCGAACTCCAGCAGGTCGGGGACCCGCGCTTCCCGTACGGCCCGGCCCGCGCCCGGGGCCCGGCAGCCGGCCTCCAGGGCCCGTACGGCGGTCTCCGAGCGCAGGGCCGCGTACATCCCGCCCTGTTCCCGGGCCAGTTCGGCGAGCCCGTACAGCCCGGCCGCGAAGGCCTCGGCCATGGCCGGGCCGGCCTCGGACGCGCTCCCGCCGCAGATGCCGCGCACCAGCTCCCCGAAGCAGGCGGCGAAGCGCCGCCGCTCGCGCCGCGAGTGGGTCCGGCCGTCGTCGGCGGGGGCCCACAGCGGGGCGGTACGCACCCGGCTGACGTGCTGGGGGAGCGGGACCAGCCCGCGCTCCTCCTGTTCGGCGCTGCGGCCCAGCGCGTAGAGCTCGAACTCGTGCTGCGGGAGTCCGCGCACGAGCCGGTCGCACCACAGCCCCGCCTCTCCGGCCGCATACGGATAACCACCTTCGCTGAGCAGTCCGATCCGCACGAGTGGCACCCCCGTTCTCCCGTTCCTGGCGGTCGCCGTAGGTCCGGTGACCCGCCGCGGGAGAACTCAAGCGGATACACCGGTGGCGCGACGGACGGTTGTCCGTCGCGCCACCGGAAGGGGTGAAGAGTCGTAACTTTCCCGTACGGTTCGCGTTCGAGCGCGCTAGGAAAGGCCTCGGCGGGACGTGCGGAGAACCGCTGCCGGTCACCGGACGGCTGCCCGCGCGGCGCACCGGCCATTTCCCCGCCGGGTGCGGTCAATTCCCCGGATATACCCAGGGGTTGGGAAGGCAGTGAATGTTGTCGATGTCGAGGGACTTCGTCTGCTGCTGCATGATCGGCGCGAGCGAGCCCGGCTTCGTGCAGCTCACGTGCCCGTGTCCGAGGCGGTGGCCGACCTCGTGGTTGATGAGCATCTGCCGGTAGGCGAGCATCTGGTCGGCGCCGTAGGTCGGTGAGCCCTGTCCCCACCGGAAGGCGTTGATCATCACGCGTTCGGTGCTGGCGGAGTCACAGGAGACGTTGTCGATCGTGGTGTCCAGTCCGGACTTGGCGCACCATGCGCCGGTGGTGCCGGGGCTGGCCAGGGTGATGACGAAGTCGGCCTTGCCCTCGGGCACCCGCTCGAAGGTCATCTCCCCGTCGTGGGCCCAGCTGCGCGGGTCGTTGAGGGTGCGCTGCACGGCTTCCGCGAAGAGCTGCGGGTCCATGCCGAGGCCCTGTTCCACGTCGACCCGGTAGCGCACGACCTTGCCCTTGCCCGGCGCCTTGGCGACGCCGGGAACGGTGTCGAAGGTGCCCGGGCCGGTGAGTCTGGCGTCGATGGGCAGCTGCTGCGCCATCTGCTGTTCGTACGTCGCGGGCTGTGCGGGCGGCGGGGAGGCGGGGGTGGGGCGGCCGTCGGAGCGGGAGGCGGTCTTGTCGCCGGCGGCCCGCTGGGGGGCGTCGTCGCCGGCGGCGTGCGCGCCGGAGGCGGCCGGGCCGCCCTCGGTGGTGACCTGGCCGGCGACGACCACGGCGAGCGCGGCGGTGACGGCCAGGGCGGCGGCCCCGGTGTAGAGGCGCACCCGCGTGCCGCGGGCGGTCCCGGGCCGGTCCGCGCCGGGCGCTGCGGGGGTGCGGGGGCCGGGTACGCGGCGGTGCGAGCCGGTGGAGGTGACGGCGTCGACGGCGGGGGCCGTGGGCTCCTCGGTGATGCGGGGGAAGCCGGCCGCGGGGGTCGCGAAGGCCGGGGCGGCGGCGTCCCGGGGCGCGGGCGCGGTGGGCGCCGCGGCGCGGTGGGCCCCGCGCCGGTCTGCGTAACGGACGGCGGGGGCCGGGTCGGCGCCCCAGGCGCCGCCCGGCTCACGCTGCTCGGGGTGGCCGGCGGGGCGGACGGAGGGCGGGACGGCGCCCTGGTGGACGACGGTGGGCTCGGCGGCCCGCCGCCGCCCGCGCGGCTCGCCGTACCCGGCGGGTTCGTACGGGGCGGGTTCGTACGGGGCGGCAGCGTGCGGCGCGGGTTCGTGCGGGGCGGGTTCGTGCGGCGCGGGTTCGTGGGGCCCGGGGTCGTACAGCCCGTCCGGGCCGGGCTCGTACGGTGACGGCGACGGCGCGGGCGCGGCTGCGGGGGTCTTGCGACTATGTCGTCCCACGTGCTCAGCCCTTGCCGTCTGCGGTATATCGGTCGGTGTCCCCGGCGGCGGTGTCGCGCAGCAGCTCCCGGAAGGCGGCGGCCACCACCTCGGGGTACTCCATCATCGCCACGTGCCCGGCCTCGGGCAGGG
Organism: Streptomyces katrae; assembly: GCF_002028425.1. Taxonomy (GTDB): domain Bacteria; phylum Actinomycetota; class Actinomycetes; order Streptomycetales; family Streptomycetaceae; genus Streptomyces; species Streptomyces katrae_A. The sequence continues at coordinate 5,089,455 of NZ_CP020042.1, read as the reverse complement.
TCAGCAGCCGCGAACCCCGGAAGGCCGCGGCGGCCTTGCGCGCCATACGGTACGAGACCAGTTGGTCGCGGCCACCGTAGACCAGCAGGGTGGGCGCGAGCACGCGCTGCGCCTGGCGCCACAGTCCGTGTTGCCCGCCGAGGGTGTAGGCGTCGACGATCCCGCGCGAGGAGCGGCTCATCGCCTCCCAGAAGTACGGCAGGGCCAGGCGCCGTTCCATCTCCTCGACGGCGTGGGCGAAGCCTTCCGGTGTCACCCGTGAGGGGTCTCCGTAACAGAGGTCCGTCACCCCCCGGGTGCGCTGTTCGGCCGTCAGGTGCCGGGTGAGGCGCCCGAAGAGGGCGGGCACGCCGGGCAGGGCGAGCAGGGCGGTGGGCACGGCCGAGCTCTGCACGCGCAACTCGGGCAGTGCGGGCGAGACCAGCGTGAGGGTGCGTACGAGGTCGGGGCGGACGGCGGCCACGCGGGTGGAGACGGCGCCGCCGAGGGAGTTGCCGAACAGGTGCACGGGGCCGCGGCCGGCGGCGTCGAGGTGGCGGATGACGGCGCGGGCCAGGGCGGTGACCGAGTAGTCGCGGTCGGCGGGCGGCGGGGACCAGCCGAAGCCGGGCAGGTCGACCGCTTCGCCGTCGACGCTGTCGGCGAGCTGCTCCATGAGCGCGGACCAGTTCTGGGAGGAGCCGCCGAGGCCGTGCACGAACAGCGCGGGCGGCAGACCCTCCCGCAGCGGTGGCCGGAAACGTACGTTCATCTCCAGGCCCGGCAGCGCGACGGTGCGCAGGCCCTCCCCTTCGGCCACCCGGACGGCTCCCACCTGGGAGGTCGGCTCGGCGGTGGACCGTACGCCCGGCAGCTCGGTCGAAGACATGGGCCAATGTTACGAGACGATCACGCTCACCCCCCGGCGTTGCCTTGTGTTGGCGGTCACAGGACCGCCTGGCGGCGGGCTGCCGATCCTCCTAGGCTCAGAGGAGGACGAGCGAAGGCGAGGGGAGTGGAATGACTGTCGACCCTGGCGAACCGGACAGCTTCCGGGGACGGTTCGCGGAACCGATCGGCGCCGAGGCTCCGGAGGCGGATGCCGCCGAGCAGCTCACCGACGTCCAGCAGGAGGAGGACGACCCGCTCACCGGCGCGGACCGGGACGACGCCCCTGAAGCCGACGCCGCGGAGCAGGCCCGGGTCGTGCCCCTGGACGAGGAGGACTACCGCTGACAGCATCTGCCAGGCGCTGACCAGCATGTCCGGGGTGCGTCCAGGCCGTCCGCACAGCGAGAAAACCCGGCTTGAACCCACCAGATTCGGTTACCGAAAAGTACGATGGCGGCGCGGCGCAGAGCGCACTGTGTTCTTAGAGAAAGTGGGAGGCGGCGTGACAGCCATCGAGCAGACCGAGGCAGCGCGTCCGCGGGGTACGCGGCTGCCGCGCCGTGCCCGGCGCAACCAGTTGCTGGGCGCTGCCCAGGAGGTGTTCGTCGCGCAGGGTTACCACGCCGCGGCGATGGACGACATCGCGGAGCGGGCGGGCGTCAGCAAGCCGGTGCTGTACCAGCACTTCCCCGGCAAGCTCGACCTCTACCTGGCGCTGCTGGACCAGCACTGCGAGAACCTGCTGCAGGCGGTGCGCGGGGCGCTGGAGTCCACCAGTGACAACAAGCTGCGCGTGGCGGCGACGATGGACGCCTACTTCGCGTACGTGGAGGACGAGGGTGGCGCGTTCCGGCTGGTGTTCGAGTCGGACCTGACGAACGAGCCGGCGGTGCGCGAGCGCGTCGACCGGGTGTCGCTGCAGTGCGCGGAGGCCATCTCGGACGTGATCGCCGAGGACACGGGGCTGTCGAAGGACGAGTCGATGCTGCTGGCCGTGGGCCTGGGCGGGGTCTCGCAGGTCGTGGCCCGGTACTGGCTGTCGAGCGAGAGCCCGGTCGCCCGGGACACGGCGGTGGGTCTGCTGACCTCGCTCGCCTGGCGCGGCATCGCCGGTTTCCCGTTGCACGGCACGGAGGCCTGACCGGCCGTTGTTCGCTGCGAGCGTGTCCGCCGCGAGCCGATCGTGTCCCCTCACCGGGCTAATGTGGACCGGGTACGGCGCGGCTGATCGCGCGAACCGGACCGTCGGAGGGACAAAGCCGTGGAGGTCAAGATCGGCGTGCAGCACGCACCCCGGGAGATCGTGCTGGAGAGCGGCCTGAGCGCCGAGGAGCTGGAGGGCATCGTCGCCGAGGCCCTGACCGGCACCGCGCCGCTGCTGAGCCTGACCGACGTCAAGGGCCGCAAGGTCCTGGTGCCGTCCGACCGTCTGGCGTACGTCGACCTGGGCGAGCCGGCGCAGCGCAAGGTCGGTTTCGGGGCTCTCTGAGGCACTCGAGTACGAGTGGATCGGCCCGGCGGATGCATCCGCCGGGCCGTTTCCGCTTCTTCCGCTTCGGGTAGGACCGCAGTGACCCGGTTTGCCCTGACGTAGGGGAGTGACCAGATGATGCTGATGGAGGCCGTCGGCTCCGGTCTGCTGGGCCTCGCCCTCGCGGGCGTGGCCGTGCGGGTACTCGCCAAACGACTGCCCTCCACCAGAACGGTGCTGGTCAGCGGGGTGACCGGCGCCCTGTTCGGGGCCTATCTGACGCACATGTCGCTGGGGCCGGGGCACAACACGCTGTTCGCGACCCTGCTCGGCGGCCTCGGCGTGTCGGCCGTCGTGCTGTCCCTGCTGCTGCGTCCGGCGGCCGGGGGCGGCGGCGGTCCGCGCCGCCCTCCGTTTTCGCTTCCGTCGCGGAGCTGACAGCGGCGGGGCCGAGGACGGCGGGGCGCGGGACTGAACCGCTGTCCTCCCGCGCCCCCGTCAGGGGCGCGGGGAACCGCGCGACCAGCCGCCGACGGACCACGTACCGCGGAGCGCCAAGCGCTAGGCCGCGAGGCCGAGGGCGGCCATGCGCTTGGTGTGGGCCTTGGTGATCCGGGTGAACATCTCGCCGACGGCCGCCAGGTCGAAGCCGGCCGCCATCCCGTCCACACCGCCGACCAGCATGGTGGACAGCGCGTCGCGCTCGGCGACCACGCGCTGGGCCTGCGACAGGGCCTCGCCCATCAGGCGGCGCGCCCACAGGGCGAGCCGGCCGCCGACGCGCGGGTCGGCCTCGATCGCGGCGCGCACCTTCTCCACGGCGAAGCCGCCGTGACCGGTGTCGTCGAGGACGCCGACGACCAGGGCGCGGGTGTCGGTGTCGAGGTGGGTGGCGACCTCGCGGTAGAAGTCGCTGGCGATCGAGTCGCCGACGTATGCCTTGACCAGGCCCTCCAGCCAGTCGGAGGGGGCGGTCTGGCGGTGGAAGTCGTCCACGCCCTTGGCGAAGGGCTCCATCGCGGCCGTCGGCTCGGCGTCGATCGCGGCGAGCCGGTCGCGCAGCCGCTCGAAGTGGTGGAACTCGGCGGAGGCCATCTTCGCCAGCTCGGCCTTGTCGCCGAGGGTGGGCGCGAGCTTCGCGTCCTCCGCCAGGCGCTCGAAGGCCGCGAGCTCCCCGTACGCCAGCGCGCCGAGGAGGTCCACGACGGCGGCCCGGTACTGCGGGGAGGCGGAGGCGGTCGCCCAGTCCTGGGCGGCGATGCCCTGCGCCCCGGCCTGGGCGTTCTCGTCGGCGGGAGATGCGTTTTCAACGGTCGACATGCTCCGCACAATAGCCCGCCGAAAGGCGGGACAAGTCACCACTCCACCATGCTCCCGCTCCGTGTAAACCCGCTTACCTGGTGAATTCACCCGACACACCTGCGCGATTCCGGGGTACAGTGGTAATGCGCCTGCCGAATACTCGGCGGGCCATCCGAATGAGGATGCCCGGTCGGTGGCCCGATCGGCTCCACCCGACCGCCCTCGGCGCGGGCAGTGCGCACATGCGTACCGCCTCCACGAGGGGCCCCCTCAGCGGCACGAGAGCCTGAGCGATGGCAGTGGTCCCGCGCAGCTTCGTACGACCCGCCCGAACCCCGGGTGGGCGCAGTACCGCAAGCCCGGCACGGTAGGACCCCCCTCGCCGCCTCGCGCCGCGTCTCACAGAAGAGGCAGCACCCTGACTACGTTCCGAGAACTCGGGATCTTCCCCGAGACCGCCGAGGCCCTGGAAGCCGTCGGCATCGTGTCCCCCTTCCCGATCCAGGAGATGACCCTCCCCGTCGCCCTCTCCGGCACGGACGTCATCGGCCAGGCGAAGACCGGAACCGGCAAGACGCTCGGTTTCGGCCTTCCGCTGCTGGAGCGGGTCGTCGTCCCCGCGGACGTCGAGGCCGGCCGGGCCACGCCCGAGCAGCTGACCGACGCACCGCAGGCGCTCGTGGTGGTTCCCACCCGCGAGCTGTGCACCCAGGTCACCAACGACCTGCTCACCGCGGGCAAGGTCCGCAACGTCCGCGTCCTCGCCATATACGGCGGCCGCGCGTACGAGCCCCAGGTCGAGGCGCTCCAGAAGGGCGTCGACGTGATCGTCGGCACCCCGGGCCGCCTGCTGGACCTGGCCGGGCAGAAGAAGCTCGACCTGTCCCGCGTCAAGGCCCTCGTCCTGGACGAGGCCGACGAGATGCTCGACCTGGGCTTCCTGCCCGACGTCGAGAAGATCATGAACCTGCTGCCGGCCAAGCGCCAGACGATGCTGTTCTCGGCGACCATGCCGGGCGCCGTCATCGGCCTCGCCCGCCGCTACATGTCGCAGCCGACGCACATCCGCGCCGTCTCCGAGGACGGCGAGGGCGCGACCGTCGCCAACATCAAGCAGCACGTCTTCCGCGCGCACAACATGGACAAGCCGGAGCTCGTCTCCCGCATCCTCCAGGCCGACGGCCGCGGGCTCGCGATGATCTTCTGCCGTACCAAGCGCACGGCCGCCGACATCGCCGAGCAGCTGGAGCGGCGCGGCTTCGCCTCCGGCGCCGTCCACGGCGACCTGGGCCAGGGCGCCCGCGAGCAGGCGCTGCGCGCCTTCCGCAACGGCAAGGTCGACGTGCTGGTGTGCACCGACGTCGCCGCGCGCGGCATCGACGTCGAGGGCGTCACGCACGTCATCAACTACCAGACGCCGGAGGACGAGAAGACCTTCCTGCACCGCGTGGGCCGCACCGGCCGCGCGGGCAACAAGGGCACTGCCGTCACCCTGGTCGACTGGGACGACATCCCGCGCTGGCAGCTGATCAACAAGGCGCTGGAGCTGGACTTCCACGACCCGGTCGAGACGTACTCCACCTCGCCGCACCTCTTCGAGGAGCTGGGCATCCCGGCCGGCACCAAGGGCATCCTGCCGCGCGCCGAGCGCACGCGGGCCGGCCTGAAGGCCGAGGAGCTGGAGGACCTGGGCGAGACCGGCGGGCGCGGTGGCCGTGGCGGCCGCGCCGCCGCCGCTCCGGCCGAGGAGCGTCCCGCCCGGACCCGTACGCCGCGCCAGCGCCGCCGCACCCGCGGTGGGTCGGAGCTGGGCGCCGAGGTCGAGGCCGCCGCCGTGGCGTCCCCGGCCGCCGAGGCGCCCGCCGACGAGGCGCGCCGCCCGCGCCGCCGCCGCACCCGGCTGACGGCCGCGGCCGTCGCCGCGGTGAACGAGGCCGAGGCCCCGCTCGTGGCGGCGCCGGTCGTCGAGGCCCCCGTGGCCGAGGCGCCGGTCGTGGCCGAGGAGGCGCCGGTGGTCCAGCAGCGCCGTACCCGGACCCGCAAGGCCGTCGCCGAGGCGCCGGTCGTGGAGGCTCCCGTCGCGGAGGCCCCGGTCGTGGCCGAGGAGGCTCCGGCCCAGCCGAAGCGCACCCGGACCCGCAAGGCCGCCGTCGCCGAGGCCCCGGTCGTGGAGGCCGTCGTGGCCGAGGAGGTTCCGGCGCAGCCGAAGCGCACCCGGACCCGCAAGGCCGCCGTCGCGGAGGCCCCGGTGGCGGAGGCCCCCGCGGCCGTCGCCCCGGTCGCCGATGCTCCGGTCGCCGAGGCTCCGGTCCGGCCGCGCCGGGTTCCGACCCGCAAGGCCGCGCCGACCCCGATCCCGGACGTGGTGATCGTGGACGAGGCTCCCGCGGCCCCGCGCCGCCGGACCCGCAAGGTGGTCGCCCCGGCCTCCGAGCCGCAGTTCCAGATCGCCCCGCCGAGCGAGCCGGTCCGCACGACCCGCCGCTTCCGCTAGGCACCACGCGTACGAGGACGGCCCCGGCACCCCTTCCCAGGGGGCCGGGGCCGTCCTCGTACGCGGGCCTACGGGCCGGTAGCCTCGGGCCATGAGCAAGCCGCCGCGCCTCACCCTGCCCCCCGCCGCCCGCGCGTACCGCCTGACCACCTCGCGCGGCGAGTTCGCCGTGCACGAGGCGGGCGAGCCCGTGCACGGCACCGCCCTGCTGGTCCCCGGGTTCACGGGCAGCAAGGAGGACTTCATCGCCCTGCTGGAGCCCCTGGCCGCCGCCGGGTTCCGGGTGGTCGCCGTCGACGGGCGCGGTCAGCACGAGAGCCCCGGCCCGCGCGAGGAGTCCGCGTACGAGCTCCACGAGCTGGCCCTCGACCTCCTGGCCCAGGCCCGGGCCCTGGACGCCCGCGGCCCCCTCCACCTGGTCGGCCACTCCCTGGGCGGCCTCGTCTCCCGCGCCGCCGTCCTGCGCGACGCCTCCCCCTTCGCCTCCCTCACCCTGATGAGCAGCGGCCCCGCCGCGATCACGGAGGAGCAGCAGGCGCGCACCAAGCTCCTGGTGGCGGCACTGGAGGCGATGCGTGACGACATGCCCGCCATCTGGGAGGCCATGCGGGCCCAGGACCCGGCCGACGCCGTTCCCGACTCCCCCGAGCTGGCCGCGTTCCTGCGCGACCGCTGGCTGGCCACCGTCCCGGAGCAGCTGATCACCACCGGCCGGGTCCTGGTCTCGGAGCCGGACCGGGTGGCGGAGCTGGCGGCGGTCCCGCTGCCGAAGCTGGTCCTGTCGGGGGTGGTGGACTACGCCTGGCCGGTCCCCCTGATGGACGAGATGGCCGTCCGGCTGGGCGCTTCCCGGGTGGTCGTCGAAGGGGCCGAACACTCCCCCAACGCGGAGAATCCGCAGGTCACGGCGGCTTCTCTAGCGGCCTTCTGGCGATCCTTGACCACGCAGTAGTTAGCTAAGGAAAAAATTTCCTTAGCGTAGGGAATGTTTCCGAAGGGCGCCTGGTTGACCCCTGTGCAAGGAGAACACCGACGAAGGGAGAAGCCGTGCGCTTCGAGATTCTGCGCCTGGACGATGTCGACGGAACCGCCGTGGACAGCACCGTCGTGGACGCGGCCTCCGTCAACCGGATCGTGCAGCAGGCGGCCGCCATCGGCCAGCGCATCCTGATCCGACCGGCCGAGAGTGCGTCCTCCTGATGCTTCCGAAACGCCCCCGTACCGATCCGGTACGGGGGCGTTCGCATGTGCGGCGGCGGGTCAGGCTCCGTGGACGACCTGGAGGACGCCGTTGATGATCTGCTGGACGGCGATGGCCGAGAGCATCATGCCGGCGAGGCGGGTGACCAGGACGACACCGCCGTCCTTGATGATGCGGATGATCACCAGCGAGTAGCGCATGGTCAGCCACAGCACCACGTGCATCGCGGCGATCGCGGTCCACACCGAGAGCTGCCCGCCGAACCCGTCGGCCTTCTGCACGGCCAGGATCACGGAGACGATCGCACCGGGACCGGCCAGCAGCGGCATGCCCAGCGGGACCAGGGCGACGTTGACGTCCTTCGTCTGCTTGGGCTCGTCCGTCTTGCCCGTGAGCAGGTCGAGCGCGATGAGCAGGAGCAGCAGACCACCGGCGATCATCAGCGCCGGGACGGAGACGTGCAGGTAGTCCAGGATCTGCTGGCCGCAGATGCCGAAGGTGGCGATCACGCCGAAGGCGACGCAGACGGCCTGCCAGGCCATACGGCGCTGCACCTTGGCCGGGCGTCCCGAGGTCAGCGCGAGGAAGATCGGAGTGATGCCCGGCGGGTCCATAATCACAAAAAGCGTGAGAAAAAGGGATCCGAAGACGGCGAAGTCGAACACAGTGATGCCTTGCATAGAGGGGTGTTACGAAAAGGGGCGAGAGGGAAGGGCGCACACGGGCCCGGCGACCGCTGCCTCAGCGGCGGTCGGCGACGCTCAGGCGCGGGTGACTCCGCCGGCGCCCGGCACGGGGAAGGCCCCCGTGGCCCGGCGCGTGATCTCGCCGTAGATCTCGGGGTCGGTGGTGTACTCCCCGAGACGGCAGGTCTTGCGGCTGCCGTGGTAGTCGCTGGAACCGGTGGTCAGCAGACCGAGGTCCCCGGCCAGTCCGCGCAGGCGCGCGCGGGTGTCGGTGTCGTGGTCCATGTGGTCCACCTCGATGCCGTCCAGGCCCGCGGCCGCGAGGGCGGCTATCGCCTCCTCGGGCACGCAGACGCCGCGCTTGACGGCGGCGGGGTGCGCGAAGACGGTGACCCCGCCGGCCGCCTTGACCAGGCGGATGGCGTCGAAGGGGTCCAGCTCGTGCTTCTCGGCGTACGCGCGGCCGCCGTCGGCGAGCCAGTCCGCGGTGAACGCGTCGGAGACGGTGGGGACGACCCCCAGCTCAACCATGGCGGTCGCGATGTGCGGCCGCCCGACGGAGCCGTTCCCGGCGATCCGGGCCACCTGCTCCCAGGTCACACCGACACCGAGCTCCTGGAGCTTGCCGATCATGGCCTGGGCGCGCGGGGTGCGGTCGTCACGCACGAGCTCCCGCTCACGGGCGAGCTCGGGCTCCTGCGGGTCGAAGAGGTAGGCCAGCATGTGCAGCCCGACCCCGTCGAGCCGGCAGGACAACTCGGCCCCGGTGACCAGCGTGAGGCCCTGCGGCACGGCCGCGATGGCCTCGGCGTATCCCCCGACGGTGTCGTGGTCGGTCAGCGCGACCACGTCCAGCCCGGCCGCGGCGGCATTGCGCACCAGCTCGGCGGGGGTGTCGGTCCCGTCGGAAGCCGTGGAGTGGGCGTGCAGGTCGATGCGCACAGCCGGGCTCCAGGGTTCGAACGGACGAGGGGGACACTCCAGGGTACCCGTGCCACGCCATGGCAAGCCCCCCGGCTCGGGGGGTGGGGCGGGGTCGGAACGGGACAGCGGACCGGTGCCGGGGGTGGGCGGGGCCACACTCGGCGGTCTCAGAGCAGCCTTGGGGCTTTCCCGTCAGTCTCATCGTCCTTCCGCGTCGGGCCACCCTGTCAAGGGCGCTCCTTCGTCGCGTCGCTTCGCGATCGCCTGCGGCGACCCTTGACAGGCCGTCCCGCCGCGCAATGCCGAAGACTGCCGGGAAACCCCCAAAAGGACGGCACGGTCCATCGATGGACATACGCGGGATCAGCGACCCTTCGGGGTCGTCGGGGGCCGCCTCGCCAAGCATCCGGGCCGCCAGGAGTGTCAAACGGGGCCGCGATTCGCGACAGATCGCTACGCGCTCCTCATTTCTCAGCGTCCGACGACCGCCTGGGGCCGCTGCCCGCACCAAAGGACGATGGGAGTGGCATTCGGGGCCGGTGGGCGCATCAAATCGCTACGCGCTCCTCTGATTTCGGCGTCCGCGACCCGTCTGGGGCCGCTGCCCGCACCAAAAGCCGACGGAATTGGCATCCGAAGCCGCCAGGCGCGCCAAATCGCTACGCGCTCCTGTGTTTTCGGCGTCCGGCGGCTGCCTGGGGCTGATACCTGCACGAAATGACGAACAGAGCAGCATCCGGGCTCTGGGGCGCGTCAGATCGCTACGCGCTCCTCGAATTCCGGCGTCCGACGGCCGTCTGGGGCTGGCGACGGCACCAAAAGCCTATCCGCAGAGCATCCCGGCCCAAGACGGCCATCAGCCGCCGAGAAATGAGGAGCGCGTAGCGATCTGACGCGCCTGAGGTCGCCCGATGGCCTTCTCATCAGCATTTCGTGCAGGCAGCAGCCCCATGCGGTCGGCGGACGCCGAAAAGAGGGGAGCGCGTAGCGATTTGTGGCGCCCACCGGCCCCGGATGCCGAATCCGTCGTCCTTCCCTGCGGGCAGCGACCCCAGGCGGCTGGTAGACGCTGAGACGGGAGGAGCGCGTAGCGATCTGTCGCGGATCGCGGCCCCGGATGGCAATCCTGGCGGCCCGGATGCTTGGCGAGGCGGCCCCCGACCTCCCCGGCTGGTCGCTGATGCCGCCGGATGTCTCAGATACGTCCGTCCCGTTCCTTTGGGGGTTTCCCGGCAGTCTTCGGCATTTCGCGGCGGGACGGCCTGTCAAGGGTCGCCGCAGGCGATCGCGAAGCGACGCGACGAAGGAGCGCCCTTGACAGGGCGGCCCGACGCGGAAGGACGATGAGACTGACGGGAAACCCCCAACCCCTCCCTGAGACCGCCCGGCTCTGACCCCGCCCTCCCCGCCCCCGGTCCGCTGTCTCGTTCCGGCCCGGTCAGGTCCCGCCGCGAGGTGGGTGGGCAGGCGCCGCTCCGCCCCCACCCCTCGAGGGGGCGATGGCCCGCCTCACGGCCCCAGGATCCGGGGGCTCAGTGCGCCGCACGGCACCAGTTCCACCTCCGCCCCCGCGTCGCGGAGGTCGGCCAGGACCAGTTCGTCGTACATGAGGAGACCCGACTGTTCCGGCCAGACGATGGCCCACAGCCACAGGCCCCGGGCCTCGCCCGCGAAGACGGCGCGGTCCTCCGGGACGCCCGACACGTGCCACAGCGGGGTCGGCCTGCCGTCGGCGACGACCTTGGCGTGCGGGGGGCCCGAGACGTCGAGGCCCGTGCCGGGGTCGGGGCCGTCGATGCCCGCGAAGCGGGCGCCGAGGCCGACGCCGAGTTCCTCGGAGACCAGCAGCAGCTCGCCCAGGCCGCCCAGCGGGCCGGGGCCGGTGCAGGCCACGACCGTGGCCCGGCCGCCGGTCCGGTCGTCACCGGCGGACGCCACCCCGGTGAACAGCCAGCCCACCGGCAGCGGCCAGGGCATCCACACCGGCACCTTGGACCGGTTCGCCACCACGCCCAGGCCCTCCACGCTGGGCGGGATGACGGGCTGCAGCGGGTGGACGGGGCCGTGCACGGCGCACTGCCAGGAGTCGGAGAAGAGACCGGGCGCGCGGACCCGGCCACCACACTTCGGGCAACTCGGTTCGCCCCTCATAGGAAGCACGCTCCTCCCCGCCCGGCGCCCCGTCAAGACGCGATCACCCGTCCGGATGGCGTGCGTGCCCGCAGGTGCCGCGCTCGGTCCAGGCTCAGTCCAGTGCGACGGCCGTACGCAGAGGGTCCCGCAGATCCGTGCCGCGCGCGAGCCAGCGCTCCTGGAGGGCGGCCGCGCCGTGCACCCTCTTCCAGGCGGCCTCGTTCGCCGTCATCGGCAGCAGCGGCAGGAAGCGGACGGGGTCCATCGGCTCGTCCAGTTCCAGGTCCTCGACCAGTCCGCCCGGCTCCGCGACGAGGACCGAGGTGAACGGTGCCCCCTCCCACAGCGGTTCGCCCACGTCGAGGGAGGCGCCGGGGGCCACGACCAGCCCCTCGACCACCGGCGAGGCCGCCAGCACCGCGAGGGGCCGCAGCACCTTGTCGGTGGGCGCGAGCCCCGCCCGTACCGTCAGCACCAGCTCGGCGCGCGGCCCGCGCACCGGGTCGGCGACCACGGCGGTGGGGTCGGTCATGGGGTGCGCGGACATGCCGAGGGTCGCGTACCGCACGAGGTCGCCCTCGGTGAAGCGGAGGACCTCGATGCGGTCGGTGCCCAGGAAGGTGACGGCGGCGCGGGCGTCGGGTTCGCCGAACGCGCTGCGCAGCCGGGCTTCGACGAGGGCCGGAATTTCTGCCATGGAGGGAGCATAGAACTCCTATCCGGCGGGTAAAGACCGGCGTTTGACCATCCGTCGGCTGATAGTGTTGACAGCTGGTCGGGGCCGCGTGCAGAAGCATGGTTCAGGGCTCCGGCGACAGGACGTCCCCCACGGGGGACCGGCCGGAGGAGGTGGGGCTGCGATGGATCGAAGTCGATCGTGCAGTACCAATCGCTCTTCGGCGCCTTTCCAGGGCGGCTCCAGCCCCCTTTGATCTTCTGATCAGCAGAAGAGCGACGGCAGAACTTTGTCCTCCCGTCCTGTTTCCCTCCGTCCGCACGGGCCCGCGTGCCCGCCGCCGGAGGGCCTCCCACCCGTGCGGTCCGCAGCCGTGCGCGAGAAGGAGCCTGCCATGTCGATGCTGCCCTACCTCCGTGCCGCCGTCCGTCCGGCACTGCGCAAGTCCACTCCCGTCCTGCCCGGCTACGACACCACCCGCGACCCCTCCGCGAGCAGCGCGGTGGTGGACTGCGCCGTCTACCGCGACGGCCGGCGGGCGCAGGGCGACTGCCTGACGCCCCGTGAGGCGCTGCGCCGGGTCCGGGAGGACGGCGGGTTCGCCTGGATCGGTCTGCACGAGCCCACCGAGGCCGAGTTCGCCGGGATCGCCGCCACCTTCGGGCTGCACCCGCTGGCCGTGGAGGACGCGGTGCACGCGCACCAGCGGCCGAAGCTGGAGCGCTACGACGAGACCCTGTTCACGGTCTTCAAGACGATCCACTACGTGGAGCACGCCGAACTGACCGCCACCAGCGAGGTGGTGGAGACCGGCGAGGTGATGTGCTTCACGGGCCCCGACTTCGTGATCACGGTCCGGCACGGCGGCCAGGGCTCCCTGCGGACCCTGCGCCACCGCCTCCAGGACGACCCGCAGCTCCTCGCCCGGGGCCCGTCGGCGGTGCTGCACTCGATCGCCGACCACGTGGTGGACGGCTACATCGCCGTCGCGTCGGCGGTGCAGGACGACATCGACGAGGTGGAGAGCGCGGTGTTCGCCGCCCCCGCCAAGGGGGTCGCCCGGGGCGGCGACGCGGGCCGCATCTACCAGCTCAAGCGGGAGGTGCTGGAGTTCAAGCGGGCGGTCTCCCCGCTGCTGCGGCCGATGGAGCTGCTGAGCGAGCGGCCCATGCGGCTGGTGGACCCGGACATCCAGAAGTACTTCCGCGACGTCGCCGACCACCTCGCCCGGGTGCACGAGCAGGTCATCGGCTTCGACGAGCTGCTGAACTCCATCCTCCAGGCGAACCTGGCCCAGGCCTCCGTCGCCCAGAACGAGGACATGCGCAAGATCACCTCCTGGGCGGCGATCATCGCCGTCCCCACGATGATCTGCGGCGTGTACGGGATGAACTTCGACCACATGCCGGAGCTGCACTGGCGCTACGGCTATCCGCTGGTGATGGCGGCGATCGTCGGCAGCTGCCTCACCATCCACCGGGCCCTGCGGCGCAACGGCTGGCTGTAGCGGGCGGGAGCGCACGCCCTACGCTGTGCGCATGACTCTCAGCGCACTCGACCTGGCCCTCGTCGAGGAGGCCTCCAAGAAGTCCGGCCTGATCTGGGTCCGCGGCGCCGGCGCCGACCGGGCCCTGTGGCACGCGTGGGTGGACGGTGCCGCGCACGTGCTCGGTGACGGCCCCGGCGAGCAGCCCTTCCCCGGGCTCGCCGACGGCGGCGCCGCCGAGGTGACGGTACGCAGCAAGGACAAGGGCGGCCGGCTCGTGGCCTGGACCGCGGCGGTACGGGAGCTCGCGCCCGGCAGCGGGCCGTGGGAGAGCGCCGTCGCCGAGCTGAAGGGCAAGCGGCTGAACGCCCCCGACTCGGAGGGGATGACGGAGCGCTGGGCCCGGGAGTGCCGGCTGCTGCGGCTGGAGCCGGTGGCGGTGGCCGGCCGGCTGCCCGAGGGCTCGCTGGCCGCGGCGCCCCTGGCCTCCCCCGCGACGACCCGCAGGCCGATCCCGGCGGGTCTGCCGAAGCTGCTGCTGAAGCGGAAGAAGAAGCGGGGCTGAGGCGGGGCGGGTGGGGCTGAGCCGGGCGGGCGCTCAGCCGCCCGTCGGGTTCGACCCCTGCCCGGAGGTGCCGGCGCCCGAGGCGCCGGTGCCGCTCGTTGCGGTGCCCTTGGACGGGGCCGGGGAGGCTCCCGTGCCCTTGCCCTTGCCGCCCGTGGTGGCGCCCGTGCCGTCCTTGGTGGTCGGCAGCTGGGAGCCGTAGTCCACGGTCTGGTCCTGCGCGGGCGCCTCCAGCGGGAAGGTCTTGCCCCACTCGGACAGCTCCACCCGGCCCGCGCCGCCCGCGCGCTCCATCAGCAGCGGGTACGGGGTGCCTTCCAGGGAGACCGTCAGCTTGCCGCCCTTGCCCGCGTCGGCGGAGACCGGCACCGCCCGGGTGTGCCCGACGGTGGTGTAGCCGCCCTTGGTGAGCTTGCCCTGGAGGCCGAGGAGCCCGTCGAGCAGCACGTGTATGTCGGTGAACCCGCGGAACTGCTTGTACGTGGGGTCGCTCTCGGGCACCTTCACGTACTTGTCGCCGAGCTTGCCGGCCGAGTCCGACTTCCCCCAGAAGGCCGCGCTCGCCTTCAGGTACAGCTGTTCGCCGACCCGCAGCACCTGGAAGGTGTCGGCCTGCGACTTCACCTCGCCGGAGCCCCCGTCGGCCTTCAGCCTCAGGTCGAGGGTGAAGGGCTTGCCGCCGACGACGAGGTTTCCGGAGAGGTGGACCGAGTTGGCGGCGGCGGCCGCGGCCTTCGCCTGGCTCTCGATCTTCTCCGGCGTCTGCTTGCCGACCCCGTTCGTGCCCTTGTCGGGGTCCGTCTTCTCCGCGCAGCCCGTCGCGGTGACGGCGATGCCCGCGCACAGGGCACCGATGACGGCGGCCCGGCGCAGCCGTACGGCGGAGGAGTGGGCGCTCACGTCGGGTGCCTCTCGTCGTGGGTCGGCTGGGTACGGCTCCCGGCGGTGGCCGCAGGAGCAGCAGGCAGCGTACCCGCCTGCGGAACCCGTCCCGCCGGACCCCCGGCCGGACCGCCCCACCAGGACGCTGTCCCCCGGCAGGGGCTAGCCTGAGGCACGGCAGGACTGGTGATCGACGCTCTAGGAGGCGCTCGGATGGGTGCAGGCGCCCCGCGGATCTTCGTCTCGCATCTGTCGGGTGTGCCCGTCTTCGACCCCAACGGCGACCAGGTGGGCCGGGTCCGCGACCTCGTGGCGATGCTGCGTGTCGGCGGCCGCCCGCCCCGGCTGCTGGGCCTGGTGGTCGAGGTGGTCAGCCGGCGCAGGATCTTCCTGCCCATGACCCGGGTGACGGGCGTGGAGTCCGGGCAGGTCATCACCACCGGCGTCGTCAACATGCGGCGTTTCGAGCAGCGCCCGACCGAACGGCTGGTCATCGGCGAGCTGCTGGACCGCCGGGTGACGCTGGTGGCCAGCGGCGAGGAGGTCACCGTGCTGGACGTGGCCATCCAGCAGCTGCCCGCGCGCCGCGACTGGGAGATCGACCGGATCTTCGTCCGCAAGGGCAAGGCGGGCGCGCTGCGCCGCCGCGGCGAGACGCTGACCGTGGAGTGGTCGGCGGTGACCGGCTTCTCCCTGGAGGAGGAGGGCCAGGGAGCCGAGAACCTGGTCGCCACCTTCGAGCAGATGCGCCCGGCCGACGTGGCGAACGTGCTGCACCACCTGACGCCGAAGCGCCGCGCCGAGGTGGCCAATGCCCTCGACGACGACCGGCTCGCGGACGTGCTGGAGGAGCTGCCCGAGGACGAGCAGGTGGAGATCCTCGGCAAGCTGAAGGAGGAGCGCGCCGCCGACGTCCTGGAGGCGATGGACCCGGACGACGCGGCCGACCTGCTCTCGGAGCTGCCGGAGGACGACAAGGAGCGGCTGCTGACGCTGATGCAGCCGGACGACGCGGCCGACGTGCGGCGTCTGCTGTCGTACGAGGAGAACACCGCGGGCGGTCTGATGACCACCGAGCCGATCGTGCTGCGGCCCGACGCGACCGTCGCCGACGCGCTGGCCCGGGTGCGCCAGTCGGACCTGTCGCCGGCGCTGGCGGCGCAGGTGTACGTGTGCCGGCCGCCGGACGAGACGCCGACGGGCAAGTACCTGGGGACGGTGCACTTCCAGCGGCTGCTGCGGGACCCCCCGTTCACCCTGGTCAGCTCGATCGTGGACACGGACCTGCCGCCGCTGCCCCCGGACGCCTCGCTGCCCGTCGTGACGAGCTACCTGGCCGCGTACAACATGGTCGCGGCGCCGGTCGTCGACGAGAGCGGATCGCTGCTGGGCGCGGTGACGGTCGACGACGTCCTGGACCACCTGCTGCCCGAGGACTGGCGGGAGACGGACTTCCACTCCGAGGAGGCCGTCCATGGCCACTGAACGCGGACGTGGCGAGGCGGCGCGCGAGCGGCGCCGGGAGAGGCGCGAGCGGGCCCGCGAAGGGCTCTCGGAGCGGCTGGAGGAGGCGGCGCGGCTGCGCGGCGATCGGTCGGCGGAACGTTCCTCCGAGCGGGCGCGGGCCGGCGTGCCCTCGGGTGCCAGTGCGCTGACGCGCTCACGGGTGCGGCTGGACCAGCCGCGCCAGGACCGCCGCAAGCTGCTGCCGGAGTACGACCCGGAGGCCTTCGGGCGGCTGTCGGAGCGGGTGGCGCGGTTCCTCGGCACGGGCCGGTTCATCGTCTGGATGAGCCTGGTCATCGTGGTGTGGGTGCTGTGGAACGTCTTCGCCCCGGACCACCTGCGCTTCGACCAGTACCCCTTCATCTTCCTGACGCTGATGCTGTCCCTGCAGGCCTCGTACGCGGCCCCGCTGATCCTGCTCGCGCAGAACCGGCAGGACGACCGGGACCGGGTCACCCACGAGCAGGACCGCAAGCAGAACGAGCGGTCGATCGCGGACACCGAGTACCTGACCCGGGAGATCGCGGCGCTGCGGATGGGCCTGGGCGAGGTCGCCACGCGCGACTGGATCCGCTCGGAGTTCCAGGACCTGATCAAGGAGATGGACGAGCGCCGGCTGTTCTCGGGGGAAAGTGACGAAGGCGACCGCTGACGGGCTTACCGGAGCCGTGCCGGCGAGCCGTACCATCAGGGACATGGCTACCGAGACACCCTCCGCCGCCGTGCCGGAGCAGGACGCGATCCTGGACGCGCTGGCGACGGTCAACGACCCCGAGATCCACCGGCCGATCACCGAACTCGGCATGGTCAAAGCGGTGGAGATCGGCGACGGCGGTGCCGTCGCCGTCACGGTGTACCTGACGGTGTCGGGCTGCCCCATGCGCGAGACCATCACCAAGAACGTCACCGACGCCGTCGCGAAGGTCGCGGGCGTCACCTCCGTGTCCGTCTCGCTGGACGTGATGAGCGACGAGCAGCGCAAGGAGCTCGCCGCCACCCTGCGCGGCGGCACCGCCGAGCGCGAGGTGCCCTTCGCCAAGCCGGGCTCGCTGACCCGTGTGTACGCGGTCGCCTCCGGCAAGGGCGGCGTGGGCAAGTCCTCGGTCACGGTCAACCTGGCGGCCGCGATGGCTGCCGACGGCCTGAAGGTCGGCGTGGTCGACGCGGACATCTACGGCCACAGCGTGCCGCGGATGCTGGGCGTCGAAGGCAAGCCCACCCAGGTCGAGAACATGATCATGCCGCCGTCCGCGAACGGCGTGAAGGTCATCTCCATCGGCATGTTCACCCCGGGCAACGCCCCGGTGGTGTGGCGCGGCCCGATGCTGCACCGGGCGCTCCAGCAGTTCCTGGCCGACGTGTTCTGGGGCGACCTCGACGTGCTGCTGCTGGACCTCCCGCCGGGCACGGGCGACATCGCCATCTCGGTGGCGCAGCTGGTCCCGAACGCGGAGATCCTGGTCGTCACCACCCCGCAGCAGGCCGCGGCCGAGGTCGCGGAGCGGGCCGGGTCGATCGCAGTGCAGACCCACCAGAAGATCGTGGGCGTCGTCGAGAACATGTCGGGCCTGCCGTGCCCGCACTGCGACGAGATGGTGGACGTCTTCGGCACCGGCGGCGGCCAGATGGTCGCGGACGGCCTGACGAAGACGACGGGCGCCACGGTGCCGGTGCTGGGGCAGATCCCGATCGACGTGCGGCTGCGCGAGGGCGGCGACAACGGCAAGCCGGTCGTCCTGGCGGACCCGGACTCGCCGGCGGGCGCGGCCCTGCGGTCGATCGCCGGCAAGCTGGGCGGGCGCGCCCGCGGCCTGTCGGGCATGTCCCTGGGCATCACGCCGCGCAACAAGTTCTAGTCACGGAGGTGTGGGTCATCGTGCCGCTGGGCGGCACGGGTGGCCGCACCGGCACGCGCACCCGCAGGGGCCGCGCAGCGCGAAGGGGCATCGCCGCCGGGCGGTGCCCCTTTCCCGTACCCCGGGCCACTACTCGTACGACCCCAGGTCCGCGATGGCCGAGAAGCCCAGCCCGTACGCGCTCATCCCCCGCCCGTACGCCCCGAGGTGCACCCCGCTCCCGGTGGAGCCGGCGAGCACCCACCCGAACTCCGACTCCCGGTAGTGGAACGGAGTCGGCTCTCCGTCCACCGGCAGGGACAGCGTCGACCAGTCGGGCCCCGTGAGGTCGTCGGCGAGTTCCCACGCCGCTTCCGTCTGCTGGTCCAGCCAGTCGTCGCGCAGGCTGTGGTCCATCTGCGGCGGCCAGCTGTAGGCCAGCAGCCCGGAGCCGGCCAGCCAGGCGGCCGAGGAGACCGAGGTGGCCTCCAGGACGCCGGTGCCGTCGCCGCTGCGGCGCAGGGGGTTGCTGGCGACGGTGATGACCACCGCGAAGCGTTCCTTCTCGCCGGTGGCGATCTCGCCCCGGGCGGAGGGCTCGTCGCCGTGGCCGGTGGAGCCGTGCTCCACGGTGCCGTCGGCGCCGGTGCCCACCTGCATGAGCCAGCGGGGGCCGGTGAACGCCCCGTCCAGCCCGTACCAGGGGAACTCTGCCTTCAGGTAGCCCGCGGCCGCCCGGCGGGCCGCCGGGACGGGCGCGGTGGCGTCGGCGGTCGGCGCCGCCGGCCCGGCCTGCGGGGCCGTGGCGTCGGGGGCTTCGGCGGGCTGTGCGCCCACCCTGCTACTGCTCGTGCTCGTCGTCTCCATGGGCGGCCTCTCGTTCCGTGGGGTCCGGAACGGCCCTCCCCCTCGCGTCGCTGGGGGGACCCCCATCCTCGGGCGTCCTCGGTCCGGACAGATGGAGGATAGCCATCCGGTCCCGGATCGACGGGCAGGCTGCGGCTCAGGTGGCGTCGGCGTCGAAGGGAGTACGCGGTTCCTGGGCCGGTGCGGCGGGCTTCTTCAGCAGATCGGGCGCAGTGCCGGCGGCGACCGGGGAGGCGGAGGGAGCCGGGCCGGTGTCGCGGCTGTTGACGGCGTCGGTGACCTCGTTCAGCTCCTTGCGGAGGTCGAAGCTGGTGCGCAGCTCCTGGAGGTCCTCGTTCTCGGTGAGCTGCTTGCGGATGAAGGTCTTGGGGTTCAGGTCCTCGAACTCGAAGTCCTTGAACTCGGGTCCCAGTTCGGAGCGGATGTCCTGCTTGGCGCTGTCCGAGAACGCGCGGATCTTGCGGATGAAGCCCGCGACGTCCTGGATCACCTTCGGGAGCTTGTCGGGCCCGAAGATGAGGATGGCGAGCACCACGATGGTGACCAGCTCGAGTGCGCCTATGTCGTTGAACACCTTGCCGCTCCTCGGCTCTCTCCACGTCCGGCCCGGTCAACGGTACCCGGCGTTCCCGGCCCGCCCCTACGCCGGTGCGGGCCCTTCGCCGGATTCACCCGGCCGTCGTGTCGTGTTTGCCGCACGGACGGCCGGTCTCAGGAGCCGCTGGCCGAACCGAGCACCACGTCAAGGGTGCGCTCCCGGGCGTCGCGGAGCACGGTCAGGGAGAGGTGGTCGCCGGGCCGGTGGGCCCGGATCTTGATGATCAGCTCGTCGCCGCCGTGGACGCGGACCCCGTCCACCTTGGTGATCACGTCGCCGGGGCGGATGCCGGCGCGGGCGCCGGGGCCGTCGGCGATGACGGCGGGCTTGCCGTCCTCGCCCTTGGTGTCGACCCGGGCTCCGTCGCCCGTGTACTGCATGTCCAAGGTGACGCCGATGACGGGGTGGGTGGCGTGGCCGGTGCGGATGAGCTCCTCCGCGACGCGCTTGCCCTGGTTGACGGGGATGGCGAAGCCCAGGCCGATGCTGCCGCTCTGGCGGGTGCGGTCGCTGTCGTCGTCGCCCTTGTCGGCGCCCCGGATGGCGCTGTTGATGCCGATGACGCGGGCGCGGGAGTCGAGGAGGGGGCCGCCGGAGTTGCCGGGGTTGATGGGGGCGTCGGTCTGGAGGGCGTCGACGTAGCTGACGTCGCTGCCGCTGCCCTTGTCCCCGCCGGCGGTGATGGGGCGGCCGGTGGCGCTGATGATGCCGGCGGTGACGGTGTTGGAGAGGTCGAAGGGGGCGCCGATGGCGACCACGGGGTCGCCGACGCGGACGTTCTCGGAGTTCCCGAGGGCCAGCGGGCGCAGGCCCTGGACGCCGGTGACCTTGACGACGGCCAGGTCGTAGCCGCTGTCGCGGCCGACCAGTTCGGCGGTGACGCTGTCGCCGGTGCTGAAGGTGACGGTTATGTCCTTGGCGCCGGCCACGACGTGGTTGTTGGTCAGGATGTGGCCCTGGCCGTCCAGGACGAAGCCGGTTCCGGTGCTGCTGCCCTCGCCCCCGCTGACGTGCAGGGTGACCACGCCGGGCAGGGCGGTGGCGGCGATGCCGGCCACGCTGTCGGGGGCCCGGCCCTTGTTGTCCACGGCGGCCTGCGGGAGCTCCAGGCGGGTGCTGGTGCGGCGCTCGGCGAGGATGCCCAGCCAGCCGCCGACGCCGCCGGCGAGGAGGGCGATCACGACGCCGAAGACGGCCAGCCGCCACAGGGAGGGCCCGCCCCGGCGAGGCGCCCCGGCATCGTCCGCCATCTGGAGCGGCCCGGCGGCCCACGGGTCGTACCGCGCCCCGTCCGGGCCCTCGGCCGCGGTCTCGGCCGCCGGCTCGGCAACAGGCTCGACGCCGGGAGCGGCCGCGGGCTCGGCCACGGACCCGGCACCGACCTCGGTCACGGGCTCGGCGTCGGCGTCGGCTGCGGGCTTGGCACCGGGCTCGGGCTGGACACCGGCCTCGGCCGCCGCCCCGGCACCGGCACCGGGAGCGGGAGCAGCGGCGGCCTCCGCCGCGGGCTCGGGCGGCGGCGGGCCGGGCTCGGTGGGTGGGTGGGGCGGGGTGGCGGGGCGGCTCCACCAGGTGGGAGCCGGGGCGTTGTGCTGGCTGTCGGACATGTGCGCTCCCCCGCGGGCCTGGCGCGCCGCGGGGCGGCACGTGTGCCGCAGATTCAACCAGGTGCCGGACCCCCTCGCTGGCCCGGGGCGGAGCCGGGGGCGGGCCCCCGGGTCAGCGGGTGAGGGAGGCCGGCTGGGCCGTGACCGGAGGCGGGGAGACGGCCGAGGGCAGCGGGGCGGACGGGCTCGGGGTGCGCACCCCGTCCCGCAGCGGCAGCCGGTCGCGGATGGCGGCGTCGGTCAGCGGGATCGACGGCCCGGGCCGCGAGGCCGGCGCCTCACCACGGGCGTTCGGCTCGATCGCGTCCAGCGGGAGCGTGCCGCCCAGGGCGATCGCGGCCAGCGAAACGGCTCCGGCCGCGACGAAGGCGAGGCGGCGTCTGGGACGCCCCGTCTCATGGATGCGGAACCCTTCGCGCGGGGCGGCCGGGACGGCGTAACCGAAGGTGGCGAAAGGGTCGGCACCGGGGGGCGCTGGGCTGCGCGCCGCACCGGGCCCGCCCGGCGGGCCCGCGGGGCCCTCGGGGCCAGCCCCTGGCAGTCCCTGGAGCCGGGCCAGCAGTCCGGCGGAGAGCGGCGGCGGGGCGCTCTCCACGAACAGGCTCTTCACACGGCGCTGCGCATCGGCCTCGGCCTTGCACTTGGCGCAGGTGGCCAGGTGCGCCAGGACCCGCTCGCGGGCGTCGTGCTTCAGCTCCCCGTCCACCAGGGCGGCGAGGCGGTCGCCCAGGTGCTGTTCGGCGGGGGACGGACTGACTCCGCTCACTCGGCTCCGCCCTCTCCCCCGGCGCCCGGGGCGCCCACCGCCACTCCGGCCAGGGCGCGCTGGGAGGCGCGGGCCTCGGGAGAGCGGTGCTTGAGCGCCTTGCGCAGGTGCGAACGGCCGCGGTGGATACGGCTGCGGACGGTCCCCAGCTTCACGCCGAGGGTGGCGGCGATCTCCTCGTAGGAGAGGCCCTCGATGTCGCAGAGCACCACGGCGGCACGGAACTCGGGCGCGAGGGTGTCCAGCGCCTGCTGCACGTCGGCGTCGAAGTGGGTGTCGTGGAGCACCTGCTGGGGGGAGGGCTCACGGCTCGGAAGCCGCTCGGCGGCGTCGTCGGCGAGCGCGTCGAAGCGGATCCGCTGCTTGCGGCGGACCATGTCCAGGAACAGGTTGGTGGTGATGCGGTGCAGCCAGCCCTCGAAGGTGCCGGGCGTGTACGTGGACAGCGAGCGGAAGACGCGGACGAAGACCTCCTGCGTCAGGTCCTCGGCGTCGTGCTGGTTGCCCGTCAGGCGGTAGGCGAGGCGGTAGACCCGCGCGCTGTGCGTGCTGACGATCTCCTCCCAGGTGGGAGGGGTCCACGCCTGGGAGCCCGCATCGGCGGCAAAGGTCGCGGTGGTCGCGGTGTGGGCGGTGTGGAAACGGTCAGCGGTGTAGGTCACGGATTTCGGCTCACCCGCCGACCAGAAGAGGCGTCTCAGGACGCCTCCACGATCCACAGGCGCAGCCGCACCTCCCCTGTCGGCTCTGGTGGTGTCCAGTGGAGCCCCTACCATAGCCACCCCTCCCGTCAGCTCCGGATAAGCATTTTTGCAGTAACTTTGCCCGGGACTCGGGTTCCGCTTCGCCGATCTGCCCGCCGGCGTCCCCTCTATCCCGCCTCTCACCCTCCCAACGCCCGGTCCCATCTGCGGGTTCCCGACTCCAGCGGATACAGTCACCGTTGCGCCAACTATGGGGACAGGAGAGGGTCATTACCGGCAACCGGCAGACGAGCTGGGCGTTCGCCGACGCGTTTGTCGCCGAGGACGACGCTCTGCGATGGGCCCGCGACCGGTCCAGGGAAGCGGGCCTGCGCTCGGTCTCCCCCGGCACCGGGGCCGCGCTGCGTCTGCTCGCCGCCACCGCGGACGCCAAGGCGGTCGCCGAGATCGGCACCGGGACGGGCGTCTCGGGGATCCACCTGCTGCACGGGATGCGGCCGGACGGGGTGCTGACCACGGTGGACCCGGAGCCGGACCGGCAGGCCTTCGCCCGGCAGGCGTTCCGCGCGGCGGGCTTCGCGGGGAACCGGGCGCGGTTCATCCCGGGGCGGGCCCTGGACGTGCTGCCGCGGCTCGCCGACGGCGGGTACGACCTGGTGTTCTGCGACGGGGACCCGACCGAGTCGCTGGACTACCTCGCGGAATCGTTGCGCCTGCTGCGGCCCGGGGGGCTGGTGTGCTTCGAAGGGGTGTTCGCGGACGGGCGCACCGTCGACTCCGCCGCGCAGCCGGTGGAGGTGCTGCGGGTGCGGGAGCTGCTGCGCAGCGTCCGGGAGAGCCCCGCGCTGGAGTCCGCGCTGCTGCCCGTGGGCGACGGGCTGCTCTGCGCGGTGCGGCGCTAGCGCCGGCCGCCCGGGGTGGGGGCGCCGCAGCGCGGAGCCGCCGCCGGGCGGATGCAACACCGCCCCGCCGCAGGAGCGGCGGGGCGGTGTGAGGATCTGTGGTGCCGAGGCTCAGCCGACGACCTTCTTCAGGGCGTCACCCAGGGCGTCCGCCTCGTCCGGCGTCAGCTCGACGACAAGCCGACCGCCGCCTTCGAGCGGTACGCGCATGACGATGCCTCGCCCCTCCTTGGTGACCTCGAGCGGGCCGTCGCCCGTCCGCGGCTTCATGGCCGCCATGCTCGTTCCCCTTCCTGAAACCAGCTCATCGTCAGCCGACGGCCCCGTTCAGGCGCCTAGTACCCGGCATCGAACACATTGCTTCCCAGCCATTATCCCGCATGTCAGGACCCGATGACCAACATCGGCGGGGAACGCTTGGGCAACGCGCTCGGCCAAAACCACTCATTTCGGGGATCCGCCTGCGATACTTCGCCGCCTCTCACCGGGAAGGGGCTCCGGTTCGTTTGACGCACATCACATGTCCGGTGGTGGTCGCGTCCGCCATGCTGACCCTTGGACCGGCCGGTACCGGCCGGTAGCCACACCCGCGACGAAGGGGGACCCCCGCCATGGCCGACAGCGTGCTCTACGAAGTGACCGACGGACTCGCGAAGGTCACGATCAACCGGCCCGACGCGATGAACGCCATGAACACGGAGGCCAAGGTCGCCCTGCGCGACGCCGTGCAGGCGGCGGCCGCCGACCCGGCCGTGCGGGCGGTCCTGCTGACCGCCTCCGGCACCCGGGCCTTCTGCGTGGGCCAGGACCTCAAGGAGCACATCGGGAACCTGGCGGCGGACCGCGAGACCGGCTCGAAGCTCACGATGAACACGGTCTCCGAGCACTACAACCCGATCGTGCGGGCCCTGACCGAGATGCCCAAGCCCGTGGTGGCCGGGGTCAACGGCGTCGCGGCCGGGGCGGGCTTCGGGTTCGCGCTGGCGGCGGACTTCCGGGTGGTCGCCGACACCGCCTCCTTCAACACCTCGTTCGCCGGTGTCGCGCTGACCGCCGACTCCGGGGTCTCCTGGACCCTCCCCCGGCTGATCGGCGCCTCCCGCGCCTCGGACCTGCTGCTGTTCCCCCGCTCGATCAAGTCGCAGGAGGCCTACGAGCTGGGCATCGTCAACCGTCTCGTGCCGGCGGACTCCCTGCACGAGGAGGCCGAGGCGGTGGCCCGGACCCTCGCCGCGGGCCCCACGGTGGCCTACGCGGCCCTGAAGGAATCCCTCGCGTACGGGGCCTCCCACACCCTCTCCGAGGCCCTGGAGCGCGAGGACGTCCTCCAGACCCGCGCGGGAGCCTCGGAGGACCACTCCATCGCCGTCCAGGCCTTCCTCGCCAAGCAGCCCCCGCGGTACCTGGGCCGCTGAACGTTCACCGAAGGTTCACGCCTCGCGGGAGACGCACCCCGCGAGGTGGTCGTTGACCAGGCCGCACGCCTGCATCAGGGCGTAGGCCGTGGTGGGCCCGACGAAGCGGATGCCCGCCTTCTTGAGCGCCTTGGCCAGGGCCGTGGACTCCGGGGTGACCGCCGGCACCTCGCCGGTGCTCCTCGGGGCGCGGCCCTTGCGCTTCGGGGCGTGGGACCAGATCAGCGCGTCCAGCTCGCCGGGCTCCCAGCCGGCCAGCACCTTCGCGTTGGCGAGCGTGGCCTCGATCTTGGCGCGGTTGCGGATGATCCCCTCGTCCGCGAGCAGCCGCTCGGCGTCGGCCGGGCCGAACTCCGCGACCGCCGCGATCCGGAAGTCGCAGAAGGCCTTGCGGAACCCCTCGCGCCGGCGCAGGATCGTCAGCCAGGACAGCCCCGACTGGAAGGCCTCCAGGCACAGCCGCTCGTACAGGGCGTCGTCGCCGTGGACCGGCTTGCCCCATTCGGTGTCGTGGTACGTGACGTAGTCCTCCGTGGACAGGCCCCAGGGGCAGCGCAGGGCGCCGTCCGGGCCGGCCAGCAGCCCGCCGCCGCTCATCGCTCGTCCTTGGTGAGGTCGACCGGCTGGTCCGCCGGAGCGGGAGCCGGCGCCTGGGCGTGACCCTGCGCCTGGCCCTGTCCCTGCGCCGCTGCGGCCGCCGCCGGGCCCACGGCCGCCGGGGTGCGCGCCGCCGTCAGCTCGGCGATCCGCGCGTCCCGCTCGGCCAGCTCCGCCGCGAGCCGGTCCAGTACGTCGTCCACCTCGGCCATCCGGTAGCCGCGCGGCGCGATCGGCAGCCGCAGCGCGTCGATGTCCTCCCGTACCACCGGCCGGGTCTCGGGCAGGGCGTCCGCCACCCGGTCGGGCTCGGCCTCGGGCAGCACGGCCTCCGCGCCTCCGCCGACCACCGCGAGGGTGACCGCGGCCACGACCACGACCAGCGCGATCAGCAAGAACCAGAACACGATCAACTCCCCTGAGAGACTCCGGCCACCAGGTTAAGGTCGCAGACGTGGCGAGAGGGTCGCCGAAGGAGGAAAGAGCGGGATGCTGCGACTGGGCAGGCGCGAGTTCGACACCCACGAGCCGGTGATCATGGCCATCGTGAACCGGACCCCTGACTCCTTCTACGACCAGGGCGCCACCTTCCGCGACGAGCCCGCGCTGGACCGGGTGGAGCGGGCCGTGGCCGAGGGCGCGGCGATCATCGACATCGGCGGGGTCAAGGCGGGTCCGGGCGAGCACGTGGACGCCGCCGAGGAGGCCCGGCGCACGGTCGGGTTCGTGGCGGAGGTGCGCCGCCGGCACCCGGACGTGGTGATCAGCGTGGACACCTGGCGGCACGAGGTCGGCGAGGCCGTCTGCGCGGCCGGGGCGGACCTGCTGAACGACGCCTGGGGCGGGGTGGACCCCAGGCTGGCGGAGGTCGCGGCGCGCCACGGGGCGGGCATCGTCTGCACCCACGCGGGCGGGGTCGAGCCGCGCACCCGGCCGCACCGGACCGCGTACGAGGACGTGATGGAGGACATCCTGCGCGTCACGGTCGGGCTGGCGGAGCGGGCCGAGGCCCTGGGCGTGCCCCGGGAGTCGATCCTGATCGACCCGGGCCACGACTTCGGGAAGAACACCCGGCACTCGCTGGAAGCCACCCGCCGCCTGGCGGAGATGACCGGAACCGGTTGGCCGGTCCTGGTGTCCCTGTCCAACAAGGACTTCGTCGGCGAGACCCTGGACAAGCCGGTCAAGGAGCGGCTGCTGGGCACCCTGGCGACCACGGCCGTCTCGGCCTGGCTCGGCGCCCAGGTCTACCGGGTCCACGAGGTCGCGGAGACCAAGCAGGTCCTGGACATGGTCCGTTCGATCCAGGGGCACCGTCCGCCGGCCGTGGCCCGGCGCGGGCTGGCCTGAGCCGGCCCGGGCCACCCCGTCCCCGGCGGCCGGCCGCCGGGCGGCGGTGTGGTCCCCGCTCCCCGGGCGCGTGCGGGCGCGCCAGGCGCTCGCTACTTGCCGACTTCCTTCGTCACCAGGGCGATCGCCTCGTCCACGTCGTCCGTGAGGTGGAAGAGGTAGAGGTCCTTCTCGGAGGCCTTGCCCTGGGCGATGACCGTGTTGCGCAGCCAGTCGACGAGCCCGCCCCAGTACTCGGTGCCGAAGAGCACGATCGGGAACCGGGTGATCTTCTGCGTCTGCACCAGGGTCAGCGCCTCGAACATCTCGTCCAGGGTGCCGAACCCGCCGGGCAGCACCACGAACCCCTGGCTGTACTTCACGAACATCGTCTTGCGGACGAAGAAGTACCGGAAGTTCAGCCCGAGATCGACGTGCTGGTTGAGCCCCTGCTCGAAGGGGAGCTCGATGCCGAGGCCGACCGAGATGCCGTTCGCTTCGCGGGCGCCCTTGTTGGCCGCCTCCATCGCGCCCGGGCCGCCGCCGGTGATGACGGCGAATCCGGCCTCGACGAGTGCGCTGCCGATCCGCACGCCGGCCTCGTACTCCGGTGAGCCCACCGCGGTGCGGGCCGAGCCGAACACGCTGATCGCGGGCGGCAGCTCGGCGAGCGTGCCGAAGCCCTCGATGAACTCCGACTGGATGCGCAGGACCCGCCAGGGGTCGGTGTGCACCCACTCGGTGGGTCCGGCCGAGTCCAGCAGCCGCTGGTCCGTCGTACTGCCCGCCTGCACCTGACCCCGTCTGCGCAGCACCGGTCCGAGCTGCTGTTCCTCGGGGCGCCGGCTCCCGCTGCCTTCGGAGTTGCCCATGATGTGCTCCCTCCTGCTGATCGTTGGATCAGATTAGGCGCACAAAAGTGACGGGAGGGGGAATTTACGAGGTCAGCCAGGCGCGGAGTCGTTCCTCGCAGTGCAGGATCGCCTTGGCTTCGACCCGCTCGTCAACCTTGTGCGCGAGCAGCGCGTCACCGGGTCCGTAGTTGACGGCCGGTACTCCGAGCGCGCTGAAGCGGGAGACGTCCGTCCAGCCGAACTTGGGCATCGCGTGGCCGCCGACCGCCTCCATGAAGGCCGCGGCCGCCGGGTGGGACAGGCCGGGCAGGGCGCCGGGCGAGGAGTCGTCCACCGTGAAGGCGTCGACGCCGCAGTCCGCGAAGACCTCCTTCACGTGGGCGAGCGCGTCGGCCTCGCTGCGGTCGGGGGCGTAGCGGAAGTTGACCGTGACCGTGCAGGCGTCCGGGATCACGTTGTTGGCGACGCCGCCTTCGATGCGGACGGCGTTGAGGCCCTCGTGGTACTCCAGGCCGTCGATGACGGGCCTGCGGGGCTCGTAGGCGGCCAGCTTCGCCAGGATGGGGCTCGCGGCGTGGATGGCGTTGGAGCCCATCCAGCTGCGGGCGGAGTGGGCGCGCTCGCCGCGGGTGTGCAGCAGGACGCGCAGGGTGCCCTGGCAGCCGCCCTCGACCTCGGCGTTGGAGGGCTCCAGCAGGACGGCGAAGTCGCCGGCCAGCCAGTCGGGGTGGGCGGCGGCGACCTTGCCGAGGCCGTTGAGGTCGGCGGCGACCTCCTCCTGGTCGTAGAAGACGAAGGTGAGGTCGCGGTTGGGTTCGGGCACGGTGGCGGCGATCCGCAGCTGTACGGCGACCCCGGACTTCATGTCCGTCGTGCCGCAGCCCCACAGGACGTCGTTCTCGTCCAGGCGGGACGGGACGTTGCCGGCGATCGGCACGGTGTCGAGGTGCCCGGCGAGCACGACGCGCTCGGCGCGGCCGAGGTCCGTGCGGGCGACGACGTTGTTGCCGAGGCGGTCGACGGTGAGGTGCGGCAGGCGGCGCAGGGCGTCTTCCACGAGGTCGGCGAGCACCTTCTCGTCGCCGCTCTCGGAGGGGATGTCGACGAGGCGGGCGGTCAGCCCGGCAGCGTCGAGGGTGAGGTCGAGCTCGGATTCGGACATGAACCGACCCTAACGCCCCGGGATGGGCGGGTACCGGCGGCGTCCGGTCGGTGGACGCGTTATCGGCCTCCAGTACGGTGGGCCGCGTGTCCGAGACCGATCGCCCCCGCCCCCGCCGCCGCGGGCCGCTCCGCGCGGCCCTGGGTCTGGCCGTCCTGCTCGCGGTGATCGGATACGTCCTGGTGCACCACTATTCCAACGGCGGGATCGGTTCCCCGTACTGCAGGGTGACGGCGAAGGGCGCTGCGGGCGGATCCGAGGGGGCCGTGCAGACGTACGAGATGACCCCCGAGCAGGCGTCGAACGCCGCGACCATAGCCGCCGTCGGGATCTCCAAGGGGCTCCCGGACCGGGCGCTGACGATCGCGCTGGCGACGGCGATGCAGGAGTCGGGGCTGCGCAACCTCGACCACGGCGACCGGGATTCGCTGGGCCTGTTCCAGCAGCGGCCCTCGCAGGGCTGGGGCACCCCGGAGCAGATCATGGACCCGGTGTACTCGGCGGGGATCTTCTACGACCGGCTCGTGGAGGTGAACGGCTACACCCGCCTGCCGCTGACGGTGGCGGCGCAGCGGGTGCAGCTCAGCGGGTTCCCGCAGGCCTACGCCAAGCACGAGCCGGACGCCACGGTGCTGACGGCCGCCTTCGGCGAGGGCGAGGCGCCGGCCACGCTGACCTGCGCGGGCCCGGCGCCGGTCAAGGGCGACCCGGAGAAGGTGCGCACGGAGCTGGCGCGGGCGTTCGGCAAGGAGGCCCTGTCCACGGGCCGCACCGCGCCGCACGCCGGGCCGAAGGCCTCCGCGAGCGCCTCGGCGAAGGCCGGGGCGGGCTCCGCCCCGAAGGCCTCGGGCAGCCCCGCTCCGAAGACCTCGGCGAGCCCTTCGGCAACCCCCGCCGCGGCGCCTTCGCCGTCGGCGGGCGCCCCGGAGGCGGAGGTGGACCTCTGGCTGAAGGACGGCGGCGGTC
The DNA here is from genome assembly GCF_002028425.1 of Streptomyces katrae. Taxonomy (GTDB): domain Bacteria; phylum Actinomycetota; class Actinomycetes; order Streptomycetales; family Streptomycetaceae; genus Streptomyces; species Streptomyces katrae_A. The sequence continues at coordinate 5,059,657 of NZ_CP020042.1, read as the reverse complement.
CGGGCGAGGCACGGCGCGGCCGGGCGATGGCGCACTGGGCGGTGGCCCGCGCCGGGGAGCTGGGCATCGCCCGTGTCTCGTACGACGGTTCCGCCTGGGTGGCGGGCGGGAACCGGGGCGAGTGGCAGCGCGACGGGGCCGGCGGCACGAAGGGCGGCACGGCGCCCGACCCCTACCGGGCGGTCCCGGGCCAGGTCCGGATCTTCTTCCCCGGCAGCGCCGGCTGAGGCCGCCGACGGGCCCGGCGCCAGGGCGGCACGGGAGCCGTCCCGCCGACGGGACGTGATCGTTCGCGCGTGCGGGGCGTCCCCCGGGAGGGGGTGGCCGCGCACTCCTCGCCCCCGGGCGTGTTGACGGCAGAAGCCCTGGTGGGCGCCGGTCCGATGGGCTTGTCACGGAAGCCGATTAAACGATGCGTTACTGATCCTTTACCCGGCCGGTCCGCAACTCGGCGCACCCCGGCAGCGGTTGTACACGGCGTACTCAGCCGCTACCGCTTAGGAGCATCATGTCCCTCCCCCTGACCCGCCGGATCGCCCGCGCCGCGCTTCTCCTCGCCGCCGGCACCGCCCCGGTGGTCGGTGCGGCCGGCGCGGCCAGCGCCGCGGGCCTGGAGTCCGTGCCGCAGCTGGGCTCGCTCGCCGCCCCCGACACCGCCGACGCCTCCGCCGCGACCGGGGCGGCCACCGGAGCGGCCACCGAGGTCGCGGGCACCGCCACCAAGGCCGTCCCGGCCGCCGCCCCTGCCTCGGACGTGGCGGGCAGCGCGGGCCAGATGCTGGGCGGGCTGCCCGTCTCGCAGCTGCCGGTGTCGCAGCTGCCGGTGGGCCACGACCTGCCGGTGGGCCACGACCTGCCGGTGGGCCATGACCTGCCGGTGGGCCATGACCTGCCGGTCGGCGCGCTGCCGCTGGGCGGTCTGCCGCTGGGCGGCTGAGCCCGCCGCACACGCCGCAACGCCGAGGGGCCGGGAGCGCGCAGCTCCCGGCCCCTCGGGGCGTCCCGCGGCCGTCCGGCGGGGTCAGCCCAGGCGCTTGACCGCGGCCTCGACCCGCTCGTCGGTGGCGGTGAAGGCGACACGCACGAAGTTCGCGCCGGCCTCGCCGTAGAAGTCGCCCGGCGCGACCAGGATGCCCAGGGAGGCCAGGTGGGCCACGGTGTCCCAGCAGGGCTCGTCGCGGGTCACCCACAGGTAGAGGCTGGCCTCGCTGTGCTCGACCCGGAAGCCGTGCGCCTCCAGGGCGGTGCGCAGCGCCTCGCGGCGGGCGGCGTAGCGGCCGCGCTGCTCGGTCACGTGCGCGTCGTCGCCGAGGGCGGCGACGACGGCGGCCTGGACGGGGGCCGGGGTCATCATGCCGCCGTGCTTGCGGATCTCCAGCAGCTCGGCGAGGACGTCCTCGTCGCCGGCGATGAAGGCGGCCCGGTAGCCGGCCAGGTTGGAGCGCTTGGAGAGGGAGTGGACGGCGACCAGGCCCTCGTAGGAGCCGCCGCAGACCTCGTCGTGCAGGACGGAGACCGGCTCGGCCTCCCAGCCGAGTTCCAGGTAGCACTCGTCGCTGAAGACCAGGATGCCGTGCTCGCGGGCCCAGGCGACGATCCGGATCAGCTCCTCCTTGCCGAGGACCTTTCCGGTGGGGTTGGACGGGGAGTTGAGCCACAGCAGCTTCAGGCCGGCCGGGTCCAGTTCCGTCGGGTCGTCGTAGACCACGGCCTCGGCGCCGCACAGCCGCGCGCCGACCTCGTACGTGGGGTAGGCGAGGCGGGGGTAGGCCACCTTGTCGCCGGGGCCCAGGCCCAGCTGGGTGGGCAGCCAGGCCACGAGCTCCTTGGAGCCGACCACGGGCAGGACGTTGCGGTGTCCGGCGGCGCTCGCGCCGAGCCGGCCGCGCAGCCAGCCGGTGATCGCGTCGCGCAGCTGCGGGGTGCCCCACACCGTCGGGTAGCCCGGCGAGTCGGCGGCGCCGACCAGGGCGTCCTGGATCAGCTGCGGCACCGGGTCGACGGGCGTCCCGACGGAGAGGTCGACGATGCCGTCCTGGTGGGCCGCCGCCGTCTTCTTGTACGGCTCCAGCTTGTCCCAGGGGAACGTGGGGAGACGGTCGGAAACTGCGGCCACGGTGCTCTGCTCTCTCTCAGGGGCGGGAGGGGTACGGGAAAACGGCTCGGTCCCGTGCGGCAGCAGTGCCGGACGGGACCGAGAGGCGCGTCTGCCGTGAAACGGTCAGTGCTCGCCGTTGATGCCGGCGGGCAGCGCGGCGATGAAGGGGTGGTCGCGCTCGATCAGACCGAGCTTGGAGGCACCACCGGGCGAGCCGAGCTCGTCGAAGAACTCGACGTTCGCCTTGTAGTAGTCCTTCCACTCCTCCGGGGTGTCATCCTCGTAGAAGATGGCCTCGACCGGGCAGACCGGCTCACACGCGCCGCAGTCGACGCACTCGTCCGGGTGGATGTACAAGGACCGCTGGCCCTCGTAGATGCAGTCGACGGGGCACTCTTCGATGCATGCCTTGTCCTTGACGTCGACACAAGGCTCCGCGATGACGTAGGTCACGCTCTCGTTCCTCCTCGGTAGGGCTTTCCATTCGCGCGGGAGCGCGGCGTCGTCGATGCCCGCACCTAGTATCTCCGTTCCCGGGCACGATCCGAACAGGAGGGGCGGACAGAGCTGTGGAAATCACTGCCGGTGGACTGCTGGAGATCCGTATTACCCCGGCTGACGTGGGTAAACGAGTCTCTGTACGACGGGTGCAGGAAGGGGTCGGCGGCTCCGGCGGCTTCACCGACGCGGTCGGGGTTCTCACATCCTGGACCGCGGGTGTGCTGACGATCACACGCAAGGACGGCGTGTCCGTCCACATCCCGGAATCCTCCCTGGTCGCGGGCAAGGTGGTGCCCGCCGCGCCGGCCCGCCGCAGGGGTCCCGCGGCCTCCTTCGAGGAGCTGGCGCGGGTGACGGCGCGGGCCTGGCAGCCGCTGGAGAGCGAGCCGCTGGGCGACTGGACGCTGCGGGCGGCCGGCGGTTTCACCCGCCGCGCCAACTCGGTGCTGGCCCTCGGCGACCCCGGGATACCCCTGGACGAAGCACTCGCGCGGGTGACGCACTGGTACGCGCGGCGGGAGCTCCCGGCCTACGTGCAGGCCGCGACCGGCTCGGCCGGCACCCAGGAGCTGCTCTGCGCGGAGCTGGAGCGGCGCGGCTGGGTCAACGAGGTCTCGGCGGAGGTCCGGACCGCCGGCCTGGCCCCGGTGGCCGACCAGGACGCGGACGTGTCCCGGATACGGCTGACCCGCGAGCCGGACGAGGAGTGGCTGGGCCGCTACGGCAAGGTCCGCGACCCGGAACTGGCCCGGCGGATGCTGGTGGAGGGCCCGTCGGTGTGGTTCGCCTCCCTGGACAGCGGCCGGGCGATCGGGCGGTGCGTGGTCGACGGCCGCTGGGCCGGCTTCGGCGCGGTGACGGTCGGCCCGGAGCACCGCCGGCGCGGTCTGGCGACGGCGGTGATGGCGGCGCTGGCCCGGCGGGCCCTGGAGGAGGGCGCCTCGGCGGCCTGGCTGCAGGTGGAGACCGACAACCCGGCGGCGCGGGCCCTGTACGACGGGATGGGCTTCGCCACCCACCACGCCTACCACCACTTCCGCGCCGGGGCCGGGGCATGAGCGCGGCGACACGGGAGCTGTTCGCGGCGGAGGCCCGCTCCGAGCGGCCGGACCTGGCGCTGCTGTGCCTGCTGCTGGCGGCGGAGGCCGACCCGGAGCTGGACGAACGGGCCATGGACTGGGCCCAGATGGAACTGGACCGGCTGGCGGGGATGCTGCCGTACGGGCTGCGCGGGGCGAAGGCCTGGGCGGCGGCGGTGACGGACCTGCTGGGCGGCCGGATGGGCTTCCACGGCACCCCGAAGGACTACGAACGGCTGGAGTCCTCGCTGCTGCACGAGGTGCTGCGGCGCCGGCGCGGCCTGCCGATCCTGCTGTCGGTGGTCTGGCTGGAGGTGGCCCGGCGGGCGGGGGCGCCGGTGTACGGGCTGGCGCTGCCCGGGCACTTCACCGTGGGCTTCGGCGATCCGGAGGAGGGCGTCGTCGTCGACCCGTTCGCGGGCGGGGCCTCGCTGGGCGCGGGACCGGCGGAGCTGGCGCGGGGGCCGCGGACGCCGGCGCGGACGCTGGACATCGTGCTGCGCGTGCTGGGCAACATCCGGGTGTGGGCGTCCGCCCGTCCGGAGCACTCGGCGGTCGCGCTGTGGTCCCTGGACCTGTCCCTGCTGCTGCCCTCGCATCCGGCGGCCCTGCGCTACGAGCGGGCCAGGCTGCTGGTGGAGCGGGGTTCCTTCCAGGCGGGCGCCGCCGAGATGGACGCGTACGCGGTGGTCATGGACGCGGTGGACCCGGACGCGGCGACCCGCATCCGCGCGGAGGCCGCCTCGGCCCGCGCCCTGCTCAACTGAGGGACGCGGGTTCGGCCGTGGCCGCGACGGCCTCCGCGCGGCGCCTCACCTCGGCCAGGCGGGCGTTGCTCAGGACCGGCAGCACCAGGAGGGCGGCGACGGCGATGGCCGCCCCGCCGGCGTAGAAGGAGGCGGGAACGCCGAAGGCCCCGGCCACCGCGCCGCCCGCGACGCCGCCGACGGCGAAGGAGCCCACGGCGACGACCCGGTAGACGGAGGTGACCCGGCCCATCAGCTCGTTGGGGACGATCTGCTGGCGCAGGGTCACCATGTGGACGGACACGACCAGCACCACGAAGCCGTCCAGGGCCATCAGGGCGACGGTCACGGCCGGGCTGACGGCCAGCCCCAGTCCGGCCGTCGCGGCGGCCGAGAGCAGGCTGGTCACGAGGATCAGCGTGCCGGGCCGCAACCACGCGCCGACCCGGCCGGCCGCCATCCCGCCGAGGACTGCGCCGATCGCGGCGGCGGCGAGCATCACGCCGTAGCCCTCGTCGGAGACGCCGAGTTCGTCCTGGGCGAGCAGGACCAGCATGCCGTAGCTCGCCGCGGTGGCGGCGTTGCCGACGGCCGCGACCAGGCTCAGGGCGCGCAGCACGGGCGAGGACCAGTACCAGCGGGCGCCGACGGCGATGTCCTCGCGCACGCCCGCGACCGTCAGCGGTCCGCCGTCCGCCCCCTGCGCCCGGCTCGCCGCCGAGGGGATGAGGGCGAGCAGGCCCACGGCGGCCAGGTATCCGGCCGTTCCCAGGGCGAACGGCGCGGAGGCCGCAGCCGCGAAGAGGAAGCCTCCGATCGGCGGGCCGGCGAACTCGTTGCAGACCACGAAGGTGGTCTGCAGCCGGCTGTTGGCGCGGGTCAGCTCCTCGGGGCCGACCAGCACCGGCACCCAGGCCGCCGAGACGCTGTCGTAGAGCGTCTCGGCGGTGCCGATCGCGAAGAAGACCACGTACAGCAGGGGCATGGACAGGGCGTCGGTCAGGACGGCCGCCGTGAGGGCGGCGAACGCGGCGGCGCGGATCCAGTTCGCGCTCTGCGCCACCTTCCGGCGGTCGAGGCGGTCGGCGAGCGCCCCCGAGACGAAGGCCAGGACCAGCCAGGGGGCCCGCTGGGCGACGGTGATCCCGGCGATCAGGGTCGGGTCCCGGGTGATCGTGGCCGCGAGCAGGGGCGCGGCGGCCAGGCTCACCCCGTCGGACAGGTTCGACGCGGCGGTCGCCATCCACAGTTTTCCGAACACCGCCGTAGTGTGGTCAAGAACGCCTGGTCAGAGCCAGCCCTTTTCCCGGGCGACGCGGACCGCTTCGGCCCGGTTGCGGGCCGCCAGCTTCTGGATGGCGGTCGAGAGGTAGTTGCGGACCGTGCCCTGGGACAGGGAGAGGGCCGCAGCCAGTTCGGCGTTGGTCGCGCCGTGCTCCGCCGCGCGCAGGACGTCCCGTTCCCGCTCCGTGAGCGGGTTGGCGCCCTCCGCCAGGGCGGCCGCCGCGAGACCGGGGTCGATGACGCGCTCGCCGGCGAGGACCTTGCGCACCGCCTCCGCGAGCTCCGCGGCGGGCGCGTCCTTGACCAGGAACGCGGAGGCGCCCGCCTCCATCGCGCCGCGCAGGTATCCGGGCCGGCCGAAGGTGGTCACGATCACGATCTTCAGGGCCGGGCGGGCCCGGCGCAGGGCCCTGGCCGCCTCGATGCCGGTCATGCCCGGCATCTCGATGTCCAGCAGCGCCACGTTGACGTCGTGGGCCAGAGCGGCCGGCACGACCTCGTCGCCCCGTGCCACCTGGGCCAGGACCTCGATGTCCGGCTCCAGTCCCAGCAGGGCCGCGAGGGCTTCCCGGACCATGGACTGGTCCTCCGCCAGGAGGATGCGGATGGGGGCCGGGGCGGCTTCGCGGGCTTCCGTCATGACCGGGATCCTAGGGGGACCCGCGCCAGCAGCCGGAAGCCGGTCTTGCCCGCCGGGCCCGCCCACAGCGTGCCGCCGACCGCCTCCAGACGCTCCGTCAGGCCCGTCAGGCCGTTGCCGGGGACGGCGGGGCCGCCCGCGCCGTCGTCGGTCACCGACAGCTCCAGCACCGGGCCCGCGAGGGTCTGGCGGGCCGTCAGGGTGACCGTGCAGAGCGTGGCGCCGCTGTGCCGGACCACGTTGGTCACCGCCTCGCGCAGCGACCAGGCCAGCGCGCTCTCCTGCTCCTCCGGCACCTCCTCGGTGAAGTCCACGGGCAGGTCGGCCTTCACCCCGGCCGCCGCCAGCGCCGTCCGGGCGCCCGCGAGCTCGCCGGGCAGGGTGGGCCGCCGGTAGCCGCTCACGGCCTCCCGTACGTCGGTCAGGGCCTGCCGGCAGACCTTCTCGATGTCCGCCACCTGCTGGGCGGCCCGGTCGGGGTGGTCGGGCAGCATCCGGCCCGCGAGCTCGCTCTTGAGGGTGATCAGCGACAGCGAGTGGCCCAGCAGGTCGTGCAGGTCGCGGGCCATCCGCAGGCGCTCCTCGTTGGCCGCGAGCTGCGCCACCGTGGCGCGGGCCTGCCGCAGCTCGATGGTGGTCCGGATCATCTCGCGCACCCCGACCATCGCGAACCCGCCCATCAGGGCCGGGATCAGCAGCCCGAACAGGTAGTCGCCGCCCTCCGGCACGTACAGGGCCAGCACGGACAGCAGGGCGGTCGCGGCGGGCACCGTGAAGCGGGCGACCTTCGCGGGGAGCGCGGCGCCGGAGGCGATGGAGACGTAGACGAAGAGCACGAGCCACTCGCGGCCGAGCACCAGCGAGAGGACCGCGGCTTCGGCAGTGAGCACCGCCAGCGACAGCAGGACCGGCCGGACCGGCTTCTGCTGGTCCGGCCGGAACACCAGCACGAGGTACCAGGCGACGAACCCCAGCAGGCCCAGCCCGCCGAGCACCCGGGCGCCGTCGCTGTGCCCGCCGCGCACCAGGTCGGTGACGGGGGCACTGAGGTAGAAGAGCCAGATGAGGATCCAGAGGCCCTTGACCACCCGGTGGACGGTGCTCTCGGGGGCCCGGACGATCCGGCTCCCCTCGGCCTCGTGCGTCAGCGCCACGTTCCTACGCCTTCAGTGAGTCCTTGCGGTACAGCCAGGCGGCCGCACCCGTGAACAGTACGAAGTACACCGCGAGGATCGCCACGTCCTTGGCGTGCGGGGCGCCGCCCAGCTCGATGGCCTGGCCGAGCCCGGTGTAGGCGCGGGTCGGCAGCCACTCGCAGATGTTCTTCAGCCACTGCGGGAAGTTCGCGGTGGGCATCCACAGGCCGCCGAGGATCGCCAGGGCGAAGTAGATCAGCATCGTGAGCGGGCGGACGTTGTCCGCGGTGGCCAGGTAGCCGACGGCCACGCCCAGCGCGGCGAAGACCAGGCTGCCCGCCCAGATGGAGCCGGTGAGGGCCAGCCACTGCCAGGCCTCGAACCGGACGCCCTTGCCGAACGCGGCGACCGCGAAGACGACCAGGATGGAGGGCAGGGAGAGCACGCCGGCGCTGGCGGTCTTGGCGAGCACGTAGCCGTGGCCGGGCAGGGCCGTCAGCCGCAGCTGGCGCACCCAGCCCTTCTCGCGCTCCTTGGCGATGCGCTCGCTGTTGCCGACCAGGACCGCGGTCAGGGCGCCGAAGGAGGCCATGGCGACCATGTAGAAGGCCGGCATGGTCAGTTCGGTGCCGTAGACCTTCGTCGTGCCGTCCAGGGTGCCGCCGAGCATCAGGAAGAGGGCGGCCGGGTAGAGGACGGTGAAGAACAGGTACTTCTTGTTGCGCAGGGCGCGGGTGATCTCCAGCTTGACCAGCTGGAGGGTGCCGGCGTTCGGGGACGTGCTCATCGGGTGGCCTCCTCGGCCTCAGTCAGGGCGATGAAGGCCTGCTCCAGGCCGAGGCCCGCGACCTCCAGGTTGCGGGGGTAGAGGCCGAGCGCGTACACCGCGTGCACGGTGGCGTCGGCGTCGCGCGACTGCAGGCGCACGGTGGTGCCGTTGACCTCGAAGGAGGTCAGGGCGGGCAGGGCGCGCAGGATCTGCTCGTCGATCTCGCCGTGGAGGTCGAAGGCGACCTTCCGGGCGCCGGCCTTGGCCTTGATCTCGGCGGCGGTGCCGTCGGCGAGCAGCCGGCCCTTGTTGAGGACCAGTACCCGGTCGGCGATGGCGTCCGCCTCCTCCAGGTAGTGGGTGGCGAACAGGACCGTGCGGCCCTGGGCGGCCTGCTCCCGCATGGTGGCCCAGAAGGCCTGGCGGGAGGTGACGTCCATGCCCGTGGTGGGCTCGTCCAGGATGATCAGGTCGTTGTGGCCGGCGGTGGCGAGCGCGAAGCGCACGCGCTGCTCCTGGCCGCCGGAGAGCTTGTTGACCGTGCGTCCTGCGATCTCCTCGATGCCGGCGCGGGAGAGCACCTCGTCCACCGGGTAGGGGCGGGGGTGCAGGGCGCAGCCGAGGGTGACGAGCTCGCGCACGGTCACCTCCTCCATCAGGCCGCCGCTCTGGAGCATGGCGCCGACCCGGCCGGCCGCGAGGGCTTCGCGGGGGGTGGTGCCGAAGAGGCTGACGGTGCCGGAGTCGGCGGGGCGCAGGCCCAGGAGCAGGTCGAGGGTGGAGGACTTGCCGGCGCCGTTGGGGCCGAGGAGCGCGACGGTCTCGCCCGGGTGGAGTTCGAGGGTGAGGCCGTCGACGGCCCTGACCTGGCCGTAGCTCTTGGTCACGTTCTGGAAGCTCACCACGGTGCCGTGGCCGGCACCTCGTGCGGGTCCGGGTGTTCCGGAGTACGTCGCGGTCGTCGTCGTCATGCACCGAGCTTCTCGCGGACGGAGGTCCGCGCGGCAGTGTCTCCAGTCGTGACAGCTGCATGACAGATGTCATGCGAAGGGGGTGACACCCCTGGTCAGGCCGGGTTCCGGGGACGTGTGGAGCCCCTTCCCGGGTCCGGGAAGGGGCTCCACACGCCGGCGCCGGGACTCAGTTGGCGTTCGTGTCGATGGTCACGACGCGCTCGGCCGGGGTCTTGCCGAGGAGGCCCTTGCCGAGGGCGCCTACGACGTCCTGCGGGGTGACGGGGGTCTTCGCGCCGGTGCCCCGGGTGATCAGCACCCCGTCGAAGGCGTTGCCGTAGGTGGCCTTGAGGGCCTCGAGGTCGTACTTCTCGACGAGCTTGCCCTGTACGGGGGCCATGCTGAGGATCTTGGGCAGGGACTTGGCGCCGAAGGCCAGGGACTTGGTTCCCGCCTTGACGGTGACGGGGGCGGACATGGCGGGCTCCGCGAACTCCTTCATCGCCCGGTTCAGTTCCGCCTGGGTGATGGTCGGTTCCTTGGTGGCGGTGGGGAGTTCGACGGGGGCGGCCTTGCCGTTGGCGACGAGCTCGCGGAAGGCCTTGGTGACCTTGTCCATGGAGCCGTCCACGTCCAGGCTGGTGCCGGCCTTGCCGGGGACCGCGACGGGCTTGCCGGTGTCGAAGGTGATGGTGCCTTCGGTGGCGGTGCCGGCGGTGCCGGCGAGCTCCTGGAGGGAGTCCTTCAGCTTCTCCTCGTCGACGGGCATGACGGCGGCGGCCGTGCGCTCGACGCCGAACAGCGAGCCGATGACCGTGACCGGGTTGTAGTCGCTGCCGGTGGCGTTGCGGACGGTGGTCTGGCTGTCGAGGGTCAGGCCCGCCTTCTCGGGCTTCAGCTCGACGGTCTTGCCGCCGACGGTGACCTGGAGCGGGGTGGCGGAGCGCTTGCCGAAGGCCGTCTGGAGCTTGTCGACGGCGTCGTCGCGGCTGCCGCTGATGTCGACGCCGAGCACCTTGGTGCCCTTGGGGATGTCGGAGTGGTTCATCAGCAGCCCGGCGCCGTAGGCCACGGCGGCGAGGCCGAGGACCGCGCCGCCGAGCAGGACCAGCTTCGAGCGGCCCTTCTTCTTGGCGGGCTTGCCGGCCGGGGCCGCCTTGCCGGACTTCCCGGCCGGGGCCGGGGCGGGCATCGACCGGGGCGGCTGCGGGCCGGGCGGCGGCGCGGCCGGGCCGGGCCGGGGGCGCCCGGAGCGGGGGTGTCCAGGGCCTCGGGACCGGGCCAGCGCGGGGTCTCGTCGGCGCCCACGGGCACGGTGCCCAGCGCGGGCCCGCCGGTGGGGCCGGAGGGCTCCGTGAAGGCGGGAAAGGCCTCGGTGGACGGGCCGCCGTCGTACGCCGGGTAGCCCGGGGCCGAGCCGGCGCCGGGTCCGCCGACGGCGGGGGCGGGCGCGAAGCCGGCACCCGCGCCGGTACCGGGGGCGGGGCGGGCCGCTGCGGAAGGCCGGGGGCGGCCGGGGGCGCGAATCCCGCACCGGTGCCGGCTCCCTCGTACGGGGCGTGGCCCGGGGCGCCCGCGGGGCCGGCGTCGAAGCCGCCGCCCATCGGGCCGCCCGCGCCGTTGCCGGGGCGGGGCGCGGAGGAGCCGTAGGCCGCGGCGGGCGCCGGGGCCGCGGGCGGGGGCGCGGCCGCCTTGCGCGGGGCGAACCAGCCGCCGCCCGACGGCGCCTCGGCCGGGGCCTGCGGGGCCGGGGCGGGCGCCTGCGGGGCCGCGGCGGACGCGGGCGTCTGGCCCGTGGGCCGCTCCGGCAGGGCGGCGCGCACGGGGGGCTGGGCCTGGCCGCGCGGGGCCGGGGCCGGGACCGACTCGGCGGAGCCGGGGGCGGGCTCCGCGGAGCCGTCCTTCACCGGCTTGCGGACGACCACGGGCGGGATCGGCCGCGAACCCGGGATGTTGATCCGGATCCGGGTCGTCAGGGTGGTCTCGGTCTTCGGCCCGTCGGTGTCGGGCGTGGACGGGTTCGAACTCACAGGATTCTCCTCCGGGGCGGTCGCGCCAGGCCGGGGCGGCAGGGACGTGGGCGCGGACTGGCCGGTTCCGTACGGCGGCGTACCCGAGGGGTAGGCGGCTCCACCGTGCCCTACGGGCCCGGGGGGCGAACTGTCGGTTTCACGACTCAAGGCAGGTTCTCCCGGTTGGCTCCGCCGCCCGCGTGCCGTGCGCGGGCAGCTCGGCGGCCCGTCCACCATACTGGCCGCCGCGCGCACGCAACTGTCCCAGGGGAATGAAAGGTTCCCCTTAGCCCTCCGCAGGTCCTCCCCCGAGGGCCCGTCAAACCCCCGCAACCCGTCCCCGATCGGAGGGTGGCGGAGTTCGGCGGCCCGTCAGCCGCGCGGTTTCGGGGCCGAAACCGGCGGTTCCACGGGAACGCGCATCGTGGCACAGATCACAGCGACCGCACTCCCGCCCAAAAGGTATGCGTACATACCGATTCCGGAGGAACCGAGCAGGAAGTCCCCTTCGGGGCGCGGGACACCGAGCAGGACGTACGAGAGGAACCAGCCGGCCGCCGCGACGCCCACGCCGAGCCCGCCCCCGAGGGCGATCCGGGCCCCCAGGAACAGCCCGAGCAGGGCCAGTACGGCGAGCACCAGCCCGGCCGGGAACCACAGGTCCACCACGAGCCACCCGGCCAGTCCGGTGGCGGCGCCCGCGACGAGCAGGCCCAGCAGGGCGGCGATCCGCCCCGCCGTCAGCGCCGTGGTCACGCCTCCACCCCCGCGAAGAGGTCCCGCTCGCGCGTCCCGGCCGGGGCCCCGGACTCCCCCACGGCCAACTCGTAGTACTCGCGGGCGAACAACGGCTGGGCCAGGTCGTTGGAGAGGGCGAAGACGGGGCCGTCCACGGCGATCTGGGTGGCGTGCGCCCGCATGGCGGCCGCCTTGGCCTCCACCAGCACCCGCTCGCCCTCCGCGTCGGCGATCTCGGCGGTGATCCGCCCGTCAGGGACCACGCCCGGGACGTCGGCGGGGGTCGCCAGGCCCGGGAAGGGCAGTTCGTTGCCCAGCTCGCGCAGCCGCGCGAAGCCCTCCTCGACGGCGGAGAGCGGCACCCGGTTCCAGTAGACCTTCGCGATGGCGTGCGGGGCGCCCAGCTCGGGCCGGTAGGCGGGGTCGGCGGCCAGCTCGGCGCCGCGCATGGCGACGCGGTGGGCCTGGATGTGGTCGGGGTGGCCGTAGCCGCCGTCCGGGTCGTAGGTGACCAGGACCTGGGGGCGCAGCTCCCGGATGACGGCGACGAGGTGGCCCGCGGCCTCGTCCACGCCGGTGGCCCAGAAGGAGCCGGGGCGGGCGTTCTGCGGGGCGCCCATCATCCCGGAGTCGCGGAACCGGCCGGCGCCGCCGAGGAAGCGGTGGTCGGCGACCCCGAGCTCCTTCATGGCGGCGGCGAGCTCGCCGACCCGGAAGGGACCCAGGGTGTCGTCGCGGTCCGGCGCGAGGTGGGCCAGCTCGGGCGGGATGACCTCGCCCTCCTCGCCGAGGGTGCAGGTCACCAGCGCGACATGGGCGCCCTCGGCCGCGTACTTGGCCATGGTGACGCCGTTGTTGATCGACTCGTCGTCCGGGTGCGCGTGCACGAGCAGCAGACGACGGGCGGGAAGACCGTTCATGGGCCCAGCCTACGAGGCCGCCCTACAGCTTGAGGCCACTGATCATGCTCGCCACGTTCGAGGTGAGCTGGCTGAGGGTGGGAGCCACCGTCGAACTCGCCAGGTAGAACCCGAGCAGTACACAGACGAACGCGTGCCCCGCCTTCAGTCCCGACCTCCGGACCAGAAGGAAGACGACGATCGCCAGCAGCACCACGGCCGAGATCGATAGTGCCACGGCGTTTCACCTCCATGTCGAGCGGACATCGGTACGCGTACTCGTGCTCGGCGATTCATACCCACCGTGCGCTACGGATCATAACTATCCGTACCAGCGCATCGGTCGAATTCCGGCAGCACGAGGGGCGCATACCGCGCACGCCCGGGGGCGTGGCGGAGCCGTGAGGGAGGCCTGCGCGCCCGCCGGCGCCCGTGCGGCCGTATCCCGCCCCGCCGGCCGAGGCCGGAACTCGGGGCAGAATCGGTCAAGTCACCCTCCCTGAGGGCGGGTTGGAGCCGAATCGGCACCCTCCGGGGGGACTATGCGGGGTGGCCGGAAATGATCGGTCCCTCCGGTGTTTTCCAGCCCGCTCCCTACTCCTCCGTCAGCGGGGACGGCGGGGGCGCGAGTTCCCCCGGGGGCGGGACCACCTGCCGCTCCGCCGCGAAGTGGCAGGCCGACGGATGGGCCGCCGGGCCCGCCGGGAAGACCGGCGGGACGGTCAGCAGCGGCACCTCCGTGGCACAGCGGGATTCGGCCTTCCAGCAGCGGGTGCGGAAGGGGCAGCCCGAGGGCGGGTTGGCCGGGGAGGGCACGTCGCCGGAGAGCAGGATCCGGTCCCGGTGGGCGCGGGCCTCGGGGTCGGGCACCGGCACGGCGGAGAGCAGGGCCTGGGTGTAGGGGTGGGTGGGGTGGTCGTAGATCTGGGTGTCGGTGCCGGTCTCGACGATCCGGCCGAGGTACATGACCCCGACCCGGTCGGAGATGTGCCGGACGATGGAGAGGTCGTGCGCGATGAAGACGTAGGAGAGGCCGAAGTCGGCCTGGAGCCGGTCCAGGAGGTTGACGACCTGGGCCTGGACGGAGACGTCGAGCGCGGAGACCGGTTCGTCCGCGACGATGACCTCCGGCCGCAGGGCGAGGCCGCGGGCGATGCCGATGCGCTGGCGCTGGCCGCCGGAGAACTGGTGCGGGTAGCGGTTGATGTACTCGGGGTTGAGGCCGACCACGTCCAGGAGCTCCTGGACCTTGCGCCGCCGGTCGCCCTTCGGGGCCACCTCGGGGTGGATCTCGAAGGGCTCGCCGATGATGTCGCCGACCGTCATGCGCGGGTTCAGCGAGGTGTAGGGGTCCTGGAACACCATCTGGATGTTGCGGCGCACGGCCTTGAGGGCCTTGCCCGACAGCTTCGTGATGTCCTCGCCCTTGTACGAGATGACCCCGGCGGTCGGGCGTTCCAGGTGGACCAGCATCCTGGCGACGGTGGACTTCCCGCAGCCGGACTCGCCGACGATGCCGAGGGTCTCGCCGGCGGCGAGGCCGAAGGAGACCCCGTCGACGGCCTTGACCGCGCCGATCTGCTTCTTGAAGAGGACGCCCCGGGTGAGGGGGTAGTGCTTGACGAGGTCACGGACCTCCAGAAGGGGCTCAGGCACCGAGGCACTCCTTCCAGAAGAAGCAGGCGCTGGTCCGGTCGGGGCCGGCCTCCGCCAGCGGCGGGACCTCGGTCCGGCAGACGGGCCGGGCCATGGGGCAGCGCGGGTTGAAGGCGCAGCCGGGCGGGATGGCCAGGAGGTTGGGGGGCAGGCCCTTGATGGCGTAGAGCTCCTGGCCCTTCTGGTCCAGGCGCGGGATCGAGTCGAGCAGGCCCCGGGTGTAGGGGTGGGCGGGTGTCTTGTAGAGGGCGTGGACGGGGGCGGACTCGACGATCCGGCCCGCGTACATCACGGCGATCTTGTCGGCCACGTCGGCGACGACGCCGAGGTCGTGGGTGATCAGGATCAGCCCCATGGCGAGTTCGCGCTGGAGCTCGGCGAGCAGGTCCATGACCTGGGCCTGGACGGTGACGTCGAGGGCGGTGGTGGGTTCGTCGGCGATGATCAGGGAGGGTTCCAGGGCCAGCGCCATGGCGATCATGATGCGCTGGCGCATGCCGCCGGAGAACTGGTGCGGGTAGTCGCCCACGCGCTGACGTGCGGCCGGGATCTTCACCCGGTCCATCAGCTCGACGGCCTTGGCGCGGGAGTCCTTGCGGGACATCCCGCGGTGGACCTCGTACATCTCGCCGAGCTGGGCGCCGACCGTGAGGACGGGGTTGAGGGAGGACAGGGCGTCCTGGAAGATCATCGCCATTTCGGCGCCGCGGATCCTCCTGCGCTCCTCCTCCTTCATCTTCAGCAGGTCCTTGCCCTTGAAGAGGATCTGGCCTCCCGTGATCCGGCCGGGCGGCATGTCGAGGATCCCCATCACGGCCTGGGCCGTCACCGATTTCCCGGAGCCGGACTCGCCGAGCACCGCGAGGGTCTCGCCCTCGTCCACCGAGTAGTCCACGCCGTTGACGGCCTTGGCGACCCCGTCGCGGGTGGTGAACTCCACGTGCAGGTCCCGGACTTCGAGCAGCATCTGGCGGCTCACTCCTCAGCGCAGCTTGGGGTCGAGGGCGTCGCGCACGGCGTCGCCGAGCATGATGAAGGCGAGCACGGTCAGGCTCAGGGCGCCGGCCGGCCAGAGCAGCATGTGCGGGGCGTTGCGGATCTGGGAGGCGGCGTTGGAGATGTCGATGCCCCAGGAGACGGTGGGCGGGCGCAGGCCGACTCCGAGGAAGGACAGGGTGGCTTCCAGGGAGATGTAGGTGCCCAGCGCGATGGTGGCGACGACGATGACCGGGACGACGGCGTTGGGCGCGATATGCCGCAGCAGCATGCGGGCGTTGCCGGCGCCGAGGGCCCGGGCGGCCTGGACGTAGTCGTTCTGTTTGACGGTGATCACCGAGCCGCGGGCGATGCGGGCGAGCTGCGGCCAGCCGAGCAGCACGATGAAGCCGACCACGGGCCAGACGGTGGTGCTGGTGACCACGGAGAGGAACACGAGCCCGCCGAGGACGACCGGGATCCCGAAGAAGATGTCCGCGACCCGGGAGAGCACGGCGTCGCCCCAGCCGCCGAAGAACCCGGCGAGCCCGCCGAGCGCGGAGCCCAGCAGGGCGGCGCCCAGGGTGGCGCAGATGCCGACGGTGATGGAGGCGCGGGCCCCGTAGACGGTGCGGGTGTAGACGTCGCAGCCCTGGGTGTCGTAGCCGAAGGGGTGCCCGGGGGCGGGGCCCTGCTGCGACTTGGCGAGCTCGCAGTGGAGCGGGTCGCCGCTCGCGATGAGCTGGGGCCAGAGGGAGATGACGACGAGGAAGAGGATGAGCAGGGCGGAGACGATGAAGACGGGGTTGCGGCGCAGCTGGTGCCAGGCGTCGGACCACAGGGAGCGGGCCCGCTCGCGGGGGCCGCCGGGGCCGGGGTCGAGGGGCTGTTCCAGGCTTTCGGCCTCCTCCAGTGCGAGGTCCATGACGCCTCCCTGTCCGGTCGGGGCGATGGCCTCGTGCTCGCCCGGCTTCAGCGGGTCGTAGGGCGGCTGCCGCTCGGGTTCAGGCATAGCGGATCCTCGGGTCCAGGACCGCGTAGAGCAGGTCGACGAGCAGGTTCGCCACCAGGAAGACGATGACGAGGATGGTCACGAAGCCCACGACGGTGGGCGAGTTGCCGCGCAGGATGCCCTGGTAGAGCTGGTAGCCGACGCCCTTGATGTTGAAGATCCGCTCGGTGATGATGGCCCCGCCCATCAGGGCGCCGATGTCGGTGCCGATGAAGGTGACCACCGGGATGAGGGAGTTGCGCAGCAGGTGGCGGGTGATGACCCGGCGGCGCGGCAGTCCCTTGGCGACGGCGGTGCGGACGTAGTCGGCCTTGACGTTCTCGGCGATGGAGGTCCGCGAGAGCCGGGTGACGTAGGCGAGGGAGACCAGGGCGAGGACGAGGCCGGGCAGGATCAGCTCGTCGAAGCGGGCGTCCGGGGAGACGGTGGGCCGGACCCAGCCCCATTTGACGCCGAAGAGGAACTGGAGCACGTACCCGGTGACGAAGGTGGGCACGGAGATGACGACGAGGGTGGCCACCAGCAGGCTGGTGTCGGCGGCCTTGCCCCGGCGCAGTCCGCCGATCACGCCGAGGGTGATGCCGACGAGGATCTCGATGAGGATCGCGACGCAGGTCAGCCGGAGGGTGACGGGGAAGGCGGTGCCCATCAGCTCGGTGACCTTCTGGCCGTTGAAGGCCGTGCCGAAGTCGCCCTGGAAGATCTGCCCCATGTAGTGGACGTACTGCTCCCACAGGGGCCGGTCGAGGTAGAGGTCCTTGCGGATGCGGGCGACGGTGGCGGGGTCGGGGGCCTTGTCCCCGAAGAGGGCCGCCACCGGGTCTCCCAGTGCGTAGACCATGAAGAAGATCAGGAAGGTGCTGCCGATGAACACGGGGATCATCTGGAGCAGCCGCCGGATCACGTAACGTCCCATGGATGCTCCAGGGTGTCGGGCTCGGCGGCGGGCGTCAGCTGACCTTGATCTCGTTGTAGACGGGGACGCTGAACTGGTTCAGGGCGACGTCGGAGATCCGTTCGGAGTGCCCGGCGCTGCCGTTCTGGTACCAGAGGGGGATGGAGGGCATCTGCTCGGCGAGGATCTTCTCGGCGTCCTGGAACTTGCCGATGGCCTTGGCGGTGTCGCTCTCCTGGTTGGCCTCGTCGACGAGCTTGTCGAAGTCCGGGCTGCTGAACTTGCCGTAGTTGGAGGAGGCGCCGGTGTAGTAGAGCGGCTGGAGGAAGTTCTGGATGAGCGGGTAGTCGGCCTGCCAGCCGGAGCGGAAGGGGCCGGTCAGCTTGAAGGCGCTCTGCTGGTTGCGGAAGTCGGCGAAGGTGCCGATGGGGTTGACGGTGCAGACGGGGCCCTCGCCCAGGGCGTTGTTGACGCTGTTGCAGACGGCCTCCATCCAGTCGCGGTGGGAGCCGGTGTCCACGTTCGAGGTGAGGGTCATCTTGCCGCCGGGCAGGCCGCCGGCCTCCTGGATGAGCTTCTTGGCCTCGGCGGGGTTGAACTTGCAGGCGTCGCCGCAGAGCGTGGACTTGAAGCCGCCCTTGTCGCCGAGGGCGGGCGAGGTCCAGTCCTTGGCCGGGGTGCGGGTCTCGCGGAAGATCTGCTCGGTGATCTCGTCGCGGTTGATCGCCATGGAGATGCCGCGGCGGACCTTGTCCATGCCCTCCTTGCTCCACTGCGGGTCGTAGAGCGGGAAGGTGAGGGTCTGGAGGATGAGGGCCGGCTGGTTGATGTAGCGGTCGCCGAGGTCGTTCTTGACGTTCTTCAGCTGCTGCGCGGGGACGTCGTCCACGAGGTCGAGGTTGCCGGAGATCAGGTCGGTGTAGGCGGTGTTGTTGTCCGTGTAGACCTTGAGGTCCACGCCGCCGTTCTGCGCCTTGTCCTCGCCGGGGTAGCCGTCCCACTTGCGCAGCTTCATGCCGGTGCCCTTGGTGTACGAGTCCACCGTGTACGGGCCGTTGCCGACCGGCTTGTTCAGCCAGCCGGAGTGGTCGGTGAAGAAGGCCTTGGGCAGCGGGGAGAAGGCCTGGTAGCCGAGGGTCTCGGGCCAGGTGGAGAACTTCGACTTCAGGGCGACGGTGAAGGTCTTGGGGTCCTTGACCACCAGCCCGGACATGGTCTTGGCCTTGGGCTCCCCGGAGGCGGGGTGCACGTCGTCGTAGCCGCGGATGCCTGCGAAGAAGGTGGCGTTGTTCTGCTTGTTGCGCACGTCCGCCGCGTAGTTCCAGGCGTCGACGAAGGACTGGGCGGTGACCGGTTCGTCGTTGCTGAACTTCCAGCCGTCCTTCAGGGTGATGGTGAAGTTCTGGCTGTCGGTGGTCTCGATCTTCTCGGCGACCATGTTGCGGGCCTCGCCCGTCTTGGCGTCGTAGCGCTTGAGGCCGCGGAAGAGCATGTCGAGGACCTTGCCGCCCTGCACCTCGTTGGTGTTGGCCGGCTCCAGCGGGTTCTGCGGGTCGCCCCAGGAGGAGCTGACGATCCCCGCCGCACCGCCACCGCCGCCGCTGTCGCTCCCGCCGCCGCAGGCCGTCGCCGCGAGGGCGACGGCCACCGCACATGCGGCCCACTGGGCGTGGGTGGCTCCGCGCATGGACTGCCTCCTAGGGGTCCCAAGACTCACTTAGGGGCAATGTCACCCTATGTAGGGCAGCTTTCACTCCTGGTTGGCCGTTTTGCACCCTCGCGTCCCCCGCCTGTCACCCCTGGGGGTGCAAAGGCAGGTCCCAGGTGTCGACGGCGTAGTGCAGGGTCATGCCGTGCGCCTCGTAGAGGGCCAGGGCTCCGCTCTCGTTGAGGGTGTCCACGCCCAGGCCCAGGGTGTCGCGGCCGCGGGCGGCGAAGGCGGCGAAGGCGTGGCGCAGCAGGAAGGCGCCGACGCCCCGGCCGCGGACCTCCTCGCGTACGCCGATGTGGCTGATCCAGCCCATGCTGGTGCGGTCGTCGCGGGAGAAGAGGACGGCCGCGTCGCCCTGTCCGGGCAGGCTCGCGATCCACACCAGGGACCAGTCGAGGCGGCGTCCGTCGACGTGGTCCAGCCAGGCCTCGTAGTCGCGCCCCACGTGTCCGAAGTGGGCGGCGAAGGTCTCCTCGACCAGGGCGTGGGCGCGGCGGCGGTCGGCCTCGTCGGCGGCGCAGTCGCGCAGCACGAGGCCGGCGGGCGGCTCGGGCGGCAGGTCGGCGGCCGGGCCGAGGGCGCGGGTCATCACCTGGTAGCGGCGGACGCTGCGGTAGCCGCGGCCGGTGAGGAGGGTGAGGTCGAGGGTGGGGCGGACGTTGAGCTGGAGGCGGAGCCGGGCGCCGCGTCCGGTGCCGGAGGCCATCCGGCGGGCCCGGTCCTCCATCCGGCGCAGCAGCGCCAGTGCGGCCCGGTCGTGGCCGGGCAGGACGTAGTGGTCGCCGTCGATCCGGCCGGGTCCGGAGTCGGCCCAGACGAGGGCGTAGGCGACGAGGCGGCCGCCTTGGAAGGCGAGCCAGGAGTCGGTGGCGAGGTCGACGTCGGGGTGGTTGAGGTCGGCCTCGACGGTGCCGAGGTCGGTTTCGGGCCGGCCGATCTCCACGAGGTCGACGGCGTTGAGCAGGGCGCAGATGTCCCGGGCGTCCCCGGGGCCGGCCGGGCGGACGGTCAGCGTGTCGGTGGCCATCGGGCCACTGTCGGCCGCCGCGGCGGGCGGCCGCAACCGCTTTGCCCGCCCCCGGTGCGTGCGGGGGCGGGCGGGGCGGGCGGGTGCCTCAGGTGAGCTGGACGTTGGCGAGGTCCATGCGGCCCTGGGCGTCGACCTCGACGTGGGTGACGTTCTTGGCGTAGGCGGCGGCCGACATGTAGGTGAAGACCGGGATGTACGGGAGGTCCCGGATGACGATGTCGTCGGCCTTCTGGTACAGCTTGAGGCTGTCGGCCGGATCGGTGGAGCGGTCGGCCGCGGCGAGGGCCGCCTCGAACTCCTCGCTCTTGTAGTGCCCGAAGTTGGAGCCGTTGGCGATGGCCTCCTTGGAGAACACCGGGCGCAGGTAGTCCTCGGCCGCCGGGTAGTCCATGGCCCAGCCCGTGCGGAAGGCTCCCTCGAACCGCTGGGCGCTCAGCGCGTTCAGCAGGTCGCCGGCCTTCGGGAAGGGCTTGGGGGTGACCTCGATGCCCAGGTTGGTCTTCAGCTGGGCGGCGACGGCCTCGATCCACTCCCTGTTGTCGCTGTCGGCCTCGTAGCCGAGTTCCATCTTGTTGCCGGGGATGCCTCCGGCGCGCTGGAACAGTTCCCTGGCCTTGACCGGGTTGAAGAGGCCGGCCTCGCCCAGGGCGCCCTTGCGGTAGCCGGGGACGATGGGGCTGATGAAGTCGTCGGCCGGCTTGCGGGTGCCGTTGAAGATGCTCTTCGCGATGGCGTCCCGGTCGATGGCCATCGAGATCGCCTTGCGGACGTCGGGCTTGCCGAAGGCCTCGGGGTCGGCTTCGAGCGGCAGGCCGATGTAGCCGATGGAGGCTTCCGGCTTGTAGATGTAGCGCTCGCCGAACTCCTGGGAGACGGTGGGCAGTGCGGTGACCGGCAGCTTGTCGACTATCTGCAGCTTGCCCGCCTTGAGGTCGCCGTAGGCGGCGTCGAGGTTGTCGTAGATCTTGAAGGTGACGCCGTCGAGCTTGGCGCGGCCGTCGCTCGGGTACTTGGCGTACTTCTTGATCTTGATCTGCTTGTTGTGCTCCCACGTGCCGTCCATCTGGAACGGACCGTTGCCGATCGGCGCCTCGCCGAACTTCTGCGGGTCCGCCTCGAAGGCCTTGGGCAGCGGGTAGAAGGCGTTGTAGCCCAGCATGTTCTTGAACTGGGAGAAGGGCGCCTTCAGCGTGACCACGAAGGTCTTGCTGTCGACGATCTTGAGACCCTTGAGCTCCTTGGCGGTGGGGGTCTTCCCCTTGCCCGGGGCCAGCTCGTCGGAGCCCTCGATCTTGGAGAAGAAGCCCATCGCCTCGGCGTCGTTCTCCTGGTTGGCCCCCCAGTTCCAGGCGCGCACGAAGGACTGCGCGTCGACCTTCTCGCCGTTGTGGAAGGTGTAGCCGTCCTTGAGCTTGATCGTCCAGGTCTTGGAGTCCGTCGACTCGATGGACTCGGCGACCGCGAGCTTCGGCTCGCTGGTCTTGTTGTCGTACGCGACCAGGCCGGTGAACAGCGCGTGCAGCACCTCGGCGCCCTCGGACTCGCCGGTGTTCTGGCCCACCAGGCCGTGCTGCGGCTCGCTCAGCCGCACGGTGATGTGGCCGCCCATCCGGCCCTCGGCGGACGGGTCGTCCCCGCCGCCGCAAGCCGTCATGGCCATCGCCAGCACGACGGTGCCGGCGGCCCATCGGGCGCGCGTTGCTCCACGCATGGGAAATTGCCTCCTCAGGAGTCACTGTCGATGTGCTCGTGAGCCGACGCTCCCCACAGCGCTTGACCCGAGACGCGAGCTCGATGGGGCCATCCTCGGGGACGCCCGGACCCATAGAACATACCTGAGCCGTCACGTTACCGAGCCGGTACGGGTACGCCCCCGGGCCCCGCAAACGCCGACCGGGCACGGCCGCAAGCGGCCGTGCCCGGCGGGGTGTGGCGAGGGGGTCAGACGGGCAGGACCGTCTTCTCCTCGGCGAAGTGGCACGCGGACTCGTGCGCCGCCTCGGTGTCCTGGCCCTTGAAGCGCTCCGGGACCGCCAGCAGCGGCACCTCGGTGGAGCACAGGTCCTGGGCCTTCCAGCAGCGGGTGCGGAAGCGGCAGCCCGACGGCGGGTTGGCCGGCGACGGGACGTCACCGGACAGGATGATCCGCTCGCGGCCCTCGCGGGCCGCCGGGTCCGGCACCGGCACCGCGGAGAGCAGCGCCTGGGTGTACGGGTGGGTCGGGTGGTCGTAGATCTGCGCGTCGGTGCCGATCTCCGCCATCTTGCCCAGGTACATCACGCCCACGCGGTCCGAGATGTGCCGGACGATCGAGAGGTCGTGCGCGATGAAGATGTAGGACAGGTTGAACTCGTCCTGCAGCTTCGCCATCAGGTTGATGACCTGCGCCTGCACCGACACGTCGAGCGCGGAGACGGGCTCGTCGCAGATGATGATCTCGGGCTGGAGCGCGAGGCCGCGGGCGATGCCGATGCGCTGTCGCTGGCCGCCGGAGAACTGGTGCGGGTAGCGGTTGATGTACTCGGGGTTCAGGCCGACCACGTCCAGGAGCTCCTGGACCTTGCGCCGCCGGTCGCCCTTCGGAGCCACCTCGGGGTGGATCTCGAAGGGCTCGCCGATGATGTCGCCGACCGTCATGCGCGGGTTCAGCGAGGTGTAGGGGTCCTGGAACACCATCTGGATGTTGCGGCGCACGGCCTTGAGGGCCTTGCCCGACAGCTTCGTGATGTCCTGGCCCTTGTAGAAGACCTCGCCGGACGTCGCCGTCTCCAGCAGCATCAGCAGCTTGGCGACGGTCGACTTGCCGCAGCCGGACTCGCCGACGATGCCGAGCGTCTCGCCCTGGTGCAGGTCGAAGGAGATCCCGTCGACCGCGCGGACGGCGCCGATCTGCTTCTTGAACAGGATGCCCTGGGTCAGCGGGAAGTGCTTGACCAGGTTGCGCACCTGCAGGATCGGCTCGCCGCGCTCGACGGGCGCCTCGATGGCGGCCACGGCCGCCGTCTCGGTGGCCGCCTCGACGACCTCGACCTCACTGATACCGGGGGTGGCGTCCACGGCGTCATCCTTCTTGTCGAACTCAGCCATGGAGCTGCTCCTCGCGGAAGTGGCAGGCGCTGGCACGGCCGGCCAGCTCGGTGCCGTCCTGCTCGGTCACCTGGAGCAGGGGCGGCATCTCGGTGCGGCAGATGTCCTGCGCCTTGGGGCAGCGCGGGTTGAAGGCGCAGCCCGAGGGGGCCTTCAGCAGGTTGGGCGGCAGACCCTTGATCGCGTAGAGCTCCTGGCCCTTCTGGTCCAGGCGCGGGATCGAGTCCAGCAGACCACGGGTGTACGGGTGCGCGGGGCGCTTGTACAGCTCGTGGACGGGAGCCTGCTCGACGATGCGGCCCGCGTACATCACGGCGATCTTGTCCGCGACGTCGGCGACGACGCCGAGGTCGTGGGTGATCAGGATCAGACCCATGTTGTACTCGCGCTGCAGGTCCGCCAGCAGGTCCATGACCTGGGCCTGGACCGTCACGTCGAGCGCCGTGGTGGGCTCGTCCGCGATGATCAGGTCCGGCTCCAGGGCGAGCGCCATCGCGATCATGATGCGCTGGCGCATACCGCCCGAGAACTGGTGCGGGTAGTCGTTGACCCGGCTCTTGGCCGCGGGGATCTTCACCCGGTCCATGAGCTCGATGGCCTTGACCGTGGCGTCCTTCTTCGACATGCCCTGGTGGACGCGGAACATCTCGCCCAGCTGGTTGCCGACGGAGAACACCGGGTTCAGGGCGGACAGGGCGTCCTGGAAGATCATCGCCATCTTCGGGCCGCGCAGCTTGCGCCGCTCGTTCTCCGGCAGCTTGAGGATGTCCTCGCCGCGGAAGAGGATCTCGCCCTTGGCGACCCGCCCGGGGGGCGAGTCGAGGATGCCCATGATCGCCTGCGCGGTCACGGACTTGCCGGAGCCGGACTCGCCGAGCACGGCCAGGGTCTCGCCGGAGGAGACGCTGTAGTTCACGCCGTTGACGGCCTTGACGACGCCTTCACGGGTCGCGAACTCGACGTGCAGGTCGCGCACTTCGAGAACGGGCACCTCGGTGTCGCCGCCCTTGGGGCGGGACTCGTCTGCGGTGATGCTTGAAGCAGTCATGTGGTGGTGCCGCCCTTCTAGCGCAGCTTCGGGTCGAGGGCGTCGCGGAGCCCGTCACCGACGAATACGAAGCCAAGGACCGTCAGCACGATCGCGATGCTGGGGTAGGTCCACAGGAAGTCCTTGACCCCCATGAAGTCCTTGGCGGCGGCGAGCATGTTGCCCCACTCCGGGACCTCGGGGCTCACGCCCACGCCCAGGAAGGACAGCGAGGCCTCGGCCACGATGGCACCGCCGACGCTGAACGCGGCGTAGGCCATCACGGCGGCGATGGAGTTGGGGATGATGTGCCGCAGGATGATCCGGCGGGTGTCCGCGCCCAGGGCGCGGGCGGCCAGCACGTAGTCGGCCTCGCGGACCGACAGGATCGAGCTGCGCAGCAGACGGGAGACCGTCGGCCACGAGAAGACGGCCAGCGAGATGATCACCGGCATCACGCCCCGGCCCATCGCGATGATGATGACGATGGCGCCGATCAGCAGCGGGAAGGCGAAGAAGACGTCGGCGATGCGCATCAGCACCGAGTCGGTGGCGCGGCCGAAGTAGCCGGCCAGCGCGCCGATGAC
This sequence comes from Streptomyces katrae, assembly GCF_002028425.1. GTDB lineage: Bacteria > Actinomycetota > Actinomycetes > Streptomycetales > Streptomycetaceae > Streptomyces > Streptomyces katrae_A. The sequence goes on along the minus strand of NZ_CP020042.1, from coordinate 5,034,822 downwards.
GATGCCGATGAGGCACGCCAGGAAGATCGACGCGAGACCGATCTCCACGGCGATGCGGGTGCCGTAGATGATGCGGGAGAACTGGTCGCGGCCGAGGGCGTCGGTACCCAGCAGGTGACCGTTGCCCGGCTCCTGGAGGGTGTTGTTCAGGTCCTGGGCCAGCGGGTCCTGCGGGGCGATCAGCGGAGCGAAGATCGCGGTCAGGAACAGCAGCAGGACGAGGCCGAGGCCGACGACGGCCAGCTTGTTCGCGAGGAAGCGGTGGCGGATCTCGCCCCACTGGGTCACGCGGGCGACGGCCGGTTCGGCCTCCGCGTTCGCGGCCTGCGCCGGTGCGGTCGCGTCCCCCGCCACCGATGTGCTCTTGGTGAGCTCGGTCATGGGTAACTCCTAGAACGGGCTGCCTGGGATCAGGCGAGACGGATGCGCGGGTCGAGGACCGCGTACAAGAGGTCGACGATGAGGTTGAGCAGAACGAACACGGCGACGCCGAAGGTCACCACGCCGATGATGATCGGGTTGTTCTGCTGCTGGACCGCCTGCACCAGGGCGAGACCGATGCCGTCCCAGTTGAAGATGGCCTCGGTGATCAGGGCGCCACCGAGCAGCGAGCCGAAGGAGATACCCAGGTACGTGACGACCGGGATGATCGAGTTGCGCATGACGTGCTTGACGAGCACGGTCCGCCGGGGCAGGCCCTTGGCGACGGCCGTCTTGACGTAGTCGGCCCGCAGCACCTCGAGCATGGTGCCGCGCATGAGCCGCGCCACGAGGGCGGCGTCGAGGATCGCCAGCGTGAAGGCAGGCAGGATCAGCGACTTCATCGTGCCGTCGGAGATCAGCGGGAACCATTTGACCTGGACCACGAAGACCTTCTGGAGCACCATGCCGATCACGAAGGACGGGAAGCCGACGGCCATGGTGGTCAGGAGCGTGATCAACACGTCCCAGAACGAGTATCTGAAGAGCGCGGCGATCAGACCCGCCAGCAGGCCGATCGCGATGTCCAGGACGATGGCCGCCAGAGCGAGCTCCGCGGTGTTCACCAGCTTCGGCTGGAGGACCTCGGTCACCGGCCGGCGCTGGGTGTAGTCCTCACCCAGGTCGCCCTGCGCGAGGTTCTTGACGAAGTTCCCGTACTGCACGGGCAGCGGGTCGTTGAGGCCGTAGCGCTCGCGGAGCGCCTCGACCACGGCCGGGTCACGGGCCTTGTCACCACCGAGCGAGCCCACAGGGTCGCCGGGGAGCACGAAAAGACAGCAGAAGAGAATAACCGTCGCACCGAAGAGAACGACAACCATCTGTCCGAGCCGCCGGATCACATATCTTCCCACGATGCCTCCTTCACATACCGAGCGTGGGGGTTGGCGGCTTCATCCGATCGGGAGATTGGCCGCATCCGGGCGCGGATCGACGAGACAAAGGGGTGCGCCCGGGACTGAGCGAAGGCCGTGGGGACCGGAGAAGTAACTCGGGCCCCCACGACCTTCGCCTACCTGCTGTTGAGGAGGCTCTTACTTGGCCGAGATCTCAGCGAGGTTCGGGTCCTCGAAGAAGTCCAGCTGGATGTTGTCGAACTTGTCCGTGGCCGCGAGACGGAACTGGGTGCGCTTCCACAGCGGGATGAGACCCTGCTCGTCGTCGATCGCGAGCTTCTCGGCCTCCTTGTAGACCGCGGCGCGGGCCGCCGGGTCCTTGGTGCCGCGGGCCTTGGTGATCAGCTCGTCGAACTTCGGGTTGTTGTAACGGCCGCGGTTGTCACCGGCCGCCTTGCCCGTCGCCGGGTCCTCGTTGATCGAACCCGAGTCGAGCAGCGGGTACAGGAAGTTGTCCGGGGTCGGGTAGTCCGCGCCCCACGCCGAGCGCCACAGACCGCCGGTGCCCTTGTCCTGCTGCTGGGCCAGGGCCTCCTTGAACGGCTTGCCGTTCAGCTTGACGTCGAGGCCGAGGACCTCCTTCAGCTGCTGCGCGATGGCCTGGACCCACTCCTCGTGGCCCGCACCGGTGTTGTAGCCGAAGTCGAGGACGGTGCCCGGCTTCAGGCCGCCCTTCTCCGCGAACTGCTTGGCCTTCTCCTTGTCCTGCTTGACGCAGGAGGAGCAGACGCCGTCCACGTAGGTGTCGGCGAAGGACGGCGGCAGGACCGAGGTGGCCGGCTTCTGCATGCCCTGGAAGACACCCTTGGCGATGGCCTCGCGGTCGATCGCGTAGGAGATCGCCTTGCGCGCGTCGGGGTTGTTCAGCGGGGCGACCTGGTTGAAGGCGACCAGGTAGTTGACACCGCTGGTGTCGGCCTCGATCCACTGCTTCTTCGGCGAGAACTTGGCCTTCGCGACCGGAAGCTGCGGCGTGGGCATACGGGCCCAGTCGAACTGGCCCGACTGGAAGCCCTGGTACTCCAGGGTGGAGCCGTTGGCCGAGTTCAGGATCGAGATCTCGACCTTGGCGAGCTTGGCCTTCTGCAGGCCGTAGTCGTCGTTACGGACGAGGGTGATGGACTTGTTGTGCTGCCACGAACCCTCCATCTTGAAGGGGCCGTTGCCGATCGGCGCGTCGTTGTACGCCTTGTTGCTGGCGGCGCCGGCGACCTTCGGGACCGGGCTGAAGGCCTGGTGCACGGTCTTCTTGTCGAACTCGAAGTCGGCCTCGGAGAGCTCGACCTTGAGGGTGCTCGCGTCCGGAGCGGTCACACCGGCGAAGGTGGTGGCGCCGCCGCTGTTGAGCTCCTTGTAGCCGGCGATGCCCGCGAACGGGTAGGCCACGTCGGAGGCGGAGTCCTTGGCGACCACACGGGTCCAGCCGCGGACGAAGGCCTCGGCGTCAACGGGCTCGCCGTTGGTGAACTTCGTGCCCTGCTTGATCTTGAAGGTCCAGGTCTTGCCGTCGTCGCTGGTCTGGACCGACTCGGCGAGTTCGGGCTTCAGCTTGCCGTCGACCGTCGCGCTGTACAGACCCGTGAAGAGGTTGTGCGTGACGAGCGCGCCCTCGGACTCCTGGGAGTTGAACGGGTCGATCGCGGTCGGCTCGGTGATGCCGAGGCGGAACGAGCCGCCCTTGGCACCCGCGCCGCTGTCCTTGTCGCCACTGCTGCATGCGGTGGCAGCCATCGCCACGATGACCGCACCCACGACCCACTTGGCGCTCGTTGCTCCGCGCATGGGTAATAGCCTCCTCAGGAGTCACTGTCGATGATGTGGGCCCGTCCCCCGCTGACACCCCTGACAGCGAAATCCGGTCCCGTCGTGTGTGCTCGTGAGTCGACGCTCCCCACAGCGTGTGACCCATTGACCCGAGCTCAATGGAGCCATCCTCAGGGACGCCCAGACCGTAAACCACAGTTAAGTGGTCTCGTTTTCACAACATCACCCTATGGCGAAAACCCGAAATCCGGACAAACAGATAGGAGACAGACACGTGCGAAACGGACGGTTAGTTCATCTTCCGGAGTGTCACGGTCGGTATGCGGACACACGAGCGACACAATCCGTTTGACAAACGGCGACGGCCCCTCCCCGCACCGGTCCGGTGCAGGGAGGGGCCGTCGCCGAAGGTATGCGTTTCGGCCAGAAGCCTACTCGCGTCCTACTTGGCCGACTTGGCCCGCGAAGCGGTGCGCGAGCGCTCCTTCTGGTCCAGGACGACCTTGCGGATGCGCACGGCCTCCGGGGTCACCTCGACGCACTCGTCGTCGCGGCAGAACTCCAGGGACTGCTCCAGGGAGAGCTTGCGCGGCGGGACGATCGCCTCGAAGGAGTCGGCCGAGGAGGAGCGCATGTTCGTGAGCTTCTTCTCCTTGGTGATGTTCACGTCCATGTCGTCGGCGCGCGAGTTCTCGCCGACGATCATGCCCTCGTACACCTCGGTGCCGGGGTCGGTGAACAGGACGCCGCGCTCCTGCAGGTTGGTCATCGCGAACGCGGTGACCGCGCCGGCGCGGTCGGCGACCAGCGAACCGTTATTGCGGGTCTGCAGGTTGCCGAACCACGGCTCGTGACCCTCGTGGATCGAGTGGCCGATGCCGGTGCCGCGGGTCTGGGTCAGGAACTCCGTACGGAAGCCGATGAGGCCGCGGGACGGGACGACGAACTCCATGCGCACCCAGCCGGAGCCGTGGTTCGACATGTTGTCCATGCGGCCCTTGCGGACGCCCATGAGCTGGGTGACGGCACCCATGTGCTCCTCGGGCACGTCGATCGTCATGCGCTCGACGGGCTCGTAGGTCTTGCCGTCGATCTCCTTGGTGACGACCTGCGGCTTGCCGATGGTCAGCTCGAAGCCCTCGCGGCGCATCTGCTCGACCAGGATGGCCAGCGCGAGCTCACCGCGGCCCTGGACCTCCCAGGCGTCCGGGCGCTCGGTGTCCAGGACGCGCAGCGAGACGTTACCGATCAGCTCGCGGTCCAGACGGTCCTTGACCTGGCGGGCGGTGACCTTGCGGTCCTTGACCGCGGCCTTCGCGTCCGCGCCCTTGCCGGTGCCGCCGCGGCCGACCAGCGGGGAGGTGTTGGTGCCGATGACCATGGAGATGGCCGGCTCGTCCACCGTGATCAGCGGCAGCGCGATCGGGTTCTCCGGGTCGGCCAGGGTCTCGCCGATCATGATGTCGGGGATACCGGCGACGGCGCAGATGTCACCGGGGCCGGCCACCTCGGCCGGCTTGCGGGTGAGCGCCTCGGTCATCATCAGCTCGGTGATGCGGACGTTGGAGACCGTGCCGTCACGCTTGATCCACGCGACGGTCTGGCCCTTGCGCAGCTCGCCCTGCTCGACGCGGAGCAGCGCGATGCGGCCGAGGAAGTTGTCGGCGTCGAGGTTGGTGACGTGGGCCTGGAGCGGCGCGTCCTCCTCGTACGTCGGGGCCGGGACGTGCTCCAGGATGGTGGAGAAGAACGGCTCCAGGTTGTCGCTGTCCGCGGGGACGGTGCCGTCCTCCGGCTTGGTCAGCGAGGCGACGCCGTCACGGCCGCAGGCGTAGACGATCGGGAACTCGATCTGGTCCTCGTCCGCGTCCAGGTCCAGGAACAGGTCGTAGGTCTCGTTGACGACCTCGTCGATCCGGGAGTCCGGGCGGTCCGTCTTGTTGATGCAGAGGATGACGGGCATCCGGGCCTGGAGGGCCTTGCGGAGCACGAAGCGGGTCTGGGGCAGCGGACCCTCGGAGGCGTCGACCAGCAGGACGACGGCGTCCACCATCGACAGACCGCGCTCGACCTCACCACCGAAGTCGGCGTGGCCGGGGGTGTCGATGATGTTGATCGTGATGGGCGCCCCGCCGTCCTTGGGGTGGTACTTCACCGCCGTGTTCTTGGCGAGGATCGTGATGCCCTTCTCACGCTCCAGGTCGTTCGAGTCCATCATGCGGTCGTCGAGCTGCTGGTGGGCGGCGAAGGCACCGGCCTGCTTGAGCATGGCATCGACGATGGTCGTCTTGCCATGGTCGACGTGGGCGACGATGGCGACGTTACGGATGTCGTGGCGCGTGGGCACTTCGGCGCTTCTCCCGGGATCGTGGATGGCGTCGCGTACGGCCTGGCACGCGCGCCTCGACCGGGCGGAAACCTGCCACGGCCTTACCCCATCGTACGTCGATCGGCGGGAACCGCCTGCCGGGGGTCTGTCAAGGGGCCGGACGACTGAGGACGGCCGGGGTGTGGGTGGGGGCTCCCGGCCGTCTGCGCTACTGGGTGGGGACGTGTGTTCCTGCGGGTCAACGGGTACGCACGACCTTGCCCGCCGGGCATCCGGCGGGCAAGGAACTTGAGTCACTTCTGAGCTTGCTACCCGCGGGTCAACCCGACAGGCCCCGTTTTTTCACCACTTCTTCGCCGGGCGTCTTCCGGCCACCGGCTACTTCTGCTTCGCCTCCTTCGCGGCCTGCGGCTTCTTCCAGCCGATGTCCTGGAAGCGCGGCGCCCCGAGACCGAAGGCGCCGGCGTTCGCCAGCCCCGGCTTGGCCGCGACCAGCTCCGGGCGCTGGTACAGGGGGATCGAGCCGGCCTCGGCCCAGATCCGGGCGTCCGCCTTGCGCATCAGGTCACGGGCCTTCCCCTCGTCCAGCTCGCCGGCCGCCTGGTCGAAGAGCTGGTCGATGTGGTCGGTGCCGACCCGGGTGTAGTTCTGCTCGACGAGCAGCGAGCCGTCGGCCGCCGGCTCGGGCTTGGCGAAGATCGGCCGGGCGTCGGTGGCCGGGAAGGCCGTGGCGGGCCAGGAGTACAGGGCCAGGTCGTACTGGCCCGAGGCGATGTGGTCCTTGAAGAAGCTCTCGTCGGGCACCTTGGTCACCTGGGTGTTGATGCCGATCTTCCGCAGCGTCTGGGAGATCCGCTCGCCGACCGCGCGCAGTGCCTCCGAGCCGGGGCCGGCCGGCATGACGAAGCGCAGGTTGAGCTGCTTTCCGTCCTTGGCGAGCATGGCGCCCGACGTGCGGGGGGTGGTCTGCTTGGCCGGAGCCGGGGCGGGAGTGGCCCTGGCGGGCTCCTTGGCCGGCTCCTTCGCGTCCTCGCCGTCGGCCTCCGCCTCCGCCTTCGCCGCCGCGGCCGCGGCCGCGGCCGCCGCGCGCTTGCCGTCCTCGATGGCTCCCGCCTGCGTCAGCAGGGCGTCCTCCTGCTGGGCGGCCAGGGAGGACGGGGCCAGCACCGGCGAGAGTCCCGCGCGCAGGCCGCCCGGGGCGAAGGCGATCCCCTCGTCGACGAGCTGCTCACCGAAGTCGACCCGGCCCTCCTGGAAGACGTGCGGGCCGGCACTCGGGGTGCCCGGGCGGCCCGCCCGGGCCCGGCGGTCCGGCCGGTCCCGGCGCACGGCGCCGTTGCGGCCGTCGTCCTGGCCCACGATGTAGAGGCCGTCGTCGCCCGTGCCGTCGCCCGGCCCGGGCTTGGCGACCGCCCGGGTCTTGGAGTCGTCCGTCGCCCCCTCGCCCTCCGGGCCCGCCTTCGCCCCGTCCGGCTCGGTGAGCTTGCCGCCCTTGCGCCAGCCCGCGTCCGCGAGGAGGGCCTGGGCCGCGTGCGTGTCCCGCCCGCCCAGGGCGTCGCTGTTGTCCGCGTACGCCGGCTGCCCGGCCAGGGCCAGGTGGCTGCCGACCGGCTTCGCCGGCAGGCCGAGCGGCTTGAGGACGATCTCCGCGAGCTCCTTGCGGTCCAGCGCCCGGGCGATGGCCCGGCGCACCCGCTCGTCGGACAGCGGGCCGGACGCCCCGTTCATGGCCAGCTGGGTGTAGGAGGGCTCCAGCGACTTGCGGACCTCGAAGCCGCGCAGCGCCGACTGCTCGTCCGCGTACTTCTTCACCGCCTCGGCGTTCTTCTGCCGCCTCTCCTGCTCCTCCCTGGCCTTGGCCTCGTCCGCGCCGTGCGCCAGCGCCCAGGAGAGGGTGGCCTGCGCCGGGGTGAGGGAGGCGCCCGGGCCGTGGCTCCCGTCGGTCCGGCCGCCGTCGCGGTGGGCGAGGGCGATGCGGTCGGCGCCCGCGCGGTCGATCTCCGCCAGGTCCAGCTTCCCCTCGGCCAGCGCCGCCGGGCGGCCGGCCCGGGGGACCGCCGTCAGGACCAGGGTGTCCAGCTTGGCGGGCCGGCCCCACCAGCGGGGGTTGCGGGTCAGGGCCGCGGTGCCGGTCTTCTTGTCGAGGGCCCCCAGGCTGAAGGGGCCGGCCGTGACCTTGAGGGCGCCCCGGGCCCCCTCGTTGAAGGCCTCCGGGGTGCCCATGACCTGCTTCGGGTACAGCGGGCTGAACAGGGAGCGCCAGTCCGCGTACGGGCGGACGAAGGTGACCTTGACCTCCAGGTCGGACTTGCCGCGCTCGATCTTCTCGATCCGCTCGTAGCCGGCGTTGCGGGCCGTCCAGTACGCCGAGTCCTTGCCGCTCAGGGCCCGCCACTGCGCCACGAAGTCGGGGGCGCCGATCTCCCGCCCGTCGCTCCACACCGCCTTCTGGTTCAGCCGGTACAGCACGACCTGCTTGGGCTCGCGCTGGACGACCTCGGCCTTCTCCAGGTAGTCGGGATTGGCCACCGGCCGCCCCTTGGCGTCCAGCGTGAACAGCTGGGGCAGCACCGCCCCCGCGATCCGGCTGGTGGTGGCGTCCGCGTCGGCCTGGAAGCTGTTGAGGGTCTCCGGCAGGGAGTCCACCGCCCAGCGCAGGACCCCGCCGTCGGCGACCTGCTCGCGGGCCGTCAGCGCGATGTCCGGTCCGGCGGCGGCCGGCCCGCCGTCGTCGTCGCCCGCCCCGCAGCCCGCGAGGAGCGGCAGTGCAAGGACTCCCGAGGTGAGGAGCGCCAAGGACCTGCGCGTTCTCTGGGTCATGGGTGGTACCTCCGGGGCGGGGCGTGGAGCCGTGAAAGAGGGGTCTTGATCACGTTCGGCGGTATATGGAGCTGATCACACTGGTGCCGGAATCCACTGAAATCGACAGCCCGCCGGGTCCTCCGGAGCGGACCCGCGCCACGCCGCGAACCCCACCCGTGCGGACCAATCCCGGTTGCGGCCCGAGCGAGCGTTCCCTCGTTCGAGGGATGAAAATGGGGGCAGGGAGGGGCGCACGGTTTGCGCCTGCGCGCCCGGAATCGCTGCACGTCCCTTCACAACCGGGGACGGGAGGCGCGACACTCGCAGGCGCCCGTGAGCGTTGCCACCGCACCCCCGCGGAAGTGAGGTCACGTCATGTCCCTGCAAGACGATCTGACCGCTGTACGACGCAACCTGAACGAGCTGGTCCGATCGGTGGAACGGCTGGAGCAGGACGTCGCCCGGCAGTCGCCGGCCGCCGCCCCCAAGCCCTCCGGCCCGGCCGGGATGGTCACCGTCCCGGACACCCCCTACGACCAGTCCAAGTGGACGGACACCGACGACGAAGGCCTCGGCGTCCGCGACCGCCGCGCCCCCTGAGACCCGGCACCGGCCACCTTCGGCATCCACTCCCATCTGGCCCGGCCGCGCGAGCGGCCGGGCCTCCTGGGCCACCCCTCATCACACTCCAACCGGAGTTCTCCTTGGCCACAGGCACGGAACCAGCCCAGCAACGGCCCGGCGGGGTCCACTCCCCCTCCCGGGCCGCGATCACGGCCCGGCACCTGCGGACCGACCGGTGGTGGCTGGCCCCCGCCGGCACCGCGGCCGGGCTGCTCGCCTTCGTCGTCTACTCGACCTGGCGGGCGTTCGCGAACGCCCACTACTACGCGGCCCCCTACGTCTCCCCGTTCTACTCCCCCTGCCTGGCGGAGAACTGCGAGACGATGCGCGGCGGCCCCAACCTCGACCTGTTCGGCAGCTGGTGGGGCCTGTCCCCCGCCCTGCTGATCCTGGTCTTCCCCCTCGGCTTCCGGCTGACCTGCTACTACTACCGCAAGGCCTACTACCGCGGCTTCTGGGCCTCACCGCCCGCCTGCGCGGTCGCGGAGCCGCACACCGGGTACACGGGCGAGACCCGCTTCCCGCTGGTCCTGCAGAACGCGCACCGCTACTTCTTCTACGCGGCGGTCCCGGTCGCGGGGATCCTGACGTACGACACCGTGCTGACCTTCCGCGACGGGCACTACGCGTGGGGGCACATGGGCCTCGGAACCCTGCTGTTCCTGGTCAACATCACGCTCATCTGGGCCTACACCCTCTCCTGCCACTCGTGCCGGCACATCATGGGCGGCCGCCTCAAGCACTTCTCCGCGCACCCCGTGCGCTACCGCCTGTGGAGCTGGGCCGGCCGGCTCAACACCCGCCACATGCAGCTCGCCTGGGCCTCCCTGATCAGCGTGGCCCTGTGCGACTTCTACGTGTACCTGCTGGCCACCGGCACCTTCACCGACCCGAGGATCTTCTGACATGACCGAAGTCGACCGGCAGCAGTGGGACGTGGTCGTGGTCGGTGCGGGCGGTGCCGGGCTGCGGGCCGCGATCGAGGCCCGGGAGCGGGGCGCCCGCACCGCGGTGATCTGCAAGTCCCTCTTCGGCAAGGCGCACACCGTCATGGCGGAGGGCGGGATCGCCGCGTCCATGGGCAACGCCAACGCGCATGACAACTGGCAGGTCCACTTCCGCGACACCATGCGCGGCGGGAAGTTCCTCAACCAGTGGCGGATGGCCGAGCTGCACGCCAAGGAGGCCCCGGACCGGGTGTGGGAACTGGAGACCTGGGGCGCGCTCTTCGACCGGACCCCCGACGGAAGGATCTCCCAGCGCAACTTCGGCGGCCACGAGTACCCGCGCCTGGCACACGTCGGCGACCGCACCGGCCTGGAACTGATCCGCACCCTCCAGCAGAAGATCGTCCAGCTCCAGCAGGAGGACTTCCGGGAGCACGGGGACCACGAGGCCCGGCTCAAGGTCTTCCAGGAGTGCACGGTCACACGGGTGCTCAAGGACGGGGACCGGGTCGCGGGCACCTTCTGCTACGAACGCGAGACCGGCCGCTTCTTCGTCCTGGAGGCCCCGGCGGTGGTGCTGGCCACGGGCGGGATCGGCAAGTCCTTCAAGACCACCTCCAACTCCTGGGAGTACACCGGCGACGGCCACGCGCTGGCCCTGCTCGCGGGGGCGCCGCTGCTCAACATGGAGTTCGTGCAGTTCCACCCCACGGGCATGGTCTGGCCCCCGTCCGTGAAGGGCATCCTCGTCACGGAATCGGTGCGCGGCGACGGCGGGGTGCTGCGCAACAGCGAGGGCAAGCGGTTCATGTTCGACTACGTCCCGGACGTCTTCAAGGAGAAGTACGCCGAGACGGAGGAGGAGGGAGACCGCTGGTACGAGGACCCGGACAACAACCGGCGCCCGCCCGAGCTGCTGCCCCGCGACGAGGTCGCCCGGGCCATCAACGCCGAGGTGAAGGCCGGCCGCGGCTCCCCGCACGGCGGGGTGTTCCTGGACGTGTCCACCCGGATGCCGGCCGAGAAGATCAAACGGCGGCTGCCGTCGATGTACCACCAGTTCAAGGAGCTGGCGGACGTGGACATCACCGCCGAACCGATGGAGGTCGGGCCGACCTGCCACTACGTGATGGGCGGGATCGCGGTGGACTCCGACACCGCCGCCACCGTCGGGGTGCCGGGGCTGTTCGCGGCCGGGGAGGTCGCGGGCGGGATGCACGGCTCGAACCGGCTCGGCGGCAACTCCCTCTCCGACCTGCTGGTCTTCGGCCGGCGGGCCGGGCTCCACGCGGCCGGGCACGCGGCGGCCGGCGGGGAGCGCCCGGCGGTCTCGCAGGAGCAGATCGACGCGGCCGCCGCCGAGGCACTGGCCCCCTTCCACGCCGACGAGGGCGCGGAGAACCCGTACACGCTCCACCAGGAGCTCCAGACGACCATGAACGACCTGGTCGGCATCATCCGCCGCGAGGCCGAGATGGCCGAGGCCCTGCAGCGGCTCGCCGGCCTGCGCGCCAGGGCCGCCCGCGCCGGGGTCGAGGGGCACCGGCAGTTCAACCCGGGCTGGCACCTCGCGCTGGACCTGCGGAACATGCTGCTGGTCAGCGAGTGCGTGGCCCGGGCGGCCCTGGAGCGCACCGAGAGCCGGGGCGGGCACACCCGCGAGGACCGCCCGGCGATGGAGCGGGAGTGGCGGCCGGTGAACCTGCTGTGCCGGCCGGTCGATCCGGCCCCCGCCGACCCCGCCGCCGACCGGATCGCCCTGGAACGCGTACGGACCGAGCCCATCCGACCCGACCTGCTGGCGCTGTTCGAGAAGGACGAGCTGGCCAAGTACCTGGCCGAAGAGGAGCTCTACGGATGACCACCTACGACGCCCGCTTCCGGGTCTGGCGGGGCGACGCGGAGGGCGGGGACCTGCGGGACTTCACCGTCGAGGTGCACGACGGCGAGGTGGTCCTGGACATCGTCCACCGGCTCCAGGCCACCCAGGCCCCGGACCTGGCGGTGCGCTGGAACTGCAAGGCGGGCAAGTGCGGGTCGTGCAGCGCGGAGATCAACGGGCGGCCGCGGCTGATGTGCATGACCCGCATGTCGGTCTTCGACCGGGCCGAGACGGTCACGATCACCCCGCTGCGGGCCTTCCCGGTGGTGCGGGACCTGGTGACGGACGTGTCCTTCAACTACGAGAAGGCACGGTCGGTCCCCGCGTTCGTACCGCCGGCCGGGCTGGCGCCGGGCGAGTACCGGATGCAGCAGGTGGACGTGGAACGCTCGCAGGAGTTCCGCAAGTGCATCGAGTGCTTCCTGTGCCAGGACACCTGCCACGTGGTGCGCGACCACGAGGAGAACAAGACCGCCTTCGCCGGTCCCCGCTTCCTGATGCGGGTCGCCGAACTGGACATGCACCCCCTGGACGCGGCCGAGGAGGCGGGCCTGGACCGCAAGCGCACGGCCCAGGAGGAGCACGGGCTGGGCTACTGCAACATCACCAAGTGCTGCACGGAGGTCTGCCCGGAGGGCATCAAGATCACCGACAACGCCCTGATCCCGCTGAAGGAGCGGGCCGTGGACCGCAAGTACGACCCCCTGGTCTGGCTGGGCAGCCGCATCCGCCGCCGCACGCCTTCCGACCCCGGGTAGTTCGCTTCGCGCACCCCTCGGCGCGGGCCGCCATCCCCCCTCGAGGGACCGGCCCGGGGCAGCGGCTGCCCACCCGCCTCCCGGATGCGGCCGGCCGGGCCCGGGCCGGGGCCCGCCAGGCCCCTCCGGGTGCGGCCCCCCATGACCGCCCATACCCTGCCAAATGTGTACCCGCCGAGAGCCCGGACGTCGCGACAGCGTCCCGCGCCGCGTCACGCCCTCCGTCTCGTCGTCGTGTTGTTGGCGCTCGCCGGATGGTGGGGTGTGGCGGCGCCCGGGGCATGGGCCGAGGATCCCGTCACCCTGGAGCAGGGGCAGATCACCGACCGGGTGGGCGCCCTCGGGAACCGTCGGCCCGCCGTCGTCGCCGCGCTGGAGCGGCTGTACTCCGACCGGCGGATCCAGCTGTTCGTCACCTACGTGCACGACTTCTCCGACCGCTCCCCCCAGAGCTGGGCCGACGCCACCGCCCAGAAGAACGGCTTCGGGCAGGACGACCTCCTGCTCGCGGTGGCCACCGGCTCCCGCCAGTACGCCTATTCGGCAGACGTCGACTCCGGTTTCACCGAGGCGCAGCTCGCCGACGTCGCCCGTACCGCCATCGAGCCGGCCCTGCGGCAGAACGACTGGGCGGGCGCCGCCATCGGCGCGGCCAACGGCTACGACGCGGTGCTCGGCGGCCAGCGCGTCCCCGTGCCGGCCATCACCCCCGGCCCGGCGAACCCGGGCGGTGGCGCGGCGAAGGGGGAGAGCGGGGTCGGGGACTACGTGCTCCCGGTGGTCGCCGTCGGCGCGGCCGGGGCGCTCGGGGCGTACGCGGTGAGCCGTCGCCGCAGGCGCGGCGGGGGCGGCGGCCGTGGGACGGCGACCGCGCACCCCGGGTGGGACGGGCGGCGGGCGGAGCCGGCCCCGCTCGCGGAGGTGGACGCGCGGGCCAGGACGCTGCTGGTGGAGACCGACGACGCGATCCGCACGAGCACGGAGGAACTCGGCTTCGCCACCGCCCAGTTCGGCGAGGAGGCGGTCACCTCCTTCACCAGGGCGGTCGCCTACGCCAAGGGCGAGCTGATGCAGGCCTTCCGGCTGCGCCAGCAGCTGGACGACGCCTACCCCGAGGACGACGCCACCCGCCGCCGGATGCTGGAGGAGATCCTGGCCCGCTGCGCGGAGGCGAACCGGCGGCTGGACGCCGAGTCGGCGGCCTTCGACCGGCTGCGGGACCTGGAGAAGAACGCCCCGCAGGCCCTGGCCGCGGTGGAGGCCCGTTTCCGGGAGCTGACCGGACGGACGACGACGGCCACGGCGACCCTGACGGCCCTGGCCGGCCGGTACGCGGACTCCGCGTCGGCGCCGGTGGCCTCCCACGCCGAACAGGCGAAGGACCGGCTGCTGTTCGCGACGACCAGTCTCGGCGAGGCACGGGCGGCGCTGGACGGCGGGGACAGCGGCCGGGCGGCGGTGCACGTGCGGGCCGCCGAGGGGGCGGTGGACCAGGCGGCGACGCTGGTGGACGCGGTGGAGCGGCGTGCCCAGGAGCTGGCGGAGGCGGCGGGGAAGCTGCCGGGTGCCCTCACCGAGACGGAGACCGACCTCGCCGACGCGCGCGGCCTGCTGACCGGCACGACGGCGGGCTCCTCCACGGCGGACCTGCGGGGCCGGATCGGCCGGGCGGAGTCCGTACTGGCCGACGTGCGGCGGGAGCAGGCGGCCGGCCGGTACGACCCGATCGACGCGCTGCGCCGGGTCGAGGAGGCCGACGCGGCGCTGGACGAGGCCCTGGCGGGTGCGCGGGAGCAGGAGTCGGGGCGGCGGCGGGCGGCGGCCCTGCTGGACCAGGCCCAGTGGTCGGCCCGCAGTGCGGTCGGCGCGGCGACGGACTACGTCACCACGAGCCGGGGCGCCGTGGGCAGCGAGGCCCGCACCCGGCTGGCGGAGGCGCAGCGGCACTTGGAGCGGTCGGTGTCCCTGGCGGACGGGGACCCGGCGGGCGCGCTGGCGGAGGCTCAGCGGGCGGACTCCCTGGCGCGGGAGGCGCAGCAGCTGGCGGAGCAGGACGTACGGGAGTACCGGAACCCGTACGCCGGGCAGCGGGCGGGCGGCGGCCGGGGCGGGGCGGTCCTCGGCGGGATCATCCTCGGCGAACTCCTGCGCGGCGGCGGCCGGGGCGGCTTCGGCGGAGGCGGAGGCGGAGGCGGCGGCTTCGGTGGCGGAGGCTTCGGGAGCGGCGGCGGCGGTGGCGGCAGCGGCCCGGGCTCCTTCGGCGGCCAGGGCACCCGGGGCCGCATGGGCGGCGGCGGCCGCTTCTGAACGGCGCACCACCCACCCCGTGACCAGCGACCCCCTGGAGGGACCCCCCGTGAGCAAGCAGACCATCCTCGGCCGTGTCACCCAGCTCGCGAAGGCCGACATCAACGCCCTGCTGGACCAGGCGGAGGATCCGCAGAAGATGCTCGACCAGCTGATCCGCGACTACGCGAACAACATCTCGGAGGCCGAGCAGGCGGTGGCCACCACCATCGGCAACCTGCGGATGCTGGAGGCCGACCACAAGGAGGACGTGGACGCGGCCGCCGAGTGGGGCACGAAGGCGCTCGCGGCGAGCCGGAAGGCGGACGGGCTGCGGGCGTCGGGGGCGACGGCGGAGGCGGACCGGTTCGACAACCTGGCGAAGGTGGCCCTGGGGCGGCAGATGCAGTCGGAGAGGGAGGCGGGGGTGTCCGCGCCGGTGATCGCCGCCCAGACGGAGGTCGTCGACAAGCTCAGGGCGGGGCTGGACTCGATGAAGGACAAGCTGACGCAGCTCCAGGCCAAGCGGGACGAGCTGGTGGCGCGGGCGCGGACGGCGCAGGCGCAGAACGCGATGCTGGACGCCGTGAAGGACGTCGACGTGCTGGATCCGACGAGCGACCTGCACCGCTTCGAGGAGAAGGTGCGGCGCGAGGAGGCCATGGCCCTGGGCCGGCAGGAGCTGGCGGCGTCCTCGCTGGACGCTCAGTTCGAGTCGCTGGAGGAGTTGGGCAGGGCCTCGGAGATCGAGGCCCGCCTGGCCGCCCTCAAAGCCCGGGCGGCGTAGCCGCGGCGGCCGCCCTCGGCACAGACGCAGCGGCCCCCCTCACCCGTACATGCTCAGCAGCTGCTCCGCCGAGAGTTCGGCGCCCGTCTCGTCCGGGGCGGCGCCCGGCATGGGGAGCGGGAGCTCGAACCAGACCGTCTTGCCCCGGTGGGTGCGCCGGGTGCCCCAGCCCGCCGAGAGCAGGCCGACCAGTTGCAGGCCGCGGCCGCCCTCGTCGGTGTCCCGGGCGCGGCGGCGGCGGGGCTGGGCCAGGTTGGCGTCCCAGACCTCGCACACCAGGGTCCGGTCGAGCAGCAGCCGGAGCCGGATCTCGCCCTCCCCGTACCGCAGGGCGTTGGTGACGAGCTCGCTGACCAGCAGTTCCGTGGTGTCGAGGAGTCCCTCCAGGCCCCAGGCGGGCAGTTTGGTGCGGGCCAGTTCGCGGGCGCGGCCGACCGAGCGGGCCTCGCGGGGGAGCTGCCAGTCGCCGACGGCTTCCACGGGCAGTCCCTGGACGCGGGCCATCAGCAGGGCGATGTCGTCCTCGCCGTGGCGGGTGTGCAGGGTGTTCAGGACGTGGTCGCAGACCTCCTCCAGCGGGCGGCCCGGGTCCGCGACGGCTCCGCGCAGTCCGCGCAGCCCCTCCTCCAGGGGGTGGTCGCGGGATTCGACGAGCCCGTCGGTGTAGAGGGCGAGCAGGGCGCCCTCGGGGAGTTCCACCTCGACCTCCTCGAAGGGTTCGCCGCCGACGCCGAGCGGCATGCCGGTGGGGATCTCCAGCAGCAGGCCGGGGCGGGGGGCGGCGCCGTCCTCGGCGGGTTCGACCAGGACGGGCGGCATGTGGCCGGCGTTGGCGATGGTGCAGCGCCGGGTCACCGGGTCGTAGACGGCGTAGACGCAGGTGGCGAGGTAGACCTCGGAGCGGTCGGCGTCGCGGGAGTGCAGGGCGGAGCGGGAGGCCTGCTGGGCGCCGCCGGGTGCGCCGAGGCCGCGGGCTACCTCGTCGAGGGCGGTGAGGACCTCGGCGGGTTCGAGGTCGAGCAGGGCGAGGGTGCGTACGGCGGTCCGCAGTTCGCCCATGGCGACGGCGGCGCGCAGCCCGCGGCCCATGACGTCGCCGACGACCAGGGCGGTGCGGTGCCCGGGCAGTTCGATGACGTCGAACCAGTCGCCGCCGACCTCGGTGGCGGCGTTGCCGGGCAGGTAGCGGCAGGCGATGTCCAGGCCGGCCGCTTCGGGGTCGCCGGGGGGCAGGAGGCTGCGCTGGAGGATCAGGGCGCGTTCGTGTTCGCGCCGGTAGAGGCGGGCGTTGTCGATGCAGACGGCGGCGCGGGCGGCGAGTTCGACGGCGACGGCCCGGTCCCGTTCGCCGAAGGGTTCGCTGCCCTTGGTGCGGGAGAACTGGGCGAGGCCGACGACGGTGTCGTGGGCGACCATCGGCACGATGAGGGTGGACTGGACGCGGTCGTCGGATCCGCCTCCGTCGATGAGCCGGGTCCGTGCGGTGCGCAGGGCGACGGCGCCGGGGGAGGCGGCCGGGTAGCGGTGGGTCTCCCCCACGGCGGCGGGGGCGCCGGGCCCCGAGAGCGGGGCGTCGGACACGGCGGAGGCGAAGGCGACGCGCCGGAGCGGGGCGGAGGGGGCGCGGCGGGCGCCCTGCCCGGGCAGGGAGGGCACGCCGGGGCCCTGCGGGCGGGCGGGGCGGTCGTCGTCGCCGGTCAGGAGGCCTTCGTAGAGGTCGACGGCGGCGACGTCGCAGAAGCCGGGGACGGTGACGTCGAGGAGTTCGCGGGCGGTGGTCTCCAGGTCGAGGGAGTTGCCGATGCGGTGCCCGGCCTCGTTGAGGAGGGCGAGGTTGCGGCGGACGCCGGCGGCTTCGCGGGCGGCGAGGTGGCGCCGGGTGACGTCGGTGCCGAGGCCGGCGACGCCGATGGGGCGGCCGGTGCCGTCGTGGACGCGGTAGAGGTTGATGGACCAGTGGCGGTTTTCGCGGCTGCCGGGGGTGGCTCCGGTGATCCGCAGGTCGGTGACGGATTCGCCGGTCTCCAGGACGCGGCGCAGCGCAACGGTCATGCGGTCGGCCTCGTGCGGGGGCAGGTAGTCGTGCACGGTGCGGCCGCGGTGTTCCTCGGCGGCTCCGCCGAACACGGTGGCGAAGCGGCGGTTGGCGCGCTGCACGGTGAGGTCGGTGCCGAAGAGCAGGAACCCGAAGGGAGATTGGCCGAATATGGCCTGCGATGCGGCGAGGTCGGATTCGATGCGTCGCAGTGCGCGTACGTCGACCACGACGCAGAGCGCGGCCCGCTCGCCGGTCTCGGTCTGGGTGGGCATCACGTAGATCTCGGCCACGCCGTGCGCGCCGGTGCCGCCGGGGATGCGGAAGGGGACCAGGCCGGTCCATTCCTTGCCGTCGAGGATCTCCGCGACCTTGCGGTGCCCGCCGTCGCGCAGTTCGGGGGGCATGAAGGCCTCGACCGGATCGCGGCCCACGGTCTGGGCTGCGGGAAGTCCGAACAGTTCCTCGGCGCGCAGGCTCCACTGGTCGACCAGCCCGTCCGGGCCGATCGAGAACGACGCGACCTTTATGTAGTCATATATCGAGCCAGGCGGACTGCTGTGCCACATGGAGTCGTGCCACGACTCCCCGGGCACTCGGGTCTGATGTGCCTGCGCAGGTATCTCGCTCACGCGACCGTCCCCTCCAGCTCACCGCAACCGGACCGGCCATGACCGAAGTATTCAGCACCACGGCCCCGTACGGCACGGCGTTCACGATCACAAAAGGGTCCCGTTGTTTTCCGGCCACGTCTGGCGGTCATCCCTGACGCGCTCCCGGAGACCCCTGCCGCCCTTCTCCTTGTTACTCACCAGGAAGAGCCAACTCGAACCACACGGTTTTCCCCGACTTCCCGTGCCGGGTGCCCCAGCGGCGCGCGGAGACGGCGACGAGGTGGAGTCCGCGGCCGCCCTCGTCGTCGGCGTCGGCGACCCGTTCGCGGGGCGGATCCGGAAGCGGATCGGAGACTTCCACGAGGAGGGCCGGGCCGCCCGTGAGGCCCGGGGCGGCGGGATTGCGCCGCTCCAGGCGGACTCCGATGGGACCCGAGGCGTAGCGCAGGGAGTTGGTGACCAGCTCACTGACCAGCAGGACGGTCACATCGCCGACGGCGTCCAGGCCCCAGGAGCGCAGCGCGCCGCGCACGGCGTGGCGGGCGGTGCGGACGGCACCGGGCTCGGCGGGGAAGGCCCACTCGGCACATTCACCGTCTGTGTCGATCACGCCGATCACTTCCCGGGCCACCAGCGACCCCAGTCAGGTTCGTCGGGGACGAATGGGGGACGAGATAGGGACTAATAGCGACATACCCGATATTCGGGGCGCCGTACCACCCGATCCCCACCCACCGGCGCACTGTGGCGCAGACGGCCTAGAACGGGATCCTCACGCGCCCCGGTGCGCCCCGGCCGCTCCCTGGCCGGCGAGCCTGCGGCCCGCTTCGGCGACGAAGGGCCGGTCCTGGTCGAGCCAGTCGACGGAGTCCAGCTCGTGCGGGGCGAGCCAGCGCAGCTCGTCGTGGTCCTCCAGCGGGGCCGGCTCGCCGGACAGCAGCCGGGCGGTCCACACGTGCAGGACGAGTCCGGGCTTCAGCGGCCACTCGCCCGGGATCCGCTCCAGCGCCTCGGTCTCGACGCCGAGCTCCTCGCGCAGCTCGCGCACCAGCGCCTCGGGCACGGTCTCGCCCGGCTCGGCCTTCCCGCCGGGGAGCTCCCAGCGGCCGGCGAGCTCCGGGGGTGCGCTGCGGCGGGCAGCCAGCAGGCGCCCGTCACGACAAAGGGCTCCGCCCACGACCACGCGTACAGTCATGGACGGAGCCTATGCCAGGCCCTGAGCGGGCCTTCAATTCCTCGTGGCGGCCGGGCTGCTGTCCGCCTGCCCGATCCGCTCGACCCAGTAGAGCTGCCTGTGCCCCCGGTCCTCGAAGCCGTCGACGACCTTCTGGGCCTCGGCCCGGGTGGCGTACCGGCCCACCCGGTAGCGGTTGCCGTTGTCGTCCTGACGTATGACCAGCCATGGAAGCAGGGCACCGCTGTCGTTCATCGCGCTCCACCCTCCGCCGATGTTCCTGCCCAGGAAACCGCATTGCGCATATGCCCGAGCTTACGCCCGACCTTCACTGAGCGGATACGGTTTTTCACGAAGAGGTACCTGGGGGCGTACGCATCCGGCCAGGCGTGCCAAAGCGCCGCCGGGGCTCGCGCAACGAGCCCCGGCGGCGCCGGAAAAGGCGTGGTCAGCGCACGGGCAGGTGATAGGAGAGCCGGTAGCGGTCGGCCGGGACGACCACATCGGCCGTCTCCACGGCCCGTCCCGACGCGTAGTACGTCCGCGTCACCACCAGCACCACGTGTCCCGGCACGCCGCCGAGCGTCATGTTCTCCTCGGCCAGCCCCGGCCGCGCGCCGACCTCCTCGACCACGTTGTCCACGACCACGTCGATCGCCGCCATCCGGTCGACCACCCCTGAGCCCCCCAGCGGGCCCTCCTCCGGCAGCATCACCGGGGTCCGTCCCGTCACGGACAGCGGCTCCCACGAGGTGGACAGCATCATGGCCTCGCCCGCGTCACGGAAGACGTACCGGGTGCGCATCACCCGGTCCCCCGGTTCGATGCCCAGCCGCGTCGCGATGTCGGCCGGCGCCGCGGTCTGCTCGCTGCTGGACTCCCACGTGCCGTTCGCCCCGGAGTCGGCCTGCTCCTGCCGGAACGGGGTCGACGCCCCGCCCGTGCGGTAGCCGGAGCGCGCCACCCGGCGCGGTACGGGCTGCTCGCGCACGTAGGTGCCCGACCCGGAACGCCCCTCGACCAGTCCCTCCGCCATGAGGACCTTGCGCGCCTCCAGCGCGACCGTGTCGGACACCCCGTACTCCTCGCGGATCCGGGCCTGGGAAGGGAGCCGGGTGTGCGGGGGCAGGGAGCCTTCGACGATCTTCCGCCGCAGATCCCCGGCGACACGAAGGTAGGCCGGCTGCTCACCGAAAGTCACGGGCCACTCCCATCAGGTTGACAGACAGCTACACCCTGGCAACCGACTGTTGAGCTGTGCAAGTGCGGGCCAGAGTTTCACCCGATGTGATGAAGCCTGGTCACTCAAACCCGTAACCGCGAGTTACCTCCAAGGCCCTCCGCCGCCCTCAGGCCGCGTCGGACGAAGGACCCCGCCCCGAGCCTCCCCGACTGCCCTGCAGCCACTCCGGAACCCGCGTCGACAATCCGTACGCGCCCCGCAGCGCCTTCTCCGTACCGGTGGTCAGCGCGCCCTCCGCCGCGTCCCACGCCGGCCGGAAGTCGGCCGGCCTGACCGCCCGCGCCGCCCGCTGCCACTGCGCGCGCGCCGCCGCCAGCTCCTTCAGCCGGACCCCCGCCTCCGGGTGCGCGGCGGCCGCGTCCCGCAGCACCAGCTCCTCCGCACCCAGCGCCGCGTCCACCTTCCCGGCCCACGTCCGGTACTCCGGCAGCGCCTCGTCGAGCTCCCGCTCGGGGGCGCTGCCCAGCGCACCGTCCGCCGCGTTGAGGGCGGTCAGGAGGGTGACCTGTTCGGGGGTCAGCATCCCCGCGTCGTTGCGCAGGCTGCCCTTGTGGTCCTGCCCCGCCGTGCCGATCACGCAGATCAGCCGGCGGTCGCCCGCGCGCCAGGCCTCGCGCGTGGGGGCGAAGTAGTACATCTCCGCGTACTCGGGCAGCGCCCAGGTGTCCATGGCGTAGGCGTCCTGCGCCTTCCAGCACGCCTCCGTGGCGCTGTCCTTGAGCTTCGAGGCGCCGGGGAAGGGGCCCGGGCCGAGCGTCGTCGCGGCCGTGACCTCGGCGTCGTGGACCCGCGCGCAGTCGGTGCGGTAGGTGAAGGGCGTCTCGTCCAGGAGGTCCCCGCCGGGAACGTTGAAGCAGTCGCCCGCCCGCAGCCGGCCCGTGTCGGTCAGCTGGCCCTCCACCTGCTCCGGAGCCGGCCGCGACGAGCCCAGGCGCTCCAGGAAGGGCCGGGTGTAGCTCGTCAGCCCGTACAGCATGACCGCCGTCGTCACCAGGGAGACCACCAGGCCGAAGACCGCCAGCGCCCTGCCCCGCTCGTGCCTGCGCCGGATCTGCGCCAGCGCCACCAGGCCGAAGACCACCCCGAGCGGCGGGAAGCACAGCAGCCCGACCAGCAGGGAGGCGAGGGCGAAGCCGTTGAGCGCGGGCGGCCCGGGCGGCGGCCCCCACCCCGGCTGCGGCGGCGGGGGCGGCCAGGAGGGGCCGGGGCCGGCGGGGCGGGGCGGTTGCGGGGGCGGGGTGCTCACCGGGTGGGGTGCTCCATCACGGGGGCTCGGAACGGCTGCGCGCGGACGGCCTCGCGCGAACGGATGCCCGAAATAGTACGCAGCGGGGGCGACCGGTCATCCGGTCGCCCCCGCCTTCAGCGCATGGTGCCCGCGGGCCCAACCCGAGCCGGTCGCGGGGCTCTTGGCCGCGGACCGGCCGTAACCCGGGCCGGAGCGGCCGCGGTTACGGTCAGAACTGCAGCGCCCAGGAGTCGATCTTGCCGGTGTCGGCGGCCGCGTTGTCGCTCACGCGCAGCTTCCAGACCCCGTTGGCGACCTCGGAGGAGGCGTTGACCGTGACCGTCTTGACGATGTCGTCCGCGCTGCCGCCCGTACGGTTGTGCAGGTTGTAGAGGGTGCCGTCGGGGGCGACCAGGTCGACCTTCAGGTCGCCGATGTAGGTGTGCTTGATGTCCACCGACACGCCCAGCGTCGCCGGGGCGTTGCCGGAGACCCCGCTGACGGTGATCGGGGACTCGACCGTCGCGTTGTCGTTGACGGCGTAGTCGGCGGTGTTCTCGAAGCGCGGGCCGCTGGGCGGGGTGGTGCCGGCGCCCACGTTCAGCAGCCGGTTGGGCGAGCCGGTGCCGGGGCCCGTCACCACGTTCGGGGTGGCCGCCGCGACCAGGCCGTCGCGGACCTGCGCCGGAGTGGCCGAGGGGTTCTGGGAGAGGTAGAGGGCGGCCGCGCCCACGACGTGCGGGGTGGCCATCGACGTGCCGGAGATGGTGTTCGTCGCGGTGTCGCCCGTGCCCCACGAGGAGGTGATGGAGGAGCCCGGCGCGAAGATGTCCAGGATGGAGCCGTAGTTGGAGTAGCTCGCCTTCGCGTCGGTGTTGGTGGTCGCACCCACGGTGATGGCCTCGGCCACGCGCGCCGGGGACTTGGTGGAGGCGTCGGTGGACTCGTTGCCGGCCGCGACGCCGTAGGTGATGCCGGAGGCGATGGAGTTGCGCACGGCGGTGTCGAGCGCGGAGTCGGCGCCGCCGCCGAGCGACATGTTGGCCACGGCGGGCTTGACGGCGTTGCGGGTCACCCAGTCGATGCCCGCGACCACCTGGGCGGTGGTGCCGGATCCGTTGTTGTCGAGGACGCGGACGCCGACGATCTTCGCCTTCTTGGCGACGCCGTAGCTGTTGCCCGCGACGGTGCCGGCGACATGGGTGCCGTGGCCGTGGCCGTCCTGGGCGGTGTTGTCGTTGTCGATGGCGTCGTAGCCGTAGGAGGCGCGGCCGCCCAGGTCCTGGTGGGTGATGCGGACGCCCGTGTCGATGATGTACGCGGTGACGCCCTCGCCGGCCTTGTCGGGGTAGGTGTAGCTCTGGTCGAGGGGGAGGGCGCGCTGGTCGATCCGGTCCAGGCCCCAGGACGGCGGGCTGGGCTGGGTGGCGTCGACGGTGAAGGTGCGGTTCTGCACGACGGAGGCGACGGCCGGGTCGGCCGCGAGCTTCTTCGCCTGCGCCTCGGAGACCTCCACGGAGTAGCCGTTGAGGGCGGCGCTGTAGGTCCGGTCGATCCTCGCGCCGTACCGCTTGGCGACGGCCCTGCCACTGTCGGCGGTGGAGCGGGCGGCGGAGTCCTTCAGCGTGACGATGTAGCTGCCGGGGACGGCCCCGGCGACGCCCGCGTTCTCGATGACGCCCTGCGCGCCCCCGCCGGCCGCGGAGGCGGCGGAGGCGGGTAACGCGGCGGCGGCGCCGAGCGCGAGGGCCACGGCGGTCGCGATGCCGGCGGTCTTCCGGCGGGTGTGACGCATCACGGACATGTGAGGGGTCCTCCTCATTGGCGGTGCGCTGCGTGGGGTGCGGGCCGGCGGCAGCGGGCGTTCGGAAGCATCGATTCCGGGGATGTCGGCACGGGTATCGTCATGCACATGACAATCCCCTGCCCCCAACGGGCCGCTGTCCCGAAAAGGTTGACCCACCCGTGCGTCATCCCACAAGGGCCCCACGGATGCGTAACATCCGTGCCATACGACAGCCATGAACGAGCAAAGGTGCTCCGCACATGACGCACGCACTTCCTGACTACGTCTGCTCGGAGGACGGGACGCGCGCGGATGTCCGGACCGCGCCGTGGTGCTGTCCGGTCTGCGGCGGCCCGTGGGACCTCGACTTCACACCCGATCCGGCCATTCCCCTGGAGCCGGCGGCCGGCCCGCACTCGCTGTGGCGGTTCGCGCCGGCGCTGCCGCTGCCGGGGGCGTTCGCGGTCACCCTCTCCGAGGGGCACACCCCGATGCTCCCGCTCGGGGACCGGATTCACGCCAAACTCGACTACCTGATGCCGACGCTCTCCTTCAAGGACCGGGGCGCGGTGATGCTGGCGGAGCTGGCCCGGCGGCTGGGCCCCGAGCGGGTGGTCGCCGACAGCAGCGGGAACGCCGGGACCTCGGTCGCGGCGTACTGCGCGCGGGCCGGGCTGAGGTGTGAAGTTTTCGTGCCCGAGGGCACCTCGGAGAAGAAGACCGCCCAGATGCGCGCGCACGGGGCGGCGGTACGGATCGTGCCGGGCGGCCGCGAGGCCGCGGCCAAGGCCGCCCGGGCGGTGGCGGACGAACCGGGGGTCTTCTACGCGAGCCACGTCTTCAACCCGTACTTCCTGCACGGCACGAAGACGTACGTGTACGAGGTCTGGGAGGCCCTGGGCGGCCGGCTCCCCGAAGTGCTGGTCGTCCCCGTCGGCAACGGCACGCTGCTGCTGGGCGCGGCCCTGGCGGTGGCGGAGCTGGGCCGGCGGGGCGTACGGGCGCCGGCGCTGGTCGGGGTGCAGGCGGAGGCGGTGTCGCCGCTGGCGGCGGCCTTCGCGGCGGGGGCGGAGGAGGCGGAGCCGGTGGAGCAGCGGCCGACGCTCGCCGAGGGCATCGCGATCCCGGCGCCGCCGCGGGCCCGCCAGATCCTGGCGGCGGTCCGGACGTCGGGCGGCACGATCCTGACCGTCCCGGACGCGCGGGTGCGCGAGGCGCAGCGCGACCTGGCCGGGCGGGGGCTGTTCGTCGAGCCGACGGCCGCCGCCTGCTGGGCGGCGGTGGGGCCGGGCGCCCCCGGCGACCCCCTCCAGGGGCGCACGACGGTCCTCCCCCTGTGCGGAGCCGGCGCCAAGTCCGGCCTGGCCCCCTGACTGCCGCGCCGGTGCTTCTCGCCGCAGCGGCCGGGACCGCCGCGTGGTGCTTCTCGCCGCCGCGGCCGGGACCGCCGCGGGTCGCGCCGTCCACGTCGGAAAATCGCCAGCCCGCCCGGCGCCGGTCTGCTGGACTGGCGCCATGACGACCACACGTGAAAAGGCCACCGCCTTCGCCGCCCTCCACACCCCCACCGCCCCCCTCCCCCTCGCCAACGCCTGGGACGTGGCCAGCGCCCGGATCGTCGAGGCCGCCGGGGCCCCGGCCGTGGCGACGACCAGTGCCGGGGTCGCCTGGTCGCTCGGGGCGCCCGACGGGGACGCGCTCGCGCGGGACCGGGCCCTGGACCTGGTCGCGCGGGTCGCCTCCGCCGTCCGCGTCCCCGTCACCGCCGACATCGAGGGCGGCTTCGCCGCCGACGCCGCCGGGGTCGGGGAGACCGTCGCCGGCGTGCTCGCCGCCGGCGCGGCCGGCGTGAACATCGAGGACGGCACCCGCGCCCCCGCCGAGCACGCGGAGCGCCTGGCCGCCGCCCGTGCGGCCGCCGACGCCGCCGGGATCCCGCTGTACATCAACGCCCGCGTGGACACGTACCTCTTCGGCCTCGGCGAGAGCGCGACCCGCCTCGACGAGACCCTGGAGCGCGCCTCCGCCTACCTGGCCGCCGGCGCCACCGGCATCTTCGTGCCCGGTGTCACCGACCCCGCCGTCATCGCGGAGCTCGCCCGCGGCATCGACGCCCCGCTCAACGTCCTCGTCGGGCCCGGCGCCCCCTCCGTCGGCGAACTCGGCGCCCTCGGCGTGGCCCGCGTCAGCCTCGGCTCCTGGGTGGCGGAGGCCGCGTATGCCGTCGCCCGCCGGGCCGCCGAGGAGCTGCTCGCCGGCGGAACCTACGGCTCCCTCGGCGGCTCCCTCCCGTACGGCGAGCTGAACGCCCTGCTCAAGGGCTGAGATACCGAGAAGCGTGCATGCGCCACCGTCCGTAGGATCCGGCCATGAGCACCTCGATACCGGCGGAGCCGGCGACGGCGGAACCGGACACTCCCCACCGCGGGACCGGCGGGGCCGTCTGGACGGCCCTCTCCCTCGTGTACGTCGTCTGGGGCTCGACCTACCTCGGCATCCGGATCGTCGTGCAGACCATGCCGCCGTTCCTGTCCGCCGGTGCCCGCTTCCTGTCCGCCGGCCTGGTCCTGGCCGGGATCGTCGCCTGGCGGTACGGGCCTTCCGCGCTGCGCGTCACCCGCGCGCAGCTCGGGTCGACGCTGGTGGTCGGCCTGCTGCTGGTGCTCGGCGGCAACGGCCTGGTCGTCCTGGCCGAGACCTCCGTGCCCTCGGGGCTGGCCGCGCTGCTGGTGGCGGCGGTGCCGATGTGGGTGGTGGTGCTGCGGGCGGTCACCGGGGACCGGCCGCCCGCGCGCACCCTGGCCGGGGTGCTCGTGGGGCTCTCGGGCATGGCGGTCCTGACCAGCCCGGGGCTCAGCGGGGAGGTCCGGCTGTCGGGGGTGCTGCTGGTCGTGGCCGGGTCGGTCACCTGGGCGCTGGGGTCCTTCTCCGCCGGGCGGCTGCCGCTGCCGGGGAACCCGTTCACGGGCAGCGTCTACCAGATGCTGTGGGGCGGGGCCGCCCAGGTGGCGGTCGGGCTGCTGCGCGGCGAGCAGCGCGGTCTGGATCCCGGCTCGTTCTCCACCGCCTCCTGGCTGGCGCTGGGCTACCTGGTGCTGATCGGTTCGGTCGTCGGGTTCACCGCGTACGCGTGGCTGCTCCAGGCGGCGCCGCTGTCGCTGGTGGCCACGTACGCGTACGTCAATCCGGTGGTGGCCGTGGCGCTGGGCGCGCTGATCCTGGACGAGCCGCTGACCCTGCCGATCGTGCTGGGCGGTGCGATCGTGGTGGCGGCGGTGGGCGTGATCGTCAGCACCGAGCGCCGCAAGTAGCCTCCGGTCCCCGGGGCCGGCTCAGCCCCGGGCCGCCGCTTCGTAGAGGGCCTTGGCCCTCTCGTCGTACAGCGCGGCCGTGGAGTCCACGTCGGTGTCCCCGCCGCTGAGCACCCCGATGAGCCGTCCGGGCTGGCCGGTGCCGCCGCGGTCGGCGATCCAGGGGCTGCCGCTGGTGCCGGTCCAGAAGCCGGCGCAGCTGATGTACAGCATGTCGGGGTCGTCCGCGTCGTGCCGGGTCTGGGTGGTGCAGGAGACGGGCTTGTTCTGCGGGTTGTGGTCGGACTCGGGGTAGCCGACGACCGTGACCTCGCGCTCGTACCCGGAGGTCCAGTCCGGCTTGGGCGCCTCGCCCTGGCCGACCCGCTGCTGAAGGCTGCGCCCGTTCCCGTCCGGCTCGACGGTGAGGAAGGCGAAGTCGGCGGTCTCGTCGCCCCATTTCGTCCAGCGCTCGTCCACGTGGATCGAGCGGACCTTCCACACCCCGAGGGGCTGGGTGCCCGGGCCCTCGCCGGAGAAGGCCGGCGCGAAGGAGAGTTCGCCGATGGCCAGCCCGTCGTGCGCGGCCTCGCCGGGCCGGCCGTCCTCGCCGGCCGGGGCCACGCAGTGCGCGGCGGTCGCGACGACGTTGCCCTTGGGGCTGTCGACCACGCTCGCCGTGCACCAGTGCTCCCCGTTCGCCATGAGCACGCCGACGGTGGGGAAGGGGTGCACCGGCTGTTCGCCGGACGCCCCGAGGAGCACGGCGGCGGCCACCGCCACGATCCCCGCGGCGGCGGCCGTCGCCGCCGCCCCCTTCACCACCGGGCTCATCGCACGCCGGGGTCGGGTGTGGGTGCCTGCATCACCTTGCTGATCCACTCCAGGGAGCCCTCCCTCATACCGCGTACATACGATTTTCCGTTGTGCTCCCCATCCTGGATCACCTGGAGCCGGGTGTGCACGGGGCCCTTCCCGTACTCCCTCATGAATGCCTCGGTCTGCTCCCGGCCGCTCTCCTTGGTGCCGATCTGGAAGCTGATGTAGACGTCCGGGCCGCCCTCCCTGATCAGCAGCTCGGCGAGCTTCTCGGGGTTGTTCTCGTCCATCGCCTGCCGGTTCCCCTTCCACAGCGGGGAGTCCGGGACGAAGTCGACGCCGCTCGCGATGGCCGCCTTGAAGCGGTCGGGGTACTTCAGGACGTGCTTGAACGCGCCGAAGCCGCCCGAGGAGGAGCCCATGAAGGCCCAGCCGTCGCGGGAGGTGAAGGTCCGGAAATTGGCCCGCGTGAAATCCGGGACGTCATCGGCCATCCAGGTGCCCATCTTGGGCTGGCCGGGGATGTCGGAGCCGTCGTAGTGGTGCTTGGTGTCGGCGTTGATCACCGGCATGACCAGGATGAACGGGAGGCTGGTGCCCTTCTTGACCCCGTCGATCACGGCCTGCTGGAGGCCCAGCCCGGGCCCGGTGCCCCAGTAGTTCTTGGGGTAGCCGCGGCCGCCGGGCAGGGAGATCAGGACGGGGAAGCCGCTCTTGGCGTACCTGGGGTCGTCGTACTCCTTCGGGACCCACACCCACACGTCACCCGTGAAGCCGGACTTCTTGCCGGTCAGGGTGGTCATCGCGATCTGCGTGCCGTCCGGGAGCCGGCTGGTGCGGACGAACGCGGACTTGGGGCCGGTGGGCATCAGCACCCCCGGGCGGATGTCCTCGGCGGCCGCCGACTCCTGGATCTTCCCGAAGGAGACGGGGTCCCCCATGTCCGAGAAGAGGCCGAACCCGTACGCCGCCCCGCCGCCGGCGGCGAGGGCGAGGGCGAGGCCGCCGCCGATGAGGATCTTGCGCCCGCGCGGGCCGCGTGCGGGGCGACGGCCGCCGTCGGTGGCGGGGGCGCCGTCGGTGGCGGGCCCGCCGGTGGTGGGGCCGCCGTCGCCGCCGTCTTGCTGGTCATACTGCACGGATGTGTCCCGTTCCTTCTCCGGCGCCCTGGTTGGGCGCGGGTCGGACCGATTGGTCCCCCTTTTCGCTTCTACAGAGGTGTCAACGACCGTAGGGGTTGCCTGGGACCGGGGCGACGTGGCGAGGGCCACGTGGCGGACGCCTGTGCGGCCGGTGCGGGGCTGGGCCGGGCTGAGCCGGGCCGGGGCCGGGCCGGGCCGGACTCCGCCCGGCCCGGTTCAGCCGGCTTCGGGCTTCGGGCCCTTCAGCACCTTGCTGATCCACTCCAGCGAGCCCTCCTTCATGCCGCGCACGTAGTGCCAGCCGTTGTGCTCGCCGTTCTGGATGTCGCGGATGGTCGTCTTGACGGGGCCCTTGCCGTACTGCTGGACGAATTTCGTCATCCGGTCCTTGCCGGACTCCTTGGTGCCGATCTGGAAGTTGATGTACACGTCCGGGCCGCCGGCCTTGATCAGCTTGTCGGCGAGCTTCTCGGGGTTGTTCGCGTCCATCTCCGCCTGGTGGCCCTTCCACAGCGGCGAGTCCGGGACGATCTCGCCGCCGCTGGCGATCACGGCCTTGAAGCGGTCCGGGTACTGGAGGACCGTCTTCATGCCGACGAAGGCGCCGGAGGAGGAGCCCATGAAGGCCCAGCCGTCGCGGGACTTGTAGGTGCGGAAGTTGGCGCGGACGAAGTCGGGGACGTCCTCGGCGATCCAGGTGCCCATCTTGGGCTGGCCGGGTATGTCGGCGCCGTCGTAGTAGTACTTGTTGTCCGGGTTGAGCACCGGCATGATCACGACGAAGGGCAGGCTGGTCCCGGCCTGGACCCCCTCGCTGATCGCCGTCTGGAGGCCGAGGCTGCGGTCGGACCAGTAGTTGGCCGGGAAGCCGTTGCCGCCGGGGAGGGCGATGAGGACCGGGAAGGCGCTCTTGGCGTACCTGGGGTCGTCGTACTCCTTGGGGGCCCAGACCCAGACGTCCCCCTCGAAGCCGGACTTGGCCCCGGCCAGGCGCGTCTTGGCGATGACCGTGCCGTCGTCGAGCTTGGTCGTCTGCTTGAACTCCGACCTGGGGCCGGCGGGGAGCTGGACGTCCGGGTCACCGGTGGGCGTCGGCGAGGCGGACGGGCTCGCGCTCTTCTTCGCGGAGCCGTCGGCGGTTTTGCCCGGGGTGGCGGGCGCGTGGTCCTTGCCGAAGCTGACGGCCTGGCCGTTGCCGTCGAACCACTCGTTCTTGTAGGCCGCGAAGCCCCCGCCGCCGAGGAGCAGCGCCCCGGCGACGCCCGCGCCGATCCACACCGCGCGCCGCGACTTCCCGCGGCCCCCGGCCCGTTCGGGCTCGTGGCCGGAAGACTGCTGAGGGTACTGATGCACGAACTTCGCTCCGAACGGTCTCGGCCACCCCGGGGCGGGACGGCACGCGGACATCCCCTTGGTTAGTCCTGATGAGCGAATTCTGCGGATCGTTCCAAATTTCCGCAAAAACTTGTCCGGCGCCTCGGGTTCGAAGGAGTCGAACCGTTCACTTCAGGGCGTCGAGCGCCTCCGCGCACCGCCCCAGCAGGGCGATGAGCTGCTCGCGCTCCTCCGCGGTGAAGGCGCCCGCGAGCGCCGTCTCCACGCGCACGGCGCCCGCGTCGGCGAGCTCCATCGCGGCGCGCCCCTCGGCGGTGAGCCGGGTCTCCAGCACGTTGCGGTGCCACTCGTGCGGGGTGCGCTCGACGAGCCCGCGCTCGTGGAGGTTCTTCAGCACGGTGTTCATCGTCGGCGCGGTGACCCCGCAGAGCCGGGCCAGGGCCGCGGCGGAGATGCCCGGCTTCTCGGCGAGCCAGAGCAGGGCCGCGTACTGCGGAACCGTTACGGCAGCCGGCTTGCAGGCAGTGGTCTTCGCCGCGAGCAGCGCCTGCTCGGCGCGCTTGACGTGCGAGCCGATGCGCTCCTCGGGGGGCATGGAGGTCATGGCGCCATCCTATGACCCTTGCCAAGCATTAGAACCCTAACTACTCTTCGAACCCACCTACTCAGAAGGATGCACCCATGCGCAAGCTGTCATACGCCCTGCCCGTCGCCGCCCTCCTGACCCTGACCGCGGCGCTCACCACGGCCGCCGCCCCCGGCCCCGCCCGCGTCTCGACGGCTTTCACGCTGCCCGGCGCGAAGGTCTACCCCGAGGGCATAGCCTCCGACGCCCGCACCGGCACGGTGTACGTCGGCTCGTACGCGGACGGCACCGTCTACCGCGCCCGCCCCGGCGCCCGGACGGCCGAGGTGTTCCTGCCCTCCGGCACCGACGGCCGGCACACCGCCAACGGCCTGCGCGTCGACCCCCGGGGCCGCCTGTGGGTCACCGACTCCACGGCCGGCGTCGCGGTGTACGACACGGCGACCGGCGCCCGCCTGGCCCACTTCGAGGCCGACCCGGCCGTCCCGCACTTCATCAACGACCTGACCATCACCCCGGACGGCACCGCCTACCTGACGGACAGCGTGCGCGCGGTGATCTACCGGGTCACCCCCGCCCAGCTGCGGGCCGGCTCGGGCGCCCTGACGGTGGGCTACGACCTGAGCCACCAGGTCACCCCGCCCCCGCCCGGCAAGTTCACCCTCAACGGCATCACCTCCGACGCGGCGGGCCGCTACCTCCTCGCGGTCGACATGACCGCCGGGGAGCTCCACCGCGTCGACCTCGCCACCGGCGCCCTCAGCCGGGTCACCCTCACGGGCGGCGACCTCAAGGCCGCCGACGGCCTCGACCTCTCCCCCACCGGCACCCTCCGGGCGGCCCACAACATCACCAACACCCTGAGCCGCTGGCAGCTCACCCCGGACGGCACCCACGCCCGCCTGCTCCACACCCTCACGGACCCGGCCCTCCAGATCCCCACCACCCTGGCCCAGACCCCGACCCGCACCCTGGTGGTCCGCTCCCAGTTCGACAAGGGCGGCCCGATGACCCCTTCGACGGGCACCCCGACGACGTTCTCGATCGCCTCGGTCCGGGGCCTGTAGGCCATAGGCCGCCGGCTGGGCGTCGCCGGCTGCGCGTCGGCGGCTACCGCGTCGGCTACGCGCTCGGCCTAGACGGGCGGCAGCAGATCGCTCTCGCTGAGGGTGTACGCCAGCGGGGGGTAGACGAAGTCCGTTTCCTGGTTCTCGCGACGCCGGAGCCGGTAGAACTCGCTCCTCTGCTCCTCGTCCGCCAGCACGAGGCGCGCACCGCCCGGGAGGTGTGCGTGGCCCTCCCCGTACCGGACGAGGGTCTTCGACGTCCGGAAGGTCACGCCCAGCCACCGGTTGTCCTCCGCCGGGGCCGGCGCGTCCAGCACGATCTTGTGCCTGAGCCGCCGGTTCGATGCGACGGAGAACACGACCACGCTGTTGTGGGCGAGCGGGACCTCGAACCTCTCGCCCCCGGGCGCATCCTTCGATTCGAAGACGAGCTTCCTCGGCGGACCCGCCTGCGGATACCGGTAGCAGGAGAAGAGGGCGATGCACGACCCGTCGGCCAGGTCGAGGGCCTGGTCGGAATGGCTACCCATGGTCCTATAGGCGTTCGAATAGCTCTCGACGAGGGCGTTGTTGAAGCCGGCCGACACCCCCGCGCACTCCTGCACCTGCCGCGCCAGCCGTTCGTGCACCGCCCGGAACCGCTGGGCCGGGCTGCCGTACCGGGTGGTGGTGCGCACGAGGGGCACGCCTCCCGCCCCGTCGACCCGGGTCAGCACGGCGCCCTGCCGGCCCTTCCCCACGTCCTCCCAGCGGGTCGCCCCGGAAAGCTCCTCGAACAACTCCCCCTCGACCGGCAGGGCGTAGCAGCCGATCACGTCCGCGAGGCTAGATCCGCGGGGCAACGTAGTCTCCCGTGTTCATGCTGAAGAGGAATTCGCTGCCGTAATCGATGACGGACGAGGTCCGGTTCTCCTCGGCGTACAGCCCGCGCAGCCGGTCCATGCCCTCCGGCGTGGGCGGTCCCAGCTCCACCAGGCCCCCGTCCCTCTTGAGGAACGTGCGGCCGTCCTTGTGGACCGCCTCGGCGCTCGAACAGCGCACCACGTATCCCAGGCGCGTCGGCAGCGACTCGGCGTCCAGCGCCGCGGGCCGGATCTCGTGCGTGTACAGGCGGTTGGTGGACAGCGGCATGAAGAACACGGAGCCGGGGTGGAGCGTCACGCCGAACCGCGCGGGGTGCCCGGCCCCGGCCGCCTCCTCGTCGGCCGTCTCCTTGAGCCGGAAGCGGAGCCTGGTCAGCCCGCTGACGCCCTTCACCCCGTGGTCGAAGGCGTCTTCCGCCAGGGGCTGGAGCTTCTCCAGCCCGTCGTAGAAGGTGCAGAAGGCCATGACGCCGTTGACCGGCATGTCCTTCGTCTTGTCGGCGTGGGCCGAGATCCTGGCCTTGGACTGCTTGCGCTCGGCCGTGGCCAGGGTGTTGTGGTAGATCTGGGCGAGGACGTGGTTCAGCGGCGCCGCATCCCGGAAGACGGCGGCGGCCTCGCGGTTCAGGTCGTCGACGATGGCCGTGTCGGTCGGGCCGAACCCCTCGGTCGGCCCCGACAGGTTCGTGGAGCACCGGAGCAGACGGAAGTGCAGTTCGTCGCCGTTCCGCGTGACGGGCGTCAGATAGATCCCGCTGCGATGGGCCGTTCCCGGCTTGGTGGACTCCGTCAGGGACTGGAACTCGTGCTCCGCACGGATCCGCCGGAAGTGATCGGCGTCGGGGTCGAAGAACCGGCGGTAGTACACGCCGACGCCGTGCACCTGCAGCGGCACCCGCCCGACACCGACGGCGGTCCACGGCATGCCGCCACCCTCGCGGTAGCCGTGCGACAGCTCCCGGACGACGAACACCCGGGCCGCGCCGCGCAGTTGGCGGGCACTGATCCCGGAGACGTCGCCACACAGGTAGACGGTCTTGCCCCCGAGGCCTACCGACCCGGAAGCCAGCCCCTCCGGAGTGACCGCGACCCCGAGAAAATCCCCGAGCAGGCCCCCATCGCCCCACAACCCCGAAGGCGCGACCAGAACGTTGCCCCCACCCTCGATCCGGGCTTCCGTCAGCTCTGTTGCGTCCATGGACGGAGGTTAAGCGACGACGGAGGCGCCGGACCGGGGGACCTTCCAGGTCACGGGAAAGCGGCCCTGGCGAGGCCGGTCATGGCGCGGCACGTCACCGAAATCCCCCGGACCGGGATCGCCGACTCTCCAGCGGGAGCCCGTCACACCGAGCTGGCGGGAGATGACGACTGCGGTTTTACGAGTCTCCTGTGGACTCGCTGCGGACTGATCGGGGGTGCCGAGGCCCGAGAAATCCATGGCGCACCGGCTGGACCCGCAGCGAGACTGCGCATGTGAGCGACCGCAACCCCTGTCCCTGCTGCGGGCACCGCGTGCTCGACGCCGTGCCCGGCTCCTACGAGACTGCCCCGTCTGCTTCTGGGAGGACGACGGGGTCCAGTTCCGGTGGCCGGCCATGGACGGCGGAGCGAACAAGGCCTCTCTCGTCGGGGCCCAGCTCAACTACCAGGACTTCGGCACCTGCGACGAGCACCGCCGGCTCCGGGACCACTCCGCGTCATGACCACCCACATCAAGACACTCGTCCAGCAGCTCGACGGTAAAGCCGAAGAGTCCTACGACGCCCGCGCAGAGCTGATCTGGATCGGCGCCGACGCCATACCGGCCATCATCGACGGGCTGCCTTCCCTCGGCGGCTTCGGCCAGCTGACCGCCATCGAGGTCTTCGAGGAAGTGGGCGATCCCCGCTGCGGCCCAGCCCTCATCGACCTGCTGGAAAGCCGCAACCCGACCGTGCGCGAATGGGCGGCCGTGGCCCTGGCGAGCCTGGAGATCGACGGCGCCATCGAGCCCCTGCGCCGCGCCTACCGCGCCTGCCTGGAACGGGCGACCCCACCGGACTGGACCGAGTCTGCCGGCATCCGCTGGGCGCTGACCGAACTCGACGCCCGTAGCCCTGTCGTCCCGCCGCTCACCGCGCGACTACGAGCCACCGCTGCGGACAACGCCCCCGGCTGGCCCGCGGCCCGCTTCACCGAGATCGTCAACGACCTGGCCGACCACGCCCAGGTGATCCTCTACTCCCAGTTCTGGCGGGTGGACGCCGGCCGCACGTACGGCATCTCCGGCACCGCACTGGACTGGGAACTCGACTGGACCGCGCCCTGGGAGCACCTCGTCGAAGCGTCCCGCACGTGGTCGCTGCTGGAGGCCTCCGAAATCAGTAGTGATACCGGGCGGCGAGGATGACGATCTCCTTGTCCGTCACCAGATAGACGAGGCGGTGCTCTTCGTCGATCCGTCGCGACCAGGCCCCAGGCAGGTGATACTTCAGCGGCTCCGGCTTGCCGATGCCCGTGAAGGGGTCACGCCTGACATCTTCGATCAGCTTGTTGATCCGGGCGAGCATCTTGCGGTCGTTCTTGAGCCAGGTGTAGTCCCCCCAGCCCAGATCCTCGAAGACAAGCCTCACGCGGCACCCGCACCTGCGTCCGGTGACTCGGGATCGATCAGCTCACGCTCCGACACGTGGATGTGCGACAGGGCGTTCTCGTACGCCTTGAGCAGCCGCCGGGCGTTCGCTGGCGAGCGCAGCAGGTAGGAGCCCTCGCGCAGCGCCGCGTAGTCCTCGGCCGAGACAAGCACCGCGTTGCCGTGCCTGGAGACAATCTCGATGGCTTCATGGTTCTCGTTGACCTTTTTGATCAACGGAAACAGTTCCTTGCGGGCTTCACTCGCGGTTATGGACATGACTTCATCCCTCCCATCAAGTGGTACTCAATAACGTACCACTCTCTTGGTGTCATCCGAGGGGGGAAACGACCGATGGTCACTCAGCCGATCCAGCACCCATCCAGCACGGTGCGAGTTCATCCAGCGCGAGCGACGGACCGCCATGGACTCCGGCCATTGTGTACACATGGGACACTCGGTACGTTTGAGCGCATGACGCAGCCACTGCCCGTAGAGTCCATCCGCGACGTGCGCGCGCACTTGGCGGAGGTCGTGGAGCGCGCGGACCGCGACGACGTACCCACGGTGATCACGCGCCGGGGCAAGGAAGTCGCCGCCGTGGTCTCCATCGAGGTGCTGCGCAAGTACCAGGAGTGGGAAGAGCGCGAGATCAACCGGATCATCGACGAGCGCATGGCCACCCCCACACCCGGCATCCCGATCGAGGACATCATGAGGGAGACGCTGGCGCGCGGTGAGTGAGTACCGAACCGTCCTCCGACCCGAGGCTCAGGCCGAGCTCCGGAAGATCCCTCGCCACATGGCACTTCGCATCCTGGCCAAGCTGACCGAGCTGGAGACCGACCCCCTCGGCCTCAACACCACCGCACTCGCGTCCCAGCCCGAGCGACGCCGTCTGCGCGTCGGCGACTACCGCGTCGTCTACACGATCGACAACGGGGAGCTGGTGCTCTGGGTCGTTCATGTGGGACACCGGTCCACCGCGTATGGGACCTGATCGCCGCTGACCCACCGTCAGGATATCCAGCACCCATCCAGCACGGTGACGACGAAGGGGGCTGACTCGATAGAGTCCGCCCCCTCCTGACCTGCATGTTTGCCACGTCAGCGACGTGGTGTTATTTCATCCGCTCAGACGTTGAAGCGGAACTCGACCACGTCGCCGTCCTGCATGACGTAGTCCTTGCCCTCCATGCGGGCCTTGCCCTTCGCGCGGGCTTCCGCGACCGAGCCGCAGGCGACCAGGTCCGCGAAGGAGATGACCTCCGCCTTGATGAAGCCGCGCTGGAAGTCGGTGTGGATCACGCCGGCCGCCTCGGGGGCCGTGGCGCCCTGCTTGATGGTCCAGGCGCGGGTTTCCTTCGGGCCGGCCGTCAGGTAGGTCTGGAGGCCCAGGGTGGCGAAGCCGACGCGGCCGAGGGTGGCGAGGCCGGGCTCGTCCTGGCCGACCGACTGGAGGAGCTCCAGGGCTTCCTCGTCGTCCAGCTCGGCGAGGTCCGCCTCCAGCTTCGCGTTGAGGAAGATGGCCTCCGCCGGGGCGACCAGGGCGGACTGCTCGGCCTTGAAGGCGTCGTCCGTCAGCTCGTCCTCGTCCACGTTGAAGACGTAGAGGAACGGCTTGGTGGTCAGCAGGTGCAGCTCGTGCAGGAGGTCGCCCTGCTCGGTGCCCTTGGTGATGCCCTGGGAGAAGAGGGTGTCGCCGTTCTCCAGGATCTTCTGGGCCTTCTCGGCCGCCGCCAGGACCGCGACCTTGTCCTTCTGGAGGCGGGACTCCTTCGTCAGGCGGGGGATCGCCTTCTCGATGGACTGGAGGTCGGCGAGGATCAGCTCGGTGTTGATCGTCTCGATGTCGTCCTTCGGCGAGACCTTGCCGTCGACGTGGACGACGTTCTCGTCCTTGAAGGCACGGATGACCTGGCAGATCGCGTCCGACTCGCGGATGTTCGCGAGGAACTTGTTGCCCAGGCCCTCGCCCTCCGAGGCGCCGCGCACGATGCCGGCGATGTCGACG
Source organism: Streptomyces katrae (assembly GCF_002028425.1). Classification (GTDB taxonomy): domain Bacteria; phylum Actinomycetota; class Actinomycetes; order Streptomycetales; family Streptomycetaceae; genus Streptomyces; species Streptomyces katrae_A. Next base: position 4,997,460 of record NZ_CP020042.1, on the reverse strand, counting down.
AAGTCGACCGTGGCCGGGAGGATGCGCTCCGACTTGAAGATCCCGGCCAGGACCGCGAGGCGCTTGTCCGGGACGCCGACGACGCCGATGTTCGGCTCGATGGTGGCGAACGGGTAGTTGGCCGCCAGTACGTCGTTCTTGGTCAGGGCGTTGAACAGGGTCGACTTGCCGACATTCGGCAGGCCGACGATTCCGATCGTGAGCGACACGTTGGCGACTTCCCGTAGCTGTATGGGGGCGGCGGCCCGGAGTGGGCCGTCGGACAGTTTACTTTCCTATGAGCGCGGACGTGGTTGCACGCGTGTCCGGGCGGGCTGGGCGGGGCCTCCCGCCTAGGTTGGTGGGGTGGAGCGATACAGGATGCGTTCGGTACGTCACCCGCAGGTGCCCGCACAGGCGGTACGACGCCCCCGGCCCCCCGCGCCGGCCGCCCGGCGGATGCCGCGGCCCCGGCTGACCGGGCTCGGCGGCGGGCTGTTCGCCTGCGCGGCGATGCTGCTCGTCGCCGGGATCTGCTGGCTGCTGTTCGACTCCTCGCTGTTCGCGTACGGGCTGCTGTTCCTGCCCGTGGCCGCCCTGACCGCCCTGTGGGTGCGCCCGGCCGACCTGATCACCGCGCCGGTGTGCGTGCCCATCGCCTTCGCCGCCGGAGTGTGGCCCGTGTCGGGCGGCTCCGGCGGCTTCGGCGGGGAGCTGATGGGGGTGGTGTCGGCGCTGTCCCTGCACGCCGGGTGGCTGTACGCGGGGACGCTGGTCGCGGGGCTGATCGCACTGGTGCGGCGCGCCGCGCTGAGCGGGCGGCGCCGGGCGGCGAGGCGTGGCGGCAGGTCCGCCGCCTACTGATCCCTGATGATCACTGCGTCAGGCCGTCGCGTGCCGCCATGGCCGCGCCGACGATCCCGGCGTTGTTCTGGAGCTTCGCCGGGACGATCTGCGCGCGGACGTCCTTGAGGAGGGGGAGGAACTTCTCCGGTTTGCGGCTGACGCCGCCGCCGAGGATGAAGAGGTCCGGGGAGAAGAGCATCTCGACGTGCGCCAGGTACTTGTCCAGCCGGCGCGCCCAGCGCTCCCAGCTGAGGTCCCCGTCCTCCTTGGCCTTCACCGAGGCCCGGGTCTCCGCGTCGTGGCCCTTGAGTTCCAGGTGGCCCAGCTCGGTGTTGGGTACGAGCCGGCCGTCGCGGAAGAGGGCGCTGCCGATGCCGGTGCCCAGGGTGAGCAGGACGACCGTGCCGGGCACCCCGCGCCCCGCCCCGTACGTCATCTCGGCGACGCCCGCCGCGTCGGCGTCGTTGAGGACGGTGACCGGGCGGCCGCCCAGGGTGGTGGAGAGCAGGGCGGCCGCGTCGAGGCCGATCCAGGCCTTGTCGACGTTGGCGGCCGTCCGGGTCACGCCGTGGGTGACCACGCCGGGGAAGGTGACGCCGATCGGCCCCTCCCAGGCGAAGTGCCGGACGACCTCGGCAACGCCTCCGGCCACCCCCTCGGGGGTGGCCGGATGTGGTGTCAGTACCTTGTGGCGCTCCTGCGCCGGTTCGCCGCGGTCCAGGTCCACGGGAGCGCCCTTGATCCCCGTACCGCCGATGTCCACACCGAAGATCTGCATGGGCTCACGGTACGGAGCGGGCGCCGCGCGGGCTACTCGTCGGCGCCCTCGGCCACCAGTGCGGCGGCTTCGGCGCGCAGGTCGCGGCGGAGCTCCTTGGGCAGCGAGAAGGTGATGGACTCCTCGGCCGTCTTGACGATCTCCACGTCGGCGAAGCCGCGCTGGGCCAGCCACTCCAGGACTTCCTCGACCAGCACCTCCGGCACGGAGGCGCCCGAGGTCAGGCCGACGGTGGTGACGCCCTCCAGCCAGGCCTCGTCGATCTCGGCGGCGAAGTCGACCAGGTGCGCGGCGCGGGCGCCGGCGTCCAGGGCGACCTCGACGAGGCGGATGGAGTTGGAGGAGTTCTTCGAGCCGACGACGACGACCAGGTCGGCGTCGGCGCCCATCGCCTTGACGGCGGCCTGGCGGTTGGAGGTGGCGTAGCAGATGTCGTCGCTGGGCGGGGAGACGAGCAGCGGGAACTTCGTCTTCAGCGCGTCGACCGTCTCCATCGTCTCGTCGACGGAGAGGGTGGTCTGGGAGAGCCAGACGACCTTGGACTCGTCGCGGACCTCGACCTTGGCCACGTCGTCGGGGCCGTCGACGATGGTGATGTGGTCGGGGGCCTCGCCGGAGGTGCCGATGACCTCCTCGTGGCCCTCGTGGCCGATGAGGAGGATGTCGAAGTCCTCGTTGGCGTAGCGGATCGCTTCCTTGTGGACCTTCGTGACCAGGGGGCAGGTCGCGTCGATGGTCGCGAGCCGGCCGCGCGCCGCCTCCTCGTGCACCACGGGGGCCACGCCGTGGGCGGAGAACATGACGATGCTGCCCGGCGGGACCTCCTCCGTCTTCTCGACGAAGATGGCGCCCTTCTTCTGCAGCGTCTGGACGACGTACTTGTTGTGCACGATCTCGTGCCGGACGTAGACCGGGGCGCCGTACTGCTCGAGGGCCTTCTCGACGGCGATCACGGCGCGGTCCACGCCCGCGCAGTAACCGCGCGGGGCGGCGAGCAGGACGCGGCGGGAGGCGGGTGCGGGGGCAGTCATACGCTCCATCGTACGGGGGGCTCCAGGAGGCCGGAGGCCCCCCGTCCGGCAGAGACTGGGTCGAACGTCCGTCCCCACCGCCCCCTCACCGCCCCTTCACCGCCCCCGGAGGAACGATGGCAGCCGCTGTGGATCCCGGTACGGCCGCGCCCGCGGTACTGCGGCGGAGTCTGGGTTTCCGGGACCTGGTGGTCTACGGGCTGCTCTTCATCGCACCCATGGCCCCGGTCGGGGTCTTCGGCGCCCTGGACGCGAAGTCGCACGGGGCGGTCGCGCTCGTCTACGTCGTCGCGACCGTGGCGATGGGGCTCACGGCGTTCTCGTACGCGCAGATGGTGCGGGTGGCGCCGCAGGCGGGGTCGGTGTTCACGTACGCCCGCAAGGGGCTGGGCGAGGGGCCGGGGATGGTCGCGGGGTGGATGGCGGCGCTGGACTACCTGCTGATCCCGGCGGTGGCGTACCTGTTCTCGGGGATCGCGATGAACGCCCTGGTGCCGCAGGTGTCGCGGTGGGTGTGGACGGCGCTGGCGGTGGTGGTGACGACCCTGCTGAACCTGTGGGGGGTGCGGGCGGCCGCGCGGGTGGGGTTCGCGGTGCTGGCGATGGAGATCGTGGTGCTGCTGGTGTTCCTGGTGTCGGCGGTGACGGTGCTGGTACGGGACGGGGCGCGGCGGGGGTGGCTGTCGCCGCTGACGGGGGACGGGTCGCTGGAGTTCTCGGTGGCTGCGGTGGTGGGGGCGGTGTCGGTGGCGGTGCTGTCGTACCTGGGGTTCGACGCGATCGCCTCGTTCGCGGAGGAGGTGACGGGGGGCAGTGCGCGGGTGGCCCGGGCGGTGCTGTTCTGTCTGGCGCTGACGGGGGTGCTGTTCGTGGCGCAGACGTATCTGGCGGCGCTGCTGGCGCCGTTCCCGGCGGCGGAGCTGGCCGCGGATCCGGCGTTGCAGGGGCCCGCGTTCTATACGGCGGTCGAGGCGTCGGTGGGGGGCTGGCTGCACGACCTGGTGGCGGTGAGCAAGGCGGTGGGGGCGGCGTTCGCGGCGCTGGCGGGGCAGGCGGCGGCGGGGCGGCTGCTGTTCGCGATGGCCCGGGAGCGGCGGCTGCCCGGAGTGCTGGCGCGGACCTCGGGGGGTACGCCGAGGGTGGCGCTGCTGGTGGCGGCGGTGGTGACGCTGGTGGCGGCGGTGTGGGCGGCGCGGCGCGACGACGGGCTGGACCACCTGGTGTCGGTGGTGGACGTCGGGGCGCTGGTGGCGTTCACCCTGTTGCACGCGTCGGTGGTGGGCTGGTTCGTGGTGCGGCGCGCGGAGGGCCCGCCGCGCTGGTTCGCACATCTGGTGGTGCCGGTGGCGGGGGCGGCGGTGACGGTGGCGGTGATCGTGGAGGCCTCGCCGACGGCGCAGGCGGTGGGGGCGGTGTGGCTGGTGGTGGGGCTGGGGGTGCTGTTCTTCCAGCGGGGCCGGACAGAGCCGGAATGAAAGGTCCGGAATGAAAGGTGCTGTCAGCGGCGGCGGTTAGCCTGCCTGCATGGGTCTCAATACGTCGGCGGAGGCGCCGCTGCCGGTCGGTCAGGTGTCCCGGCTCATCGGGGGCTGGATCGACCGGCTGGGCCAGGTGTGGGTGGAGGGGCAGATCACGCAGCTGTCCCGGCGGCCGGGGGCGGGGGTGGTGTTCCTGACGCTGCGCGACCCCTCGCACGACATCTCCGTCAGCGTGACCTGTTTCCGCCAGGTGTTCGACGAGGTCGCGGACGTGGTGTCGGAGGGCGCGCGGGTCGTCGTCCTGGCGAAGCCGGAGTGGTACGCGCCGCGCGGGCAGCTGTCCCTGCGGGTGACGGAGATACGGCCCGTCGGGATCGGGGAGCTGCTGGCGCGGCTGGAGCGGCTCAAGCGGTCGCTGGCCTCCGAGGGGCTGTTCGCGCTGGACCGCAAGAAGCCGCTGCCGTTCCTGCCGCAGCTGGTCGGGCTGGTGGTGGGGCGTGCCTCGGCGGCCGAGCGGGACGTGCTGGAGAACGCGCGGCGGCGCTGGCCGGCGGTGCGCTTCGAGGTGCGCAACGTGGCCGTGCAGGGGGTGCACGCGGTGCCGCAGGTGGTGCGGGCGGTCAAGGAACTGGACGCCCTGGACGAGGTCGACGTGATCATCGTGGCGCGGGGCGGCGGCAGCGTGGAGGACCTGCTGCCCTTCTCGGACGAGGAGGTCGTGCGGACGGTCGCGGCGGCCCGTACGCCGGTGGTGTCGGCGATCGGGCACGAGCCGGACTCCCCGCTGCTGGACCTGGTGGCGGACCTGCGGGCCTCCACGCCGACGGACGCGGCGAAGAAGGTGGTGCCGGACGTCGGCGAGGAGCTGGAGCGGGTGCGCCAGCTCCAGGGCCGGGGGCTGCGGGCACTGCGGGGGCTGCTGGAGCGGGAGGAGCGGGGGCTGGCGCACGCGCTCGCGCGGCCGGTGTTCGTGCATCCGCAGCGGATGGTGGAGAGCCGGGAGGACGAGGTCGAGGCCCTGCTGGGCCGCAGCCGGCGCACGCTGGGACATCTGCTGGACCGGGCGGAGTCGGAGCTGGAGCACACCCGGGCCCGGGTGGTGGCGCTGTCTCCGGCGGCCACGCTGGAGCGCGGGTACGCGGTGCTCCAGCGGGCCGACGGGCACGTGGTGCGGGGGCCCGGGGAGGTCGCGCCGGGCGAGGCGCTGCGCGCGCGGGTGGCGGAGGGCGAGTTCGCGGTGACGGTGGTGGAGGCCCGCTCGGGCCCCGCTACAGACGGACACGTTCCGGCAACAGAGTCGTTGTAAGACACATCTACGATGGGACAGGGAATGACCGAGGCCGGTACGACGCTGGGCTACGAGCAGGCGCGCGACGAGCTCATCGAGGTCGTCCGCAAGCTGGAGGCCGGCGGCACCTCGCTGGAGGAGTCGCTCGCGCTCTGGGAGCGCGGCGAGGAGCTGGCGGCGGTCTGCCGGCGCTGGCTGGAGGGCGCGCGCGCCCGGCTGGACTCGGCGCTGGCCGCCCGGGAGGCGGCGGAGGCGGCCGACGGGGGCGGCCCCGAGGAGTGATCCGGATCACCCGCGAAGGAAAGTAGTTGAAATTTCATCTACTTTTGTCCTACAGTCGGGTTACCGCTTCACCTCCGTACAGAAGAAGGCTTACCGATGTCTCTCGTGCTCGACGCCGCTGCTCAGGACCTGCTGTTCCGCGAGGCCCGCACCGCCAACTCGTTCTCCGACGAGCCGGTGACCGACGAGCAGGTCCAGGCCATCTACGACCTGGTGAAGTACGGCCCGACCGCCTTCAACGGCACCCCGCTGCGCATCACCCTGGTCCGCTCGGCCGAGGCCCGCGAGCGCCTGGTGAACCTGATGTCGGACGGCAACAAGGCCAAGACGGCCGCCGCCCCGCTGGTCGCGATCCTCGCCGCGGACAACGAGTTCCACGAGGAGTTCGACACCCTCCTGCCGCACTACCCGCAGGTCAAGGACTTCTTCACCGAGCGCCCGGCCCGCGAGGCCTTCGCCGGCCGCAACGCCATGCTGCAGGCCGCCTACTTCATCGTCGGCGTGCGCGCCGCCGGCCTGGCCGCCGGCCCGATGACCGGTGCCGACCTCGAGGGCATCAGCAAGGAGTTCCTCGACGGCGACCACTCCGCCCTGATGGTCGTCAACATCGGCAAGCCGGGCGAGGACGCCTTCCACCCCCGCTCGCCGCGCCTGTCCTACGACGAGGTCATCACCACCGTCTGAGCCCCGGCACGACGGCGCCGATTGCGCGCACGCGCGCATGCGCGAAAGGCCGCCCGCCCCGGTTTCCCCGGGACGGGCGGCCTTTCCGTAGGTTCGTGGGTCCGTCCGTACGTGCGTACGTGCGTCCGGCGCGGGGCGCCGGAGCGGGCTCACTGGCCCTGCGGCCCCTGCTTGAACTCCAGCGCCGCCGCCATCGCGCCCAGCTGCTCGAAGGAGCCCGTCCCGGTGACCACCGTGACGTAGCCCTGGTCCTGGCGCACCAGCGCGTCGTACTTCTCGCCGTCCCAGCGCTCCCACGCCCGGTCGCCGACCTGCTGGGTCTGCCCGGTGGGCGCCGCCTTCTGGGTGAGCTTGGCGACGTTCTTCTGCGAGGCGTCCGTGGACTGCTCGACCGCCACGTACTGCTGCTGCGGGTCCAGGAAGCCCAGGTGCCAGGCGTTGGCGTTCTTGCGCTCGAACGTCACCGACGTGGCCCGCCACTGCTCCGGCAGGCCCACGGGGGCCGCCACCGGGTACGGGGCCGCGCGCCGGGCCGTCAGGGTCTCCACCCGGTAGTCGACCGTGCGCGTCGGGTCGGCTTTGTCGTCGTGCGGGATGAACATGTAGATACCCGCGACCACGACACCGATCACCGCCAGCGACCGGACCATGTCCCAGACCGTCTGCTTGCCTTTCATACCTGCCACCCCACCATCGTCCCGCATGGCAGACGGCGATCACCGCCGGGGGTCGCCGTGGCGGCGGGGCGAGCGGCGCGCGAGGGGCGCGCCGTGTCCGCTCAGCCGGACCGCTTGACCGATAATGCGCTCATAAGTGACCCGCTCTGCTCAATATGTCGACGAACCGATAGAGTTCCAGCACCCTCACACTCCCGGCCGTCGTCGTACAGAAAGGTGCGCTCCGATGACCGAGCACAACCTGCCGCCCCAGCTCGAAGTAGCCCCCGACTCGCCCGACCGCAACCTCGCACTCGAACTCGTCCGGGTCACCGAGGCTGCGGCGCTCGCCGCGGGCCGGTGGGTCGGCCGTGGCGACAAGATCGGCGCCGACGGCGCCGCGGTCAACGCGATGCGGACCCTGATCTCCACCGTCTCGATGAACGGCGTCGTCGTCATCGGCGAAGGGGAGAAGGACGAAGCCCCGATGCTCTTCAACGGCGAGCACGTCGGTGACGGCACCGGCGCCGAGGTCGACATCGCCGTGGACCCGATCGACGGCACCACCCTGAACGCCAAGGGCATGCCGAACGCCATCGCCGTACTGGCCGCCGCCGACCGCGGCACCATGTTCGACCCGTCCGCCGTGTTCTACATGGACAAGCTCGTCACCGGTCCGGAGGCCGCCGACTTCGTCGACATCAACGCCCCCGTCTCGGTCAACATCCGCCGGGTCGCCAAGGCCAAGAGCATCGCCCCCGAGGACGTCACCGTCGTCATCCTGGACCGCCCCCGCCACGAGGGCATCGTCAAGGAGATCCGCGAGACCGGCGCCCGGATCAAGTTCATCTCCGACGGCGACGTCGCCGGCTCGGTCATGGCGGTGCGCGAGGGCACCGGCGTGGACCTGCTCATGGGCATCGGCGGCACGCCCGAGGGCATCATCTCGGCGTGCGCCATAAAGTGCCTCGGCGGCACCATCCAGGGCAAGCTCTGGCCCAAGGACGAGGCCGAACGCCAGAAGGCCATCGACGCGGGCCACGACCTCGACCGCGTCCTGACCACCAACGACCTGGTGTCCGGCGAGAACGTCTTCTTCGTCGCCACCGGCATCACGGACGGCGAGCTGCTGCGCGGCGTCCACTACCGCTCGGAGACCGCGACCACCTCCTCGCTGGTCATGCGCTCGAAGTCGGGCACGATCCGCCAGATCGACTCCACGCACCGCCTGTCGAAGCTGCGCGCCTACAGCGGCATCTCCCTGGGCCGCGCCCAGTAGGAGCCAACACCGCCGGTGACGGCACCACTGAGGGGCGGTCCCCGTGCGGGGGGACCGCCCCTCAGTCGTGTCAGCAGTGGTGTCCGGCGGATCAGGGCCGGGCCCGGGACGCCCGGCGGCGCGGGCTGTCCGGCCCTGATCCGCCGGACACCCCTTCGTCGTCTCCTACGGCCTGCACGGCCCGCGGCTCAGCCCGCGGCGGCGACCGGTCCGGGCGCGCCCGGCAGCAGTTCGGCGGCGCGGCGCCGCCTGCGGCCCAGCACCACCCGCCGCTCGGCGGCGGTCAGCCCGCCCCAGACCCCGTACGGCTCGGGCTGGAGCAGCGCGTGCTCCCGGCAGGCGACCATCACCGGACAGCGGGCGCAGACCCGCTTGGCCGCCTCCTCGCGGGCCAGCCGGGCCGCGGTCGGCTCCTTGGACGGTGCGAAGAACAGACCCGCCTCGTCCCTGCGGCACACCGCCTCCGTGTGCCAGGGCCCGTCCCCCTCTTCCCTCGCCGGCACCCGCGGCTTCGGCACGGCGGCCGGGCGCGTGAGAAGGCTCTGGACGGCGGCTGCCTGCAGGGACTGATGCGGCGGATGCGGCACGGTCTACTCCTGACGACGGGTACGCGAGCGAGAGACGATGCACCTGTCCCTACCCGCTGCGCGTGCCCCTATGCACCGGTGACGGCGGGCCGGACGCGGTTCGTCCGAAACCCGTCCACCGGCGGCGCGCTCAGCCGAGCCGCTTGCGCAGCTTGTCGGCGAGGTCGACGAGGCGGGCGCCGAGCTTGGGCCGGGCCTCGATGTTGCCGAGCACGGCGAGGCCGCGGACGATCACGACCGGCGCCTGCGGGTCGGCGGCCACGCCCCCGCCGTGCACCTCGAAGTTGCCGAGGAGCCCGCTGCCGTAGCCGCGCAGGGTGACGTTCTCCGGGACCAGGACCTCGACGTTGCCGAGGACCGCGACCACGTTGAACTCGGTGACCTGCTGCTCGAACACCGCCTCGGTGAGGTCGATGGTGATGTCCCCCAGGACGGAGACCGCGCGGGTGTGCGGGCCCGGGCGCCAGCGGCCCTTGCGGGTGGAGCTGCTGCACACGGCCACCACGGACTCCACCGGGCCGGTCCCCGCGGGGGCTGCGGGGTGGGCGGAGTGGGCGGCGGGGTGGGCGGCGGCTCCGGCGGGGAGGTCCCGTACGAGCACCTCCAGCTCCCCCACCGTCTTGGCCGCGTAGAGGGTGTCGAGGCGCTCGGAGTGCTCCTCGGCGCTCAGCCGGCCCTCCGCGAGCGCGTCGGAGAGGACCTGTGCGATCCGGTCCCGGTCGGCGTCGGAGGCGCGCAGCCCGCCGGCGGCCGGTGCGGCGGGGGCCGGAGCGGCGGGCGGCGCGGGAGCGGGGCCGGGGCCGGCGGCGTCTGCGGGGTGCTTTTCCATGTCCACGTCGGCCAGCATAGCGAGACACGATAGATCGCGATAGCGATGGGTGAGCCCTACCTCACAGACACGCCCGAGCGGGGAGGTTCTACGCTGGTTAGCCGCGCTGCCAAAACGGACGCCAGCGCTGTCTGCCGAGTGAGGATTGGCCACATGCCGGAGTTCGCGTACACCGACCTGCTGCCCTTGGGCGAGGACACCACCCCCTACCGGCTGGTGACCTCCGAGGGCGTCTCGACCTTCGAGGCCGACGGCCGTACGTTCCTCAAGGTCGAGCCGGAGGCGCTGCGCAAGCTCGCCGAGGAGGCCATCCACGACATCCAGCACTTCCTGCGCCCCGCGCACCTGGCCCAGCTGCGCCGCATCATCGACGACCCGGAGGCGAGCGCGAACGACAAGTTCGTCGCCCTCGACCTGCTGAAGAACGCCAACATCGCCGCGGCCGGCGTGCTGCCGATGTGCCAGGACACGGGCACGGCGATCGTCATGGGCAAGCGCGGCCAGAACGTCCTGACCCAGGGCGGCGACGAGGAAGCCCTCTCGCGCGGCATCTACGACGCCTACACCCGGCTGAACCTGCGCTACTCGCAGATGGCCCCGCTGACCATGTGGGAGGAGAAGAACACCGGCTCGAACCTGCCCGCGCAGATCGAGCTCTACGCGACCGACGGCGGCGCGTACAAGTTCCTCTTCATGGCCAAGGGCGGCGGCTCGGCCAACAAGTCCTTCCTCTACCAGGAGACCAAGGCGGTCCTCAACGAGGCCTCCATGATGAAGTTCCTGGAGGAGAAGATCCGTTCGCTCGGCACGGCGGCCTGCCCGCCGTACCACCTGGCGATCGTCGTCGGCGGCACCTCCGCCGAGCACGCGCTGAAGACCGCCAAGTACGCCTCCGCGCACTACCTGGACGAGCTCCCCCGCGAGGGTTCCGCGCTGGGCCACGGCTTCCGCGACGAGGCCCTGGAGCAGCAGGTCTTCGAGCTGACGCAGAAGATCGGCATCGGCGCCCAGTTCGGCGGCAAGTACTTCTGCCACGACGTCCGCGTGGTGCGCCTGCCCCGCCACGGCGCCTCCCTCCCGGTCGCCATCGCGGTGTCCTGCTCCGCCGACCGCCAGGCCGTCGCGAAGATCACCGCCGAGGGCGTCTTCCTGGAGCAGTTGGAGACCGACCCGGCGCGCTTCCTGCCGGAGACCACGGACGCGCACCTGGACGAGACGGCCGACGTGGTCCGCATCGACCTGAACCAGCCGATGGACGAGATCCTGGCGACGCTGACCAAGCACCCGGTCAAGACCCGCCTCAGCCTGACCGGACCCCTGGTCGTGGCCCGCGACATCGCGCACGCCAAGATCAAGGAGCGGCTGGACGCGGGCGAGGGCATGCCGCAGTACCTCAAGGACCACCCGGTGTACTACGCGGGCCCGGCCAAGACCCCCGAGGGCTACGCCTCCGGCTCCTTCGGCCCGACCACGGCCGGACGCATGGACTCCTACGTCGAGCAGTTCCAGGCGGCGGGCGGCTCCAAGGTGATGCTCGCCAAGGGCAACCGCTCGCAGCAGGTGACCGACGCGTGCGGCGCGCACGGCGGCTTCTACCTCGGCTCGATCGGCGGCCCGGCGGCGCGCCTGGCACAGGACTGCATCAAGAAGGTCGAGGTCCTGGAGTACGAGGAGCTGGGCATGGAGGCGGTCTGGAAGATCGAGGTCGAGGACTTCCCGGCCTTCATCGTCGTGGACGACAAGGGCAACGACTTCTTCCAGAACCCGGCCCCGGAGCCGACGTTCACCCACATCCCGGTGCGCGGCCCGGGGCTGTAGCCCGTGGTGGCGAGGGCCCCTCCCCCGGACGGGGGAGGGGCCCTCGCGCATGTCGGCCCAGGGGCAGACGCCCCGCCGGGGGCGCGTCCCGCGAAGCCGTGACGCGGGCCCGGGCGGTGAGCGGCCGGTGGCCGGGTTAACGTCGGGGTCACAGGCCCGCACCCGGCCGTTCACCCCGGTTCGCAAGGATTCCCGCATGGCACCGACGACCCCCTCCCCCGGCTCCGCCCGCGCGATCCGCGTGGTCGCGCACCGCGGGGCCTCCCACGAGTTCCCCGAGCACACCATCGAGGCCTACCGGCGGGCCATCGCCGACGGGGCCGACGCCCTGGAGTGCGACGTGCGGCTGAGCGCGGACGGGCGGCTGGTGTGCGTGCACGACCGGACGGTGGAGCGGACCTCCGACGGGCGCGGGGTGGTCTCCGAGCTGACGTACGAGCAGCTGGCCGCGTTCGACTTCGGCGGCTGGAAGGGCGCGGAGCACCGGGGGGCGCGGGTGCTGCTCTTCGAGGACCTGCTGAAGGAGGCCCTGGCGGCGGACCGGCCGGTGGGGCTGGCCGTGGAGACCAAGCACCCCACCCGGGCCGGCGGCCGGCTGGAGGCCGAGCTGGTGCGGATGCTGAAGGAGTACGGGCTCGCCGACGGCTCCGACGGCCGGGTCGAGGTGATGAGCTTCTCCCGCAACGCGCTGACCCGGCTGCACCGGCTGGCGCCCGGGCTGCCGTCCGTCTACCTGATCGAGCGGCAGCTGCGCGCCCCGCGGCCGCCGTTCGCCGGGCACGCCGGTCCGGGGATCGACCTCGTGCGCCGGGATCCGGGGCTGGTGGGACGGCTGAGGGCCAAGGGGCTGCGGGTGCGGGTGTGGACCGTGGACGAGCCCGAGGACGTGGAGCTGTGCGTACGGCTCGGGGTGGAGACGATCATCACCAACCGGCCCCGCGCGGTGCGCGAGCAGCTCGGCGCCCGGGCGGTCGCGGCGGGGGCGGACGGGGGCCGGCAGCCCGCCGTGTGACGGTGTGTCATTGGCTGGTTCGCACCCGTGACAGGCAGCCCGCGAGGCTCGAACGTATGCCGTGGCGTGCGGGGCGGTATATCCGCCGGGGGCATGCCGTTGGCCGACGACGGACAGGCGCCCACCGGCGCCGTGGCGCGGGCGAGGGTGACTGGGGCATGGCCGCAGGACAGCACGATGAACGTTCCGCCGGCGGCGACGCCCCCGACGACGGCTCCGGCGGCAGACCGGACGACGGCACCGGCGGCAGACCCGGTGCCAGACCCGGCGGCGACAGCGGCACCGGCGGCGGCGAGGAGGGCGAGCCGAGTTACCTCGTCCTCGGCCCGCTGGAGGTGCGCCGCTCGGGTGCGGTGTGCACGCCCAGCCAGCTCAAGCGCCGCGCGCTGCTGGCGATCCTGCTGCTGCACGCCAACCGGCTGGCGTGCGCGGACATGCTGATCGAGGAGTTGTGGGACGGGCATCCGCCCCGCTGCGCCCAGGCGACCCTCCAGATGTACGTGTCCGGGCTGCGCCGGACGCTGGACCCGGGGCACGGCCGCGCCGGGGGCGACCCCCGCCACCACCCGCTGCTGCGGACGGCCGGCTCCGGCTACGTGCTGCACGTGGAGCCCGGCGAGCTGGACCTGGACCGCTCCCGGGCCCGGGCCGCGCTGGGGCGGGGTTTGCGGACGGCAGGTGACTGCGCCGCGGCGAGCGCGGCGTTCTCGGCGGCCCTCGCGATGTGGCGCGGGCGGCCGCTGGCCGATCTGGGGCCCGCGCGCCTGCCGGCGTACTACGCGGTGCGGCTGGAGGAGGAGCGGCTCGCGCTGGTCCAGGACCGGATCGGTGCCGACATCTGCGCGGGCCGGTCCCGGGAGGTGATCGCCGAGCTGGCGGAACTGTGCGCCCGCCATCCGCTGCGGGAGGAGTTCCACGAGCAGCTGATGCTGGCCCTGGCCGGTTCGGGACGGCGGGCCGAGGCCCTGGACGCGTACGCCCGGGTCCGGCGGGTGGTCGTCCAGGACGTCGGGATCGAGCCGGGGCCGGGGCTCCAGGCGGTCCAGCGGGCGCTGCTGGGCGGCTTACGCCCGACGGGCCCCGAGCACGGCCGATGTCGCAGACCCCTACTCCTCCAGCCGGCCGGCCGCTGACCCGCCGCTTCCCGGAGGGGGGCACCGCCTTCCCCGGTCCCCCGCGCCGCAGGACCGGCGCGCCCCCGCCCGGCCCAGCGGGCGCCCGGTCCGCGGGACCGCGGCTCCTGGGGCATCACCGTTCCCCCGGTGCCGCCCGAGACCAACGGGCGGCACCGCCACGGCCCGTCCCGGACCCGGCCTGCCCGCCGCCCGGGCCAGGCAGCACGGTCCCCCTACGCCAGGTGCCAGTCCAGGCGGCGGCGGTAGTGGACGAGCGGGGTGGCGTCCCGGACGGTGCAGTCGGCCACCTCGCCCAGCAGGACCACGTGGTCCCCGTGCGGGAACACGGCGGCGGCCCGGCACCCCAGGTAGACCGGGACGCCCGCGATGCGGGGCCTGCCCTCGTCCCAGTCCCAGGCCACGCCCGCGAACTTGTCCTCCCCGCGCCCCGCGAACACCCTGGCCAGGGCCTCGTCGGCGGAGCCCAGCAGGTGCACCCCGAAGGGGGTGCCCACGCGGGCCTCCATGGCCCGGTAGGTACGCGAGTCGCGCGAGAGGGCCAGCATGACGGACGGCGGGGCCACGCTGTAGGAGCTGACGGAGGAGACGAGGAGCCCGCACGGGCTGCCGTCGGCCCGCCGCGCGCTGACCACCGCCACCCCGGAGACCAGGCGGGCCATGGCCTCGGTGAACCGGGCCACGGGGTCGGCCGGGCCGGCTTCCCCGCTCCCCCGCCGCTCCCGGCCCCGCCCGGGGGCCGCCTCCCGTCCCGCGTCCCAGCTCGCGTCCCGGCCCGCGTCCCGGCTCCGCTCCTGTTCCCGGCCCCGCTCCAGGCCCTGCTCCCGCTGCCGCACGCTCATCCGCCGCGCTCCGGCTCAGACGGCGCTGCGCTCGGCGGCGCGCCGGCAGGCGTCGCGGCGTTCGACCGCGTCGGGGTCGCCGGTGGCCGCGTACACGGCGTCGAAGTCCTCGGCGGCCCGGGCGAACCGGCCGGCGGTCTCGTGGACCACGGCCCGGTTGAAGCGGAACTCGGGCCGGTCGGCCAGCGCCACCGCCCGGTCGAAATCGGCCACGGCCGCCCCCAGATCGCCCTCTCCGTAGGCCAGTTCGCCCTTGATCGCCCAGGCCTCGGCCAGCCCGGGGTCGCTGGCGAGCGCCGCGTCGACGGCCTCGGCCGCCTCCTTGGTGCGGTCCGCCTCCGCGAGCAGGCGTCCGCGCAGGCAGAGCAGGTGGGCGTGGTCGGGGGCCAGGGCCAGCCCGGCGGCCACGTCCGCCAGGGCCGCCTCGGGGTCGCCGAGCTCGGCGAGCAGGCCGGCCCGGGCGAGGAGGGCCTCCCGGTTGTCCGGGTCGAGCTCCAGGGTGCGGGCGAAGTCGGCGAGGGCGCCGTCGGTGTCGCCGAGTTCCAGGCGGGCGTCGCCCCGGTTGTAGTACGCCTCGGGGAACGGGGCTTCCAGGGACAGGGCCCGCTCGTAGTCGGCGATGGCCTCGTCCAGGCGGCCCAGTTTGCGCAGGATGTTGCCGCGGTTGAAGTAGTGGTCGGCGAAGTCGTCGTCGGCGTCCATGATCTCGCCGTAGTCCTCCAGGGCCGCCTCCAGCCGGCCCGCCATGCTGTTGACCTGGGCGCGGTTGTAGCGGAGGCCGACCTGGTGCCAGGTGCGCTCGCCGAGTCCGAGTTCCCGGTTCAGGCGCTCGATGCCCTGGTCCAGCAGGCGCAGCGCCTCGTCCGGGCGGCCGTCGCGGACCTCGACGAGGGCGAGGCCGTTGCGGTTGAAGACGGAGTAGAAGGCGCGTTCCTTGGGGTCGGGGAGCAGGTCCGCGATGGAGATGGCGGTGTTGACCCAGGCCCGGGCCCGGCGGGGGTCGCGCCGCTCCTCGGGGTAGTGGCGGGCGTAGAGCATGCCGATCTCGTAGGCGAGCTTCATGTGGTGCGCGGGGCTCTGGGTGGCCGTCCGGGCCTCTTCCTGGAGGACGGCCGACTCGTCGGGGCGTCCGGCCGCGGCGAGGCAGACCCCGGATTCGCGGATGAAGATCCACCACAGGTCGGGGCGTCGCTGCGGGTCCGTCAGCCGACGTCCCTCGTCGCCGAGTTCGGCGGCGAGGTGGTAGAAGCCCAGGTACTTGCAGCGGAGCATGGCCGTGCGCAGGGCCTCGACGCCGGCTCCGCCGGGGTCGCTGCCCCGCACCAGGTGGAAGGGGAGGGCGCCCAGCCGCAGGGAGGGCTCGGCCTCCTCGGCGCGGGCGGCGAGCTCGGCGGCGCGGGCGTCGTGGAGGGCGGCGCGCTCCGCCGCGGGCAGGGCCTCGTACGCGGCGGCGAGGGCGGGGTCGTCGTCGGTGCAGTCGCCGTCCACGTAGCGGCGTACCGCCTCGGGGCCGGTGTCGGCGGCCGGGGCGGGGGGCGCGTCGGGGGCGGCGGCCCGGGTGGTGTGGGCGGCGAGGGCGGCCGGCAGGGAGAGGGAGGGGAAGCCGGGCGGGTCGAGGAGTTCGGCCGTGCCGGTGCACAGGACGAGGGTGAGCAGTCCGGGCGGGATCCGGCGCAGGGCGGCGGCCAGGAACTCCTGGTCGGTGACGTCGGCGTGCTGCACGTTCTCCACGACGAGGGTGCGCGGGCCCTCGCCGGCGTCGGTGAGGGCGGCGAGCAGGAAGTCGACGATGCCGTGGGCCACGCGCAGGGAGTGCAGGCGGGCCGGGTAGCGGCTGACCTCGCCGGCCGTGGACTGCTCCTCGATGTGGTGGGTGACCGGCGGTACGAGCGGGGCCAGCTCGGGGGTGCTCTCCTGGAGTTCGATGTAGTGGCGGGCGGCCAGGGCGGGCCGCCGTTCCAGCGCCGCGGGGGCCAGGAGCCGCAGCAGCGTTCCGGCCGCGGTGTACGGGCCGCGCAGGCGGCGGTGCGCGTCGACGGCGGCCAGGAGCGGCGGCAGGTCGAGGCCTGCCAGCAGGGCGGCGCGTGCGGGGCGGTGGGGTGCGGAGATCCAGTGGTGCCCGGTCATGGGCCCGCCTTTCGGAAGAGGCCCGCCGGGGGTGGTCCCGTCAGGCGATGACGTGGTGGAGCCGGGCCCGCCGGCTGCGCAGGCGCTCCCTGGCGGCGAGCCAGAGGGCGAAGGCGATCTGGCCGAAGGTCAGGACGAGGAAGACGGCCGCGTCGGTCAGCTGGACCCAGGTCGAGTGGCCGGTGCCGAAGCGGTCGAGCGAGGCCGAGGTCATGGCGAGGAAGACGGGTCCTACGCCCCACAGGAAGGTGGTCAGGCTGACGGCGTAGCCGATGGGCAGCAGCCAGGAGTACCAGCGGGCGGCCCGCCGGTCGACGGGGTGCCACAGGGACTCGTCGGTGAGCCGGTCGGTGCGTCCGAGCAGCCGGTTGACCCGGTTGGCGAGCATGCGCACGGCCGTGGTGTGCAGGTCGACGCAGCCGAGCACGGTGGTGATGAGGACGTAGATGTCGGTGCGCAGGTAGAGGAAGAACTGCCAGAGCAGCCGGATGAAGGTGGTGAAGGCGACCGCCAGGCAGATGCGGCCGGTCAGTCCGTGCGTGAGGCCGGCCGTGATGACGGCGAGGGCGATCAGGACGACGTCGGCGACCATCCCGGCGAGGATCGGCAGGTAGCGCTTGCGGCGCTCCACCCCGGCGAGGCCGTCCAGGGAGGTCTCCACGACGAGGAAGTAGAAGCGGTACGACATCCTGGTGCGCGAGCGGATGCCCAGGCGGCGGCCGGCGAGGGCGTGGAAGATCTCGTGCACGGCGATGAGCGGTACGGCCACCACGAACAGGACGAGGGTGATCACCGCGTAGTAGTGGCTGAAGACGAGGTCGCCGGGGGTCGGGAGGAGGCCGGGGTCGCGGACGACGCTGACGGCCGCCCAGGCGACGAGGAGTGCGTACGCGGTCCAGGCGGCCGGGGAGAAGGCGGCCTTGCCGAGCCGCTGCCAGCGCACGGGTGCGGCGACCGGTTCCGGCTCTCCCTCGGCGCGGACGAACCCGAGCTCGTGCAGGGCCTCGACCACGTCGGCGACGTCGGCGCGCTCGCCGTACTCGGCCTCGTACCAGTCCGCGGCCTGTGCGGGGGTGGCGCCCTCCTGGAGCCGGCGGACGAGTGCGGCGCCGTCGGGCGGGAAGATCGCGTAGGACTCGGTGTCGCGGCGTCCGATGGTGACCTCGTCGCCGTCCTGGAGGTAGACCAGCGGATGCAGCGCCAGTGGGGTGTCGTCCGTGCTGGTGTGGCCTGGCTCCGCCATGGCGGGGGCTCCGTCTCTCGTGGGCCGGGCCCGGACCGGTGGGGCGCCCCCGGTGTGCCTGGGGACGCCCCTTGCTCGAACGCGCCCGGGGTGCGGTTACGCGGGGCTCGGGTAGTGCGAGCACGCGGAAGAGGTCAGGCGGACCGGACCGGCCTTGCGGATCTGGATCTTCTTCATCTCGAAGCACCTCCTTCGGAGGGTGGGTGGGGGTGGGACGCGTTCCATGCTGCCGAGCCGCTCCAGAAGTTCTCCAAACCGCGGCCAAAGCCGCTGGAGGGCGGGTCGGGGTTGCGGGGGTCTACGCGAAGCGCTGGCCGGCCGAGCCGTTGCAGGTCTGCAGGCGCAGCTGCTCGTGGGCGGCGGCGACGGTCAGGCACAGGGCGGGGGCGGCGGCGGGGTGCAGGGTGGCGCCGTCGCGGACGAACTGCTGGTTGGCGCCGCCGTGGCAGTTCCAGAGGATCAGGCCGGTGCCGGCCGTGTAGGTGCCGCCGGGGACGTCGAGGCAGCGGTCCTGGCTGAGTTCGACGTGGACGGACTTGTTGGCGGTGTCGTACCACCAGCCCTGGTTGCGGCCGCCGTGGCAGTCCCAGCCGACCACCTTGGTGTTGTTCGCGCTGGAGCCGCCGAAGGAGTCGAGGCAGTTGCCGGTGGCCTCGTTCTTCAGAGGTGTGTAGAGGTCGTCCCAGGCGCCGGGCTGGAGGACGGGGGTGCCGGTGCTGGCGGGGTCGGCGCAGGAGGCTTCGCGCAGGCCGGAGTCGTAGAGCTGGGTGAGGCAGGAGGCGAAGGCGCCGTGGCCCCGGTAGTTGGGGTGGAAGGACTGGCGGGCGGTGTTCTCGTCCCAGGGGAAGTGGTCGCCGAGGTCGAGGTAGAGGCCGCGGGCCCAGGTGTCCTCCATGCAGACCTCGTGGCCGTGGAAGAGCCGCGAGTTGTCCAGGTAGGTGGCGCCGGCGGCGAGGGCGGCGGTGCGCATGCCCTTCTCGAAGGCGGGGACGGCGTAGTTGCGGCCCCATGCGGCGTCGGAGTCGTAGCCGGCGCAGCCGCCGGGGAGCTTGCCGGGGAAGCTCGGGTTGTCGTAGAAGTCGGGGCCGATGGGGCTGGGGTAGCCCATGACGACGAGCTTGTAGTCGGAGTCGGCGTAGCCGGCGTCGCGCATGACCGTCTTGAGGTCGCCGATGGTGGCCTCGACCTTGGGCACCAGTCCGTCGACGCGGGCCTGCCAGCCCGGGCCGTACTTGGGTTCGCAGGTGCCCTGGCTGAGGACCCAGCGGGTGACGCAGTCGGTCATGACGGGGCCGAACTGGAGGTCGTCGTTGGCGCCGGCGACCAGGACCACCATCTTGATCTTCGTGTTGCGGGCCTTGATGGCCAGGTTGTCGCTCTGCACCAGTTCGTCGGCGTACTGCTTGCTGCCGCCGATGCGGATGTTGCCGGTGTATCCGCCGGAGCAGGCGACGTTGAAGGTGAGGTCGGCCGGGATGCCCGTGCGGTGGATCGCCGAGTCGGGCGAGCGGTGGCACTGGTTGGCGGAGGTGTTGGTGGCGGGGTCGTAGTTGCCCGTGCCCTCGCCGGAGATCTCGCTGTCGCCGAGGGAGATGAGCCCGGTCTTGCGTTCGGCGAGGGGGCGGATCGCCGGGTCGCCGTAGATCTTGGTGGCCTCGGCGGCGCGGATGGCTTCGAGTTCCGGTGACAGGGGTGTGATCGAGCCGGATGCGGCGGGGGCCGCTTCGGCCATGGGGGTGATGGCGGTGACGCCCCCGAGGGCGGCCAGGGCCGCCGCGACCGCGGCGAATGTAGATCTGAGCCTGGGTTTCGCATGCGAACGAGCCATGTACTGCCTCCCCGATAGCGGTGTTACCCCCGGTATTTACTGGCCGGTAGGGGAGATGGGAACAGTCCGAACAAGACAATTGCTCAACTTTCTGAGGAGGATGTGAAGATGACCGATGATCAGAAGTCCACGGCGTACCGGACCGAGCACGACTCCATGGGTGAGGTACGGGTGCCCGCCGACGCCAAGTGGCGCGCCCAGACCCAGCGCGCGGTGGAGAACTTCCCGCTCTCCGGGCAGCGCCTCGAACGCGCCCACATCGAGGCCCTGGCCCGGATCAAGGCGGCCGCCGCCCTGGTCAACGCGGAGCTCGGGGTCCTGGACGAGGAGACCGCCGCGGCCGTGCGGTCCGCGGCGGCCGAGGTCGCCGAGGGCCGCTGGGACGAGCACTTCCCCGTCGACGTCTTCCAGACCGGCTCCGGCACCTCGTCCAACATGAACACCAACGAGGTGATCGCCACCCTGGCCACCGAGCGGCTCGGGCGCGAGGTCCACCCCAACGACCACGTCAACGCCTCGCAGAGCTCCAACGACGTGTTCCCCTCGTCCATCCACATCGCCGCCACCGCCGCCGTCACCCACGACCTGGTGCCGGCCCTGCGCCACCTGGAACTGGCCCTGGAGCGCAAGGCCGCCGCCTTCGCCGAGGTGGTCAAGTCCGGGCGCACGCACCTGATGGACGCCACCCCCGTCACCCTGGGCCAGGAGTTCGGCGGGTACGCGGCCCAGATCCGCTACGGGATCGAGCGCCTGGAGGCCGTCCTGCCGAGGCTGGCCGAGCTGCCGCTGGGCGGTACGGCCGTCGGCACCGGGATCAACACCCCGCCGGGGTTCTCGGCCGCCGTGATCGCCGAGGTGGCGCGGGCCACCGGGCTGCCGCTGACCGAGGCCCGCAACCACTTCGAGGCCCAGGGGGCGCGCGACGCGCTGGTGGAGACCTCGGGGATGCTCCGCACGATCGCGGTCTCGCTCACCAAGATCTGCAACGATCTGCGCTGGATGGCCTCCGGACCGCGCACCGGATTGGCCGAAATCAATCTGCCGGACCTCCAGCCGGGCTCCTCGATCATGCCCGGGAAGGTCAACCCGGTCGTGCCCGAAGCCCTGCTGATGATCGCCGCACAGGTGACCGGCAACGACACGGCGGTCGCCGTGGCGGGCGCCTCCGGGAACTTCGAGCTCAACGTGATGCTCCCCGTGATGGCCCGCAACCTCCTCGAATCCATCCGCCTGCTGGCGAACGGCAGCCGCCTGCTGGCCGACCGCACCGTGGACGGGATCACCGCCAACGCCGAACGGGCCAGGGAGTACGCCGAGTCCTCCCCCTCGGTGGTGACCCCGCTCAACCGCTACATCGGGTACGAGGAGGCGGCCAAGGTCGCCAAGCGCTCGCTCGCGGAACGCAAGACCATCCGCGAGGTGGTGCTGGAGTCCGGCTACGTCGACCGGGGCGCGCTGACGCTCCGGCAGCTCGACGAGGCGCTGGACGTCCTGCGGATGACCCGCCCCTGAACCGCCCCCGGTCGACCCCGGAGAGGGGACCGGATCCGGTCGTTCGCGACCCCGGCCGCCCGCCCGGCCACCGCTGCGGGGATCCCCACCGTGACCTGCACCGCAGCATCCCCGAGGGGAGCCGCCCTAAGATCTGCGCATGACAGGTACTTCCAGGCCCGGCACCGGCGCGGCGGACCCCGCCGCGCCGGGCGGGACGCACGCTGCGCACTGGGCACCCGGGGCGCAGATCCTCTGGCGCTACCGCGACCACGGCCCCGGACCCGGCGGGCGGTTCCACATCGCCCGCCCGGTGACCGTCGTCCAGGACACCGACGAGCTGCTCGCGGTGTGGATGGCGCCCGGCACCGAATGCGTCAAGCCCGTACTCGCCGACGGCACCCCGGTGCACGAGGAGCCCCTCGCCACCCGCTACACGGCGCCGCGCACCACCGTGCGGGCGCGCTGGTTCGGCGCCGGGGTGCTCAAGCTGGCCCGGCCCGCGGAGCCCTGGTCGGTGTGGCTGTTCTGGGACCACGGCTGGCTGTTCAAGAACTGGTACGTGAACCTGGAGGAGCCGCGCACCCGCTGGTCGGGCGGGCTGGACTCGGTGGACCACTTCCTCGACATCTCCGTCTACCCCGACCGCAGCTGGAAGTGGCGGGACGAGGACGAGTTCGCGCAGGCGCGGCGGATCGGGCTGATCGACGCCGGGCAGGCCGCGCGGGTGGAGGAGGCGGGCCGCGCGGCACTGGAGGTCGTCAAGGCCTGGGGGCCGCCGTTCGGTGACGGCTGGGAGAACTGGAGGCCCGATCCGGCCTGGGAGGTTCCGGTTCTGCCCGAGGACTGGGACCGCACCCCGGCGCATATGACGTCATGAGACCCTTGATGCGCCCCCGGGGTTCAACCGTAGGATCGTCCTCCGCCGGTCGCGCGCGGGGGGCCCTCCTGGTCCCGTACCCGTAAATGACCTGCGGCGACCGGGACTTGACCGGAGGTCGACGCGGAAAGAAAGGTAACGAGCGGGACGCGGAACCCGGGGGTGGTGGTGCCCCCGCCGCTGAGCGGGTATACCGCGACTGACCGAGTTGAGTGCAGCGCACATCGAGCGCAAACGGACGGAATTCCACGCGTGACGGAGTACCCCACCTCCCAGGAGGGCCCGCAGCCCACCGTCGCCCCCGGCGGAGGTACGGACGAGCTCGGCCACGGCAAGGCCCCCATCGCGGCCGCCGAGGCCGTACGCACGCATGCCGATTTCCCGCGCCCGCGCGGCACCGCCGTCGACGGCTCCTCCGGCCACGGCCCGGCGGACTCCGGCGCCGGGGCCGCGCGGACCCGTGACGGCGAGGCCGCCCGCAACGCGGGCCGGGACGAGGAGGCCGCCGGGGCGGCGGCCGGGGCGCGGGCGGTACCGGGCGCGGGCGGCCCGGGCACCGGTTCCGCCGAGGCCGGCGTGGCCCGGCGCGAGGGCGACCGGCTGCGGTTCGTCGGCGCCGCCACGCGCCGGATCGCCCGGGGCATCGACCTCGACGAGATCGTCCTCGGCCTGTGCCGGGCGACCGTGCCGACCTTCTCCGACGCGATCCTCGTCTACCTGCGCGACCCGCTGCCCGTCGGCGACGAGCGGCCCGCCGGCCCGGTCGTTTTAAGGCTGCGCCGCACCGACCGGCTCCGGCCGATCGACGACCTGGCCCTGGCCGACGGCGGCGAGGCCGCCGGAGCCGCGGGGGGCGCCGGCGAACTCGACTTCAGCCAGCTGCCGCTGGTCGGCCCGCAGGGCGACCTGCCCGCGGCGGAGCTGTGCGAGATCCGGCCCGGCGGGGCCCTCGCCGAGGTGCTGCGCGGGGTGCGGCCCGTGTTCGGGTCGGCCCCCGGCGCCCGGGACGCGCTGCCCGAGCTGCTGGGCGCCGACCATCCGGTGCCGCGCGGGCAGCGGGCCATCCTGGCCCCGCTGCGCGGCCGCCGCCGGGTGATCGGCGCGGCGGTGTTCCTGCGCACCCCGGACCGGGACGCGTTCGAGACGAACGACCTGCTCGTGGCGGCCCAGCTGGCGACGCACACCGCGCTCGGCATCGACAAAGCCGTGCTCTACGGGCGCGAGGCCTACATCGCCGACGAGCTCCAGCGCACGATGCTGCCCGACGGCCTGCCGCAGCCCACCGGGGTCCGGCTGGCCTCGCGCTACCTGCCCGCCGCCGAGACGGCCCGGGTGGGCGGCGACTGGTACGACGCCATACCGCTGCCCGGCAGCCGGGTCGCGCTGGTCGTCGGCGACGTCATGGGCCACTCCATGACCTCCGCGGCGATCATGGGCCAGTTGCGCACCACCGCGCAGACCCTGGCCCAGCTGGACCTGCCCCCGGCCGAGGTGCTGCACCACCTGGACGAGCAGGCCCAGCGGCTGGGCTCCGACCGGATGGCCACCTGCCTGTACGCGGTCTACGACCCCGTCTCGCACCGGATCACCATCGCCAACGCCGGCCACCCGCCGCCGGTCCTGCTGCACCTGGGCGGCCGCGCCGAGGTGCTGCGCGTCCCGCCGGGCGCCCCCATCGGGGTCGGCGGGGTGGACTTCGAGGCCGTGGAGCTGGACGCCCCCGCCGGGGCCACGCTGCTGCTGTACACCGACGGGCTGGTGGAGTCCCGGCTGCGGGACGTGTGGACGGGCATCGACCAGCTGCGCGAACGGCTCGCCACCACCGCGCAGCTGACCGGGCTGGACCACTCGCCGCCGCTGGAGGCCCTCTGCGACGACGTGCTGGACATGCTCGGCCCGGGCGACCGGGACGACGACATCGCCCTGCTCGCGGCCCGCTTCGAGGGGATCGCGCCCAGCGACGTGGCGTACTGGTTCCTGGACCCGGAGGAGACCGCCCCGGGCCGGGCCCGCCGGTTCGCCCGGCGCGCCCTGGCCCGCTGGGGGCTGGAGGAGCTGAGCGATTCGCTGGAGCTGCTGGTCAGCGAGGTGGTCACGAACGCCGTCCGGTACGCCGAACGGCCCGTGACCCTGCGCCTGCTGCGTACGGACGTGCTGCGCTGCGAGGTCGGCGACGACTCCCCGCAGCTGCCGCGCCAGCGCCGGGCGCGGGAGACCGACGAGGGCGGGCGCGGCCTGTTCCTGGTCAACCGCCTGGCGCGGCGCTGGGGCGCGACCCGGCTGAGCAGCGGCAAGGTGGTCTGGTTCGAGCTGGCGCTGCCGCCGGCGCACGAGCGCCGCTGAAGCGGCCCGCGACAGAACACCGCCGCCCCGCAGCGTTCTCGCTGCGGGGCGGCGGTGTTCTGTGACGAGGGCCTGCGGCCTACTGCTGGGGTGCGTCCGGGAACAGGGGCGGCGGCGTCGGCTTCTTCGTCGGCGGCTGCGGGTCGCCCGTCGGGGGCGTCGGGTTCTTCGTCGGCGGGGTCGGGTTCTTCGTCGGCGGGCTCGGGTCCGGCTTGCCGGTGCCGCTGCCCGAGGGGTCCGGGCTGCCCGTCGGGTGGGTGCCGGAGCTGGACGGGGACGGGTTGGCGGTGCCGGAGGGGCCGCTGGAGGGGACCGCGGTACGGGTCGGGCCGACCGGGGTGCCCATGTTGGCGTCCGACAGGTCGAACTCGCCGGTGCTGACGCCCTTGAGCGCGGCCGTGGTGTAGGCCTGCCAGATCTGGGCGGGGAAGCTGGAACCGCCGGCGCGGCCCTTGCCGGCCGTACCGGTCAGGGTGACCTGCTTGTGCGAGTTGGGGTCCTCGCCGAACATCGCGACGACGGTGACGAGCTCCGGGGTGTAGCCGGTGAACCAGGCGGCCACGTTGGACTCGGTGGTGCCGGTCTTGCCCGCGGCCTGGTAGGCGTCGGACCGCACGGCCTTGCCGGAGCCGTCCTGGACCACGCCGGTCAGGACCTTGGTGACGGTGTCGGCGGTCTCGCGCTTGATGACCTGGCCGCCGATGGGGCTGACCGGCTTGTACTCGGCGTCCACGTGCTCGGCGCTCTTGACGATGGTCGGGGTGACCTTCTTGCCGTGGTTGCCGAAGGTGGCGTAGACCCCGGCCATCTCCACGGTGTTGGCGCTCATCGTGCCCAGCGACATGGCCGGCTTGTCGGCGGGCCAGCCCTCGCGGTCCTTCATGCCGAGGGCGAGCGCGGTCTTCTTCACGACCTCCGGCTTGGCGTCCACGAACATCTGGGCGTACACGGAGTTCACGGAGGAGTTGGTGGCCTCCTGGACCGTGAGCATCGGGTCGCCGTAGTTGATGTCGTCCTGGTTCTGCGGGGCGAAGGGGGTGTCGCTGCCGACCACGGGGCGCTTGCTGGTGCCGTCGTAGAGGGTGTTGGGGGTGATCGGACGGCCGTCCTGGGTCTTGGCCCCGGTGTCCAGGGCGGTGGCCAGCACGACCGGCTTGAAGGTGGAGCCCGGCTGGTAGTCGGTGCGCAGGGCGTTGCTCGCCGACTTCTCGGCCAGACCCACGCCGCCGTACATGGCGACGATGTGGCCGGTCTTGGCGTCCACGGAGGTGGCGCCGGCCTGGACGTTCTGGTCGACCGGGCGTTCCTTGACGTCCTTGCGGTCGAGCTTGGACTCCAGCTCGTCCTGGACGGCCTTCTCCAGCGCCGCCTGCTTCTTCTTGTCGATGTTGAGGGTGATCGTCCAGCCGCCGGCCTCGATGTCGGCTTCCTTGATGCCCTGGCGGCTCAGCTCCGCCTTGGCGGCCTGGATGAGGTAGCCCTTCTGGCCGTCCATGCCGGGGCGCGGCTTGGGCTTGATGGGCTCGGGCAGGTGCAGGGTGTCGCGCTTGGCCTTGTCCAGCTTGCCCATCTCGACCATGTTGTCGAGGACGGCGTTGAAGCGGATGTTGACCAGCCGCCGGCCGTTGGGGCCCGCGGTCGCGAGGTCGTACTGGCTGGGGGCCTGGATGACGGCGGCCAGGTAGGCGCCCTGCTCCAGGGTGAGCTTGTCGGAGTCGACGCCGTAGTAGGCCTGGGCGGCGGCCTGGATTCCGTAGGCGCCGCGGCCGTAGAAGTTGGTGTTGAGGTAGCCGACGAGGATGTCGTCCTTCTCCATGCGCTGGTCGACCTTGAGGGAGATCACCATTTCGCGGAGCTTGCGGGTGGCCGACTGGTCCTGCGTCAGGTAGTAGTTCTTGACGTACTGCTGGGTGATCGTCGAGCCGCCGGCCGTGCCCTTGCCGCGCAGGGTGTTGAACGCGCCGCGGGCGATGCCGATGAAGTCGACGCCGCGGTCCTTGTAGAAGGTCTTGTTCTCGATCGCGATGAAGGCCGTGCGCACGTCCTCGGGGATCTTGTCGATCGAGACGATCTCGCGGTTCATGTCACCGGTGCGGGTCATGACCGACCCGTCGGCCCACTTGAACGTGTTGCTCTGCAGGACCGCCGTCTTGTTCGGGTCGGTCGGCTCGTCCACGGAGAAGTAGAGGGCGAAGGCTCCGGCTATGAGGAGCAGGATCCCGCCGAGGAAGGTCCCGAGGATGGTCTTCCAGGTGAAGAAACGGCGTATGCCGCCGCGCTTCTTCTTCCCGGTGGGTTTGCCCGCGCGCCCGGCGGCACGCCCGGCCGGCGCCTTCCGCCCACCGCGCTGCTGCTGCGCCCGTCGCGCATCTGCTCGGCCCATCGCTCCCGCTCCGCTCGATTACCCCCCCGACGTCAGCTCAGAAAACTAACACCGCAGGCTGTGACAAAGGTTGGCTAACCCTGACCAATACCGGTCAATTCGGACGTGAGAATCAGCACCCACTCCGATGGAACCGACGCTCACGATGCCGGATGGGTTGCGGTCATCGCAAAAAGTGATATCACTTTGCTAGGCGTTCCAGTCGACCGGGACCGGACGCGACGGACCAAACGGGGGTATTCCATGACAGCCTCAGCGACGGGCGAACGACCGGCTGACGTAAGGGAGTTCGCCGCGCACAGCGTCGGCGGCGGGCTCGCCCTCCTGCTCGGGCTCGTGGGGGCGGTGGCCGGCGCCGCCCTGATCGGCCTCGGCGCGACGGTGGCCGCGACGGCGACGAAGGCGGCCCTGATCCCCCTCGGCATCCTGGTGGTGCTGGTCTCGGCGCTGGCCATGAGCGGGCTGAACACGGTGGCCCCGGGCGAGGCCCGCGTGGTCCAGCTGTTCGGCCGCTACCGGGGGACGATCCGTACGGACGGGCTGCGCTGGGTCAACCCGCTGACCTCGCGGGAGAAGATCTCCACCCGGGTCCGCAACCACGAGACGGCCGTCCTGAAGGTCAACGACGCCTACGGCAACCCCATCGAGCTGGCGGCGGTCGTGGTGTGGCGGGTGGCCGACACCGCGCGGGCCGTCTTCGAGGTCGAGGACTTCACGGAGTTCGTCGAGACGCAGACCGAGGCCGCCGTCCGGCACATCGCCATCGAGTACCCCTACGACTCGCACGAGGAGGGCGGGCTCTCGCTGCGCGGCAACGCCGAGGAGATCACCGAGAAGCTCGCGGCCGAGCTGGCGACCCGGGTCGACGCGGCGGGCGTGGAGATCATCGAGTCCCGCTTCACCCACCTCGCGTACGCTCCGGAGATCGCCTCCGCGATGCTCCAGCGCCAGCAGGCCGGTGCGGTCGTGGCGGCCCGCAAGCAGATCGTCGAGGGCGCGGTGGGCATGGTGGAGCTCGCGCTGACCCGGCTGGCCGAGGAGGAGATCGTGGACCTGGACCCCGAGCGGAAGGCCTCGATGGTCTCCAACCTGATGGTGGTCCTGTGCGGCGACCGCGCGGCCACCCCGGTCATCAACACGGGCACCCTGTACCAGTGACGTCCAGGGGCGCCCAGGACCCGTCCGAGCCCAAGCCCGCCCGGGCCGGACGGGAGCCGCGCAAGCAGGTGCTGCTCCGGCTCGACCCGCAGGTCTACGACGCCCTCGCGCGGTGGGCCGGCGAGGAGCTGCGCAGCGCCAACGCGCAGATCGAGTTCCTGCTGCGCCGGGCCCTGTCGGAGGCCGGCAGGCTCCCCGGCGGCGCCGCCCCGATCCCGCCCCGCGGCCGCCCCCGCACCGGCCGCGACGGCTGACCGCCGCTCCCCGGCACCCCCGGCCCTCCGCCCGGGCGCGACCACCGCGCCCGGGCGTTCCTCCCTGCCCGCCGACGCCACCCGCCGCGGGAAAATCCGCCGACCGCCTTCTATACACCGTGCGTATACACCCCGTGTATAGTCGCCGCCATGTCCATCGGCCACACCCTGCTCGGCCTCCTGGAGGCCGGCCCGCGCCACGGCTACGACCTCAAGCGCGCCTTCGACGAGAACTTCGGCCACGACCGGCCGCTCGCCTACGGGCAGGTCTACTCGACCATGTCCCGCCTGCTGAAGAACGGCCTCGTCGAGGTCGACGGGATCGAGAGCGGCGGCGGCCCCGACCGCAAGCGCTACGCCATCACCGACGCCGGGATCACCGACGTCGCGCAGTGGCTCTCCCAGCCGGAGAAGCCGGAGCCCTACCTCCACTCCACCCTCTACACGAAGGTGGTCCTCGCGCTGCTCACCGGCCGCAGCGCGAACGGTCTGCTCGACACCCAGCGCGCCGAACACCTGCGCCTGATGCGCATCCTGACCCAGCGCAAGCGCAAGGGCGACCTCGCCGACCAGCTGGTCTGCGACCACGCCCTGTTCCACCTGGAGGCCGACCTGCGCTGGCTCGAACTCACCTCCGCCCGCCTGGACCAGCTCGCCCGGGAGGTGCGCCGATGACGGCCCCCGCCGGCTCCCTCCTCGTCGCCACCGGCCTGCACAAGGCCTACGGCACCACCAGGGCCCTCGACGGCGCCGAGTTCTCCATCCACCCCGGCGAGGTCGTCGCCGTCATGGGCCCCTCCGGCTCCGGCAAGTCCACGCTCCTGCACTGCCTCGCCGGGATCGTCGCGCCCGACTCCGGCAGCGTCACCTACGACGGCCGCGAGCTCACCGCCCTGGGCGACGCCGAGCGCAGCGCCCTGCGGCGCAGCCAGTTCGGCTTCGTCTTCCAGTTCGGTCAGCTCGTCCCCGAGCTGACCTGCGTGGAGAACGTCGCGCTGCCGCTGCGCCTGGCCGGGGTCAGGCGCAAGGAGGCCGAGGCCACCGCCCTGGGCTGGATGGAGCGGCTCCAGGTCGAGGACACCGGCGCCAAGCGCCCCGGCGAGGTCAGCGGCGGCCAGGGCCAGCGCGTGGCCGTGGCCCGCGCGCTGGTCACCCGGCCCCGGGTGGTCTTCGCGGACGAGCCCACCGGCGCCCTGGACTCCCTCAACGGCGAACTCGTGATGCAGCTGCTCACCGAGGCCGCCCGGGCGGCGAGCGCCGCCGTCGTCCTGGTCACCCACGAGACCCGGGTGGCCGCCTACTCCGACCGGGAGATCGTCGTGCGTGACGGCCGCACCCGGGACATGGAGCGCGCCCTATGAGCACGCTCCGGGCCTGGGCCCGGGACCTGGCCCTCGGGGCACGCTTCGCCTTCGGCGGCGGACGCCAGGGGTGGACCCGCACCCTGCTCACCGGTGTCGGCGTCGGCCTCGGCGTCGCACTGCTGCTGATCAGCACGGCGGTACCGGGGGCGCTGACCGCCCGGCACGAACGCGAGGACGCCCGTTCCCTGCTGGGCGCCACCGAGGCCGCCGCGCCCGGCCGGGACACGCTGCTGATCGCCCGCATCGACCAGACCTACCGCCACCTGAAGATCGGCGGCCGGGTGCTGCGCGCGGAAGGCCCCGACGCGCCCGTGCCGCCGGGGCTTCAGAGCGTCCCGAAGGCCGGCGAGATGGTGGTCTCCCCCGCCCTGAAGCAGCTGCTGGCCTCCCCGGAAGGGGCGGGGCTGCGCGAGCGCCTGGGCGCCGAGATCACCGGGACCGTCGCCGACCGCGGCCTGACCGGCCCGGCCGAACTCCTCTTCTACCTGGGCGACTCCACCCTGCCGGCCATCGGACCGGGTGAGCACCGGATCCAGCGGATCACCGCCTTCGCGGGCGAACCGGAGCCGCGCGGCCTCGACCCGGTGCTGATGCTGCTGGTCGTCCTGGCCTTCGTCGCACTGCTGACACCCGTCGCCGTCTTCGTCGCCGCCGCCGTCCGCTTCGGCGGGGAGCGGCGCGACCAGCGGCTCGCCGCGCTGCGCCTGGTGGGCGCCGACAGCCGTACGGTGCGCCGCATCGCGGCCGGCGAGGCCCTGTCGGGAGCGCTGGCCGGACTGGTGCTGGGTGCGGGCTTCTTCCTCGTCGGCCGCGCCCTGGCGGAGTCCCTCTCCTTCCGGCAGCGCAGCGTCTTCCCGCACGACCTGGACCCCTCGCCGTGGCTGGCCCTGCTGGTGGCGCTGGCGATGCCGGCGGCGGCCGTGGCCGTCACCGTGTTCGCCCTGCGGCGGGTGGTCATCGAGCCGCTGGGCGTCGCCCGGACGGCCGCGCCGCGCCGGCGCCGCGTGTGGTGGCGGCTGCTGCTGCCGCTCGCCGGGCTGGGTCTGCTCGTGCCGCTGGGCGGACAGGACGACGAGCACCGCGACTTCAACCGCTGGCAGGTCGGCGGTGGGGTGGTGCTGTTGCTGGTCGCCGTCACCGTGCTGCTGCCGTGGCTGCTGGAGCGGACCGTCGGACGGCTCTCGGGCGGACCGGCCTCCTGGCAGCTGGCCGTCCGGCGGCTCCAGGTCGACAGCGGCGGCGCCGCCCGCATGGTCAACGGGATCGCGGTCGCGGTGGCCGGGGCCATCGCCCTCCAGATGGTCTTCACCGGCGTCGAGGAGGACTACGAGCGGCCCACCGGCCAGGACCCCGGCCGGGCGACCGTGTCGGTCCTGATGCACATGGGCACGGAGTCCCGCGTCGACGCCCTCGCCGGGGAACTCGCCGCGGCGCCGGGGGTCGTCAGGGCCGTCGCGCTGACCGACGTCCAGGCGGCGCGGGCCATCCCGGCCGACGGCCAGAGCGTACGGGTCACCGTCGGCACCTGCGAGGCCCTGCGGGAGGTCGCCGAGCTCGGGGACTGCGCCGAGGGCGACGCCTTCGCCCTCTCCGGCGGCGGGATCTCCCCCACCGGGGAGCCGCTCACCCCCGCACCCGGGGAGCGGCTGTACGCCGGCAACATCACGAGCTACGGCATGCGGGAACTGGCCGCCGAGAAACCCGTCGAGTGGACCGTGCCCGCGGGCGCCCGTACGGTGCGCCCCGTCGTGGACCCGTTCGGGGCCCTGCGGGACGGGCTGCTGGTCACCCCGTCGGCCGCGCCGAAGAACCTGGGCAGCTGGCCGGGCGCCCACGTCTTCGTGCAGGCCGACGAGTCCCGGCCCGACGCCCTCGACGCGATCCGCACGGCGGTGTTCAAGGCGGAGCCGTTCGCCACGGTGACGCCCCTGCGCAAGACCTCCGAGAACTCCTCGTACACGACGATCCGGACCGGGCTGTTCTTCGGCGCGGCGGGCCTGCTCGTGGTCATCGGCACGAGCCTGCTGGTGGCGCAGCTGGAGCAACTGCGCGAGCGCCGGAGGCTGCTGGCCGCCCTGGTGGCCTTCGGCACGCCGCGCCGGACCCTGGGCCTGTCCGTGCTGTGGCAGACGGCGCTCCCGATCGGGCTCGGGCTGTCGCTGGCGACCGGCGCGGGCCTCGCCCTGGGGTCCACCCTGCTGTGGGTCACCGGCCGGCCGGTGCGGGTCGACTGGGCCTCCGTCCTGGCCCTGGCCGGAGCCGGGGCGGGCGTGGTCGCGGCGGTCACCCTGCTGAGCCTGCCGCCCCTGCTGCGCCTGATGCGCCCGGACGGCCTGCGGACGGAGTGACCCCCGGGCCCCGTGCGCCCGTTCCCGGAAGGCCCCTCAGTCGGTGGGCCACACCGGGAGCGGGCGCACCGCTTCGCGCAGGGCGCCCGCGATGGCCCGGAACTCCTCCTGCCGGGCGGTCCCGGTCCGCATGGCCAGGGCGATCCGCCGCGAGGGGGCCGGCTCGGCGAAGTAGCCGGTGGCCAGGGCCTCGTTGCGGGCCGTCTCCAGCCGCAGCGCGGTGCGCGGCAGCAGGGTCACCCCGAGGCCGCCGGCGACCAGCTGGACCAGCGTGGACAGTCCGGCGGCGGTGGTGGTGACGTCCGCGCCGGCGGTGCGTCCGGCCTCACGGCAGATGTCCAGGGCCTGGTCGCGCAGGCAGTGCCCCTCGTCCAGCAGCAGCAGTTGCAGGCCCCGCAGTTCCTCGCGCGGGATGTCCCGGCGCCCGGCCAGCGGGTGGTCGCGGGGGGCCAGCAGTACGAAGTCCTCGTCGAAGAGGGGGAGTTCGCACACGCCGGGCACGCCCAGCGGTACCGCGAGCAGCAGCAGGTCCAGCCGTCCGGCGGCCAGCCCCTCCAGCAGGGAGGCCGTCTGCTCCTCGTGGACCTGGAGGTCCATCCGGGGGTAGCGCCGGTGGAAGAGCCCGAGCACGGTCGGCAGCAGGTACGGGGCGACGGTGGGGATCACCCCGAGCCTCAGCACCCCGGTGAACGGGGCCCGTACGGCCTCGGCCTCCTCCAGCAGCCCGCCCAGCGCGTCGAGCACGCCCCGCGCCCGGACCGCGATCCGCTCGCCCGCCGGGGAGAGCAGCACCTTGCGGGTGGTGCGTTCCAGCAGCTGCACCCCGAGGGCCTCCTCCAGCGCGGAGACGGCCCCGGAGAGCGCGGGCTGGCTCATGCCGATCGCCGCGGCGGCGTCCCGGAAGTGCAGGTGCTCGGCGACCGCCGCGAAGGCGCGCAGCTGCGCCAGCGTCGGTTGCTTCTGTCCTCTACTACTCACAGCCACTGATAGGTACCTCCGATCACCCGCAACAAGACTAGCTATTTCCCTAATCAATGCAGCTGTGCCAGCATGTGAGATCAGTCCAACCCCCTCGGAAAGCCCCCAAAAGGGTCACTTTCCATTCCGCAAGGAGAGTTCGTGCTCACTGTCGGTGACAAGTTCCCCAGCTACGACCTGACCGCCTGCGTCTCGCTCGAAGCCGGCAAGGAGTTCGCGCAGATCGACCAGAAGACCTACGAGGGCAAGTGGCGCGTCGTCTTCTTCTGGCCTGCTGACTTCACCTTCGTGTGCCCCACCGAGATCGCCGCGTTCGGCAAGCTGAACGACGAGTTCCTCGACCGCGACGCCCAGATCCTCGGCGTCTCCGGCGACTCCGAGTACGTCCACCACGCCTGGCGCAAGGACCACGCCGACCTGCGCGACCTGCCCTTCCCGATGCTGGCCGACTCCAAGCACGAGCTGATGCAGGCCTGCGGCATCCAGGGCGAGGACGGCTTCGCCCAGCGCGCCGTCTTCATCGTGGACCCGAACAACGAGATCCAGTTCTCGATGGTGACCGCCGGTTCCGTGGGCCGTAACCCCAAGGAGGTCCTGCGGGTCCTCGACGCCCTGCAGACCGACGAGCTGTGCCCCTGCAACTGGAACAAGGGCGAGGACACCCTGAACGCCGGCGCCCTGCTGGCCGGTGAGTGACGGATGTCCCTCGACTCCCTCAAGTCCGCCATACCGGACTTCGCCAAGGACCTGAAGCTGAACCTCGGTTCGGTCATCGGCAACCAGGACACCCTCACCCAGCAGCAGCTGTGGGGCACCGTCCTGTCCTGCGCGATCGCCGCCCGCTCCCCGCGCGTCCTGCGTGAGCTGGAGCCCGAGGCCAAGGCCGCGCTGTCCCCGGAGGCGTACAACGCCGCCAAGTCCGCCGCGGCGGTCATGGCGATGAACAACGTCTTCTACCGGACCCGGCACCTGCTCTCCGACCCGGAGTACGGCACGCTGCGCGCGGGCCTGCGGATGAACGTCATCGGCAACCCGGGCGTGGAGAAGGTGGACTTCGAGCTCTGGTCGCTCGCGGTCTCCGCCATCAACGGCTGCGGCCAGTGCCTGGACTCGCACGAGCAGGTCCTGCGCAAGGCGGGCGTGGACCGCGAGACGGTCCAGGAGGCCTTCAAGATCGCCTCGGTGATCCAGGCCGTCGCCGTCACCCTCGACGCCGAAGCGGCCCTGGCCGCCGAGTAGCCGGCGGTCGCAGCCTCACCCGTACGAGTGGACCTCGTACTCCCCCGCGCCCCGCGGCCCTTGCGGCCGCGGGGCGCGGCGCGTTCCCGGCTACTGCCGCAGCCGGGCCAGCAGGCCGCGGACGTCCTCGACCATCGCCGCCTTGACCGCGTCCTCGTCGACCTTGTCCCCGGCGTCGGCGGCGCCCCTGGTCCACCAGGCGACGGTGAGGGTGACCACCGTCCCGCCGTCGAGCACCTGGAGCCGGGGCGACTGCGCTGCACCGGAGAAGAACGCCCGCTCGCCCAGCCCGGACACCTGCTCGGTCGCCAGGGGCATCGCGTACAACGCCAGTTCCGGGACCACGCCGAACTCCGGCCCCGGGTCGGTCTTCTTGTGCAGCTCGACCATGAGCTGGGCGTTGGACATGAAGGGCTGGCCCTCCTTGCTCCCGTCTGCGAAGCAGCTCGACCAGTCCAGGGCGGGGGTCTCCCCGTGCTTCGGCACACCGCCGCCCAGGCCGCCGAGGACCGCCCCGACGGCCTTCAGCGGGGTCTCCGCGCACAGTTGCTCGCTGTGCCGGTAGCGGATCGGCGGCCCGCTCTCGCCGTAACGTTCCTGCACGACCAGGCCCCCCGCGAACACCGCGCAGGCCACGAGCGCCCCGCCCAGCGCCCAGCGCCAGTGCGCCGCCCGTAAGGCCCGGTCGGGCCCCGCCGCGGCGGCGGCGCCGTCGGCGGCGGAGTGCTCGGGCTGCTGTGAGGACCACTCGCCCTCGATCTCGGGCTCGCTGATCATCCCCGGCCCTCCCGCTCGGCGGCCTGTACGGCGGTGGCCCCGTGCGGCGCGGGCCCGGTCGGGGAGGGGGGTGCCAGGCGCCGCTCGCGCGAGTAGGCGCGCAGGTAGACGACCACGGTGTTGGTGACGGCGACCAGCGGCACGGCGACGACCGCGCCGCCGATGCCGGCGATCATCCCGCCGGCGGCGACCGACAGCACCACCGCGAGCGGGTGCACCCGTACGGCCCGGCCCAGGATGAAGGGCTGGAGCACGTGCCCCTCGATCTGCTGGACGGCCAGCACGACCAGCAGCACCATCAGGGCGGCGAACGGCCCCTGGGTCACCAGGGCCACGACCACCGCCAGGGCGCCGGACACCACCGCGCCGACGAGCGGGATGAAGGCGAAGAGGAAGATGAACACGGCGAGCGGGACCGCCATCGGCACCTTGAGGAAGTAGATGCCGAGGCCGATGAACACGGCGTCGATCAGGGCGACCAGCACCGTGCCGCGCACGTACGCGGTCAGGGTGCGCCAGGCGCGCGGGCCGGCTCCGGCGACGCCGGGGCGGGCGGCGGACGGGACCAGGCCGAGGACCCAGCTCCAGATCTTCTGGCCGTCGTAGAGCAGGAACAGCGTCGAGAACATCGCGAGCAGCATGCCCGTCAGCACCTCGACGAGCACCGTCACGCCCTGCAGGCCGGCGGAGGTGATCTGCTCGGTGTTGGTGCCGATGGTCTCGCTGAGGTTCTTCGCGATGTCGTTGATCTGCTTCTCGGTCACGTGGAACGGACTGTCCAGTGCCCAGCTCTTGAGCTCGTTGATGCCCTCGCGCAGCCGGTTGGAGAGGTCGTCGAGGTTCTCCATGACCTGCCAGACCACGAACCAGCCGACCAGCCCGATGACGACGAAACCGAGGATCGCGGTGACGGCCGTGGCCAGGCCCCGCGGCAGCCCGATCCGGCGCAGCCGGACCACGAACGGCTGGAGCAGCGCGGTGACGAGGAGGGCGGCGGCGAAGGCGAGGACGACCAGGCGGACCTCGCTGATCACCTTCATCAGCACCCAGACCATCCCGGCGAGCAGCAGCAGCCGCCAGCTGGCCTCGGCGGCGACGCGCACCCCCCAGGGGATGACGGCCACCGGGTCGGGCCGGACGGGCGGCGGGGGTTCCTCGGGGCCGGCCGGGGCCGGCGCCCCGGGGGCGGCCGCGGCCGGGAGGGGCAGCGGCTCCACGTCGGCCTCGGCCTCCGCCTCGACCTCGGCCCGCCGCTCGTCCAGGCGCGCCTCCATCCGGCTCAGCCCTCTGCCGAGCCGGCCGAGCCAGCCCGTCATCTTCGCCATGTCGTTCCCTTCCCCCGCCCCGCGGCCACGCCTCGCACGACCGTACACGCGAGGAACCCCACACCGTAGGACGGTGTGGGGTTCCCCCGGGTTGTGCGCGGGCGGTGTCCGCCGGGCCTCTAGTACCAGCCGTTGGCCTGGTGGAAGCTCCAGGCGCTGCACGGGCTGCCGTAGCGCTCGTTCATGTAGCCCAGGCCCCACTTGATCTGGGTGGCCGGGTTGGTGCGCCAGTCCGAACCGGCCGAGGCCATCTTCGAGCCGGGGAGCGCCTGGACCAGGCCGTAGGCGCCCGACGAGGAGTTCACGGCCTGGTAGTTCCAGGTGGATTCCTCGTTGATGATGTTGGAGAAGCACTGGAACTGGCCCGAGGGGACCAGCTGCCGGGCGATGTCCTTGACCTGGGCGACCGTGTAGGAGCCCTGGACCGGGAAGTCGCCCGCGTCGCGCGTGGCCGAGCGGCTGGCGATGCCCTCCGCGGCGTCGCGCTCGTCCTTGAGCTTCTTGGCGTCCGCGTCCTTCTTCTCCTGCTCCGCCTTCTGCGCGTCCGCCTTCTTGGACTTGGCGTCCTCGGCGGCCTGGATGCGGGCGGCCTCCTCCGCCGAGCGCTTGGCGTCGGCGTCGGCGGCGTGGGCGATGGCGTCGGCCTGCTGGGCCAGGGACCCGCTCTGGACCTGGGCCTGCTCGCCGACCGGAACGTCAGTGAGGAGAGTCGCTCCGGACGCGGTCGTCTCGAGGTCGTTCGAGGTGGCGGCATCGCCAGTGGCGACGCCGACGACTGCGCCGACGGTGGTGACCGCGGTGGCCGAAGCCACTGCGAACCCCCGGACCGAGATCCGGCTCACACGGTGTCCTTCCAGCAGCGTCCGCAGTGACCGCGCGGGCGCAAGAGTGCCCCTTCGACACTGGACTCCGTGGTGTTCTGGTCACTGGAGACACGGGCCCGAGGACAACTCCCCTGCGGGAGCTGCCGCGTGAAACCGGGCGGCATACGGTCAACGGCTGTGGAGTTGTGGTGCTGCGCGTATCCCCAACAGGAGATACAGGAGTGCCGTATGCGGGGCCTGACGGAAAACAGACTCTGCCGGACCTCGACGCCGCAAGGCAATTCCGCGTTGCGTGTTAAAGGTCACATCAGGCAGGACGCCGCTGTTTTGGTCAAAGCCCTGTGCGGAACGACGCCGTCCGGCTAGGCTCCTGCGCCTTTGCCGGACGGCGTCAACTCGACGTCCCCCTATGGGGGATTTGGGTGATCAGAGCGTTTCGAGCATCTCCGTGACGAGTGCGGCGATCGGGGAGCGCTCGGAGCGGGTGAGCGTGACGTGGGCGAAGAGCGGATGCCCCTTCAGCTTCTCAACGACGGCGACCACTCCGTCGTACCGGCCGACCCGGAGATTGTCCCGCTGGGCCACGTCATGGGTCAGAACCACCCGCGAATTGGCGCCGATACGGGACAGAACGGTCAACAGGACGTTGCGCTCCAGGGACTGGGCCTCGTCCACGATCACGAAGGCGTCGTGCAGCGAACGGCCGCGGATGTGCGTGAGCGGCAGGACCTCCAGCATCCCGCGGTTCAGTACCTCTTCGATGACCTCGCGCCCGGCGACCGAGGAAAGGGTGTCGAACACCGCCTGGGCCCAGGGGCTCATCTTCTCGGACTGGTCCCCGGGCAGGTAGCCGAGCTCCTGGCCGCCCACCGCGTACAGCGGCCGGAAGACCATCACCTTCTGGTGCTGGCGGCGCTCCAGGACCGCCTCCAGGCCCGCGCACAGCGCCAGCGCCGACTTTCCGGTGCCGGCCCGGCCGCCCATCGAGATGATCCCGATCTCCGGGTCGAGCAGCAGGTCCAGTGCGATGCGCTGCTCGGCGCTGCGGCCGTGCAGCCCGAAGGCGTCGCGGTCGCCCCGCACCAGCCGGACGTTGCCGTCGGCGGTGACCCGGCCCAGGGCCTTGCCGCGCTCGGACTGGAGGATCAGACCGGTGTGCACCGGCAGTTCGGCGGCCTCCGGGACGTAGAGCCGCTCCTCGGAGTAGAGGAGGTCGACCTGCTCCCCGGAGAGCGCGAGCTCGCTCATGCCGGTCCAGCCGGCGTCGGTGATGGCCAGCTCCGCCCGGTACTCCTCGGCCAGCAGGCCCACGGAGGACGCCTTGATGCGCAGCGGGAGGTCCTTGGACACGACCGTGACGTCGTAGCCCTCGGCCTGGAGGTTGCGGGCGACCGCGAGGATGCGCGAGTCGTTGTCCCCCAGCCGGAATCCCGCCGGCAGGACGCCGGGATCGGAGTGGTTGAGCTCGACACGCAGGGTCCCGCCCAGATCGCCCAGCGGAATGGGGGCGTCGAGGCGGCCGTGGCGGACCCGGAAGTCGTCGAGCAGGCGCAGGGCCTGACGGGCGAAGTAGCCGAGCTCGGGGTGGTGCCTCTTCGCCTCCAGCTCGGTGATCACCACGATCGGGAGCACGACCTCGTGCTCGTCGAAACGGGTGATCGCGTTGGGGTCTGCCAGCAGGACGCTGGTGTCGAGGACGTAGGTCCGCCTGTCGGACAGGCGGCGCTTAGTGCTGGTCACCACGGAAGGACGTACCCCCTCGGAAGAGGTCGGGCCATGAAGACCGGACCGGTCAACGGCACCTGTGCCAGGGCCGCTTTCCGGCCCTCCAATCCGTCCGTGCGAACCGCACGCTCGTCCTGGTGCAAAGGGCCTCCCGGGCGGACGGCCCGTTGCCGTCCGCTGAGACTCGACACCCGTGGATCGGGCATCGACCTGCAAGGCTTATGCCCTTGAACGGGGCCGCCCATGCCATGGCATATGACGGACGCTCGGTGAAGCCCAGGTGAAGGCTCGACGAAGGGGACGGGCGGGACCGGAGTGGCTCCGAGGGGTTTCGGCCCCCGGGGGATCCTCGGGGGCCGGGGG
The DNA here is from genome assembly GCF_002028425.1 of Streptomyces katrae. Lineage (GTDB taxonomy): Bacteria > Actinomycetota > Actinomycetes > Streptomycetales > Streptomycetaceae > Streptomyces > Streptomyces katrae_A. The sequence continues at coordinate 4,958,288 of NZ_CP020042.1, read as the reverse complement.
CCCGGGGGGGCCGCCCGGGACGGGCGGGGATCCTCCGGGTGTCAGGTCCCGAACCGGCGGTGCCGGGCGGCGTAGTCGCGCAGGGCGCGCAGGAAGTCGACCTTGCGGAAGGCCGGCCAGAAGACCTCGCAGAAGTAGTACTCGGAGTGGGCGCTCTGCCACAGCATGAACCCGGACAGCCGCTGCTCGCCGCTGGTGCGGATCACCAGGTCGGGGTCGGGCTGGCCGCGCGTGTAGAGGTGCTCCGCGATGTGGTCGATGTCCAGGACCTCGGCGAGCTCCTCGAAGGAGGTGCCCTTCTCGGCGTGCTCCAGCAGCAGCGAGCGGACCGCGTCGGCGATCTCCTGGCGGCCGCCGTAGCCGACGGCGACGTTGACCAGTATCCCGCCGATGTCGTGCGTGGCCTGCTCGGCCTCCTTCAGCACGGTCTGCGTCCGGGACGGCAGGATGTCCAGGTTGCCCACGTGGTGGACGCGCCAGCGGCCGTCCTCGGCGAGGCCCTTGACGGTGTTCTCGATGATGTTGAGCAGCGGGAGGAGCTCGCCCTCGGGGCGGTCCAGGTTGTCCGTGGAGAGCATCCACAGCGTGACGACCTCGACGTCCGTCTCGGTGCACCAGCCCAGCAGCTCGGAGATCTTGTCGGCGCCGGCCTGGTGGCCCTGCACCGTCGAACTTCCGGACGCCTTGGCCCAGCGCCTGTTCCCGTCCAGGATGACGCCGATGTGCTTGGGCGACGCGTCATGGTCGAGGCGACCTTCCACCCGGCGTGCGTAGAGCTTGTACACCAGGTCGCGCAGCTTCACGATCTTCCAGCCCCTCCGTGCAATGCCCCCGTACGAATTGCGGTCTCCCCCGAGTCCCCGCCACATTACTGCGCGGCGGGATCGGGTACCCAACTCGGTAGGTCACAAGTCCGTGATAGCAAGGACAACGTGACTGATACCAATCCCTATCGGGCAGACCACTCCCGCTACGATTCCATGCCCTACCGGCGCACGGGCCGCAGCGGTCTCAAGCTCCCCGCCATCTCCCTCGGCCTCTGGCACAACTTCGGCGACGACAAGTCCCTGGAGTCCCAGCGGTCGATCCTGCGCCGCGCGTTCGACCTCGGCGTGACCCACTTCGACCTGGCCAACAACTACGGCCCGCCGCCCGGCTCCGCCGAGCTGAACTTCGGCAAGATCTTCGCCCAGGACTTCGCGCGCCACCGCGAGGAGCTGGTCCTCTCCACGAAGGCCGGCTACCTGATGCACCCCGGCCCGTACGGCGAGTGGGGCAGCCGCAAGTACCTGCTCGGGTCGCTGGACGCCTCGCTGAAGCGGATGGGCGTCGACTACGTCGACATCTTCTACTCGCACCGGTTCGACCCGGAGACCCCGCTGGAGGAGACCATGGGCGCGCTCGCGTCCGCGGTCCAGCAGGGCAAGGCGCTGTACGTCGGCGTCTCCTCGTACACGGCGGAGCAGACCGCCGAGGCCGTGCGGATCCTGCGGGAGATGGGCGTGCGCCCGCTCATCCACCAGCCCTCGTACTCCATGATCAACCGCTGGACGGAGGAGGACGGGCTGCTGGACACCCTGGAGGAGTCCGGCATGGGCTGCATCGCCTTCGCGCCGCTCGCGCAGGGCCTGCTGACCGGCAAGTACCTCCACGGCATCCCGGAGGACTCGCGGGCCGCGGCCGGCAAGTCCCTGAACCCGGCGCTGCTGTCGGAGGACGTGGTGCGGCGGCTGCGCGGCCTGAGCGACATCGCGGCCCGCCGGGGCCAGTCGCTGGCCCAGCTCGCGCTGAACTGGGTGCTGCGGGACGACCGGATGACTTCGGCGCTGATCGGCGCGTCGAGCGTGAAGCAGCTGGAGGAGAACGTGGCCGCGCTGGCCGGGGCTCCGCTGTCTGAGCAGGAGCTGAAGGAGATCGACTCCTTCGCCGTCTCCACCCCCGGCACCAACATCTGGGCCCAGCGCGGCTGACCTGCGCTTTTGCCCGCGCGGGAAGGGAAAAGGAAAACGGGCCGGTCCGTGGGGGGGATACGGACCGGCCCGAGGGGGGGGTTCCACCATAACCCTTCGTAAAGCGTCCTGCGTGCATCGGCGCAGAATGATTACGCTCCGAATCCGCCCAGGAGCACTCCGGTGAGGGCTCCGGCGGCCATGAAGGGCCCGAAGGCGAAGCCCGTCTTGCGGGTCGCGCGGCTGGTCAGCAGCGCGGCGAGGCCGTATACGGCCCCGTAGAGCAGCCCGAGGAAGGCCCCGGCGGCCCATACCCCCCACCCGTACCACCCAAGAGCGACCCCCAGGGGGAGCGCGAGCTTGACGTCGCCGAGGCCCATGCCGGCGGGGTTGATCAGGAACAGCAGGAGGTACGCCGCCCCGAGCGCGGCCCCGCCGAGCAGGGCCCCCCGCCAGGTGCCCGCGGCGCGCGGCAGGAGGGCGGCGACGCCGAGCAGGGCGGGGGTGGCGGCGGCGAGGGGCAGGGTGAGCACGTCGGGCAGCCGGTGCACGGCGAGGTCGACCATCCCGAGCACCACGAGGAGCGGCGCCAGCCCGGCGAAGACCGCCGCTTCGGGCCGGACCCCCGTGGCGGCGGCCAGCGCCGCGCAGACGGCCGCGCAGACGGCGGCGGGGGCCCACGGGCCGGCGCCGCCGCGCCGGCGGCCCGGCCCCGGGCCCGCGGGGCCGCCGCCCCGGCCGGCTTCGGCGGGGCCCTCGCAGGCCGGGGCGTGGCGGCCCCGGGGGCAGGGGGTGCGGCCGAGCCATCCGGGGACGGGGTGCCCGTGGGGGCAGTGGGTGCGCCAGGGGGCGCCGGGCTCCACGGACAGGCGGTAGGCGGCGCGGGGGAGCCCGAGGCCGGTGGCTGCGCCGTACGCGGCGGCGAGGATGATCACGACTACGCCCATCCGCCGACGGTAGGCCCCTGCCCCCGGGCGGGGATGGGCCCTGGGACCCCTTCTCGTCACCGCTGCGCGGGGCTCGCCCCTCCCCGCCCTTCCACCGTTCCCAGGGGCTCCGCCCCTGACCTCGCGAGGCTGGGCGTTCGCACCCCGCGCCGGGTCAACGGAATCTAGGGTGGGGCCATGGGCTATCAGGATGGCGCCGGGGTCCTCCGGTTCGGGGACGCCGCGATCCCCCTCGAGATCGCCGCCTCCTACCGCGCCCGGACGAGGGGGCTCCTGGGGCGCGACGGGGTGGAGGGGGCCCTCCTGCTCACCCCCGCCGCCGGCGTGCACACCTTCCGCATGCGCTTCCCCATCGACGTCGCCCACCTCGACCGGCGCCTGCGCGTCATCGCCGTGACCACCATGCCCCCGAACCGCCTCGGCCTCCTGCGCCCCCGCGCCCGCCACGTCCTGGAGGCGGAGGCCGGGGCGATGGCCCGCTGGGGGCTGCGCCCCGGCGCCACAGTCACGCTGGAGCGCTACAACACACCTAGGTCGTCTCTTTCGGATCTTGCCGGTTAAGCCCGCGTCGTCCGGTGCCGGGCATCGGCGCGTTGGCGGGGCGCCCTTGTACTGGACGTACTCGGGTGCTCCGCCAAGGCGGCGAGGTGCGGTGCCGGGCGGCGCGGGCCAGGCGAGATCCGGAAGAGAGGGCCTAGGTCACGGCGCGCCCGGGCGGTAGGTTGGGGCGGTTGAGGTGGGGTGTCAGGGGAGCGGCGGGCATGACGGAGAACGCGCGGGTCAAGGCGCTTGAGCAGATCATGCCGGCGACGCACGGCGCCGACGAGGACATCGACTGGCAGGCGGCCGAGGCCGTCTGGGGCACCCGTTTCCCCTCCGACTTCGTCGCCTTCATGGGTCGTTTCGGCGCCGGTTCCATCAACGGCGAGGCCGGGATCCTGCTGCCCCTGCCGAAGCCGGGGCTCCAGTGGGACCCGGCCGAGATGGCCGAGGAGACCGCCAACGCCCGGCAGGCCTGGGAGGCCGGGGGCGGCCGGGCCGCCTTCGACGCGGACCCGGAGTCGATCATCGCCTGGGGGGTCACCGCCGGCGCCGACATCCTGTGCTGGCTCACCACCGACGCCGACCCGGACCGCTGGCCGGTCCTCGTCGTCGGGCGGCACACCGCGGACGCCTTCGCGGTGTACCCGTACGGCATGGCCGAGTTCCTGCTGCGGATGTGCTCCGACGAGTTCGACGTGAGCCCCGTCGGCCTCACCTTCTGGGACGGCGGCCACCTCAGCTTCGTGCACTGGCGCAAGGCCCAGCGCCGCTGGCAGGAGGGCCGCAACCCCGAGACGGGCGAGCCCGACCCGTACGCCGGCGAGTTCGCCGACTAGGGCTCGAGAGGGGACACCGCCACGCCCGTCGGCCCGTCGCCCACCCCCACCGTCCGCGTCACGCGCCCCGTCGAGGTGTCGACGACCGACAGGGTGTCCGAGTCGAAGTTGCTCACGTACACCCGCGAGCCGTCCGGGCGGACGGCCAGGCCGTTGGGGCCTCGGCCCACCGCGACGGTCCCGATGACGGCACGGGCGCGGGTGCTGATCACCGACACGTCGTCCGACCCGATGTCGGCGACGTACACCCGGCGGCCGTCCGGCCGCACCCCGATCCCCGCGGGCTGGTCCCCGACCGGGATGCGGGCCTCTTCCACGCCCCGGCGGACGTCGACCACCGACACGTCGTCCGAGGCCAGGTTGGAGACGTACAGGCTGCGGCCGTCGGGGGTGAGCACCAGGGCGGTCGGGCCGGCGCCGACGCGGATGGTGCCGGTGACCCTTCCGGTGGCGGTCCGGACCACCGAGACGGTGCCGGACGCGGCGTTGGCGACGTAGAGGGTGCGTCCGTCGGGTGTCACGGCCACGCCCAGCGGGGAATCGCCCACGGCGATGGTGTCCGTCACGGCGAGCGTGCGGGCACTGATCACGGAGACGGTGTCCGCCGCGACATCGGCGACGTAGACGCGCCGGCCGTCGGGAGAGACCGTCACCCTGCTCGGTTCGTCCCCGACGGCGACGGTGGCGACGACCGTCCTGGTGCGGGCGTCGACCACCGACACGGTGTCCGCCGCGGAGTTGGTGACGTAGACGCGGGAGCCGTCCGGGCTCACGGCCACGCTGTCCGGTCCGCGCCCGACCGGAACGGCGTCCACGACCCTGCCGGTGCCGGCGTCGACGACCGACAGCGTGTCGGAGTTGAGGTCGGCGACGTAGACCAGAGCGCGGGCCCCCGGCCGGCCGGCGGACGCGCCGGCCGGGTCCGCCGGTCCCAGCAGTGCCGCCGCCACACAGAGCACGACGGCCGCTCGCCGCCCCGCGTCCCGATGTCCCGTCACGCGGCCACGCTAGGGCCGCAGGGCGGAAAACCCGCGTCAGGCTCGCGCCCGGGACACCCGGACGGCAGAAGCCCGCTTCCGGAAGGAAACGGGCTTTTCGGCAGGTCTACGCGCGTCCGATTTCATTGCCGCATATTCGAAGACACAAATGCGGAAAAGGCTTTTTAGAGCATTGAACACAAGTGCCGCCCCAGTGGAAACAACTCCGCCGCCTTCAGGAGAGAATTCCGGCCAGGACGGGCCACGGCGGGACACCCCAGCCCGGAGCAACTCATAAGTAATATCCGGACTCAAAAGAAAATCAGGGGTATCCACCCGTGCGACGAAGAATATTCGGTGCGACCGCCGCCGCGACCGTGTTCGGCCTGCTCGTACCGCTGTCCGCCTGCGGATCTTCCGCCGGAGGCACAGGTGGTGGCGGTACGCTGCACCTGGTGGCCGCAGAATACGGCGACTCGCCGGCCACCAGCTCCAAGTCTTTCTGGGACAAGGTGACGAAGGATTTCACCGCCGCCAACCCGGACATCAAGGTCCAGGTGCAGCTCCTGCCCTGGGCCGACATCGACCGCGAGGTCTCCCGTATGGTCAAGGCCGGCAATGCGCCGGACATGGCGCTGATGGGCTCGTACTCGGACTTCGCGGCCCAGGGAAAGCTGTATTCCGCGGATGAACTGCTCTCCATCAGCGCGGAGGCGGACTTCCTCCAGCCGCTCGCCGAGGCCGGCTCCGTCGGCAACACCCTCTACGGCCTGCCGTTCGTGGCGTCCAGCCGTCTGCTCTTCTACAACGACACCCTGTTCAGGCAGGCCGGAATCACCTCGGCACCGAAGACCTGGTCCGATCTGACGGCCGACGCCAAGGCGCTCAAGGACAAGGGCGTGAAGTACCCGATCGCCCTGCCGCTGGGCCCCGAGGAGGCGCACGCCGAGGCGATGATCTGGGAGCTGAGCAACGGCGGCGGGTACGCCGACAACAGCGGCAACTACAGCCTGGCCTCCGACCAGAACATCGCGACCTTCCGCTGGCTCAAGGACAAGCTGGTCACCCCGGGCCTCACCGGCCCGACCCCGCCGTCGCAGCTCAACCGTGCCGACGCCTTCGCCGCGTTCCTGCGCGGCGAGGTCGGCATGGTCAACGGCTACCCCTCGCTGCTCCACGAGGCCCGCGCCAAGGGCATGACCGTCAACGCCGTCCCCATGCCGGTCTCGGACAACCTCGGCTCGGGCGAGACCCCGCCGACCGTGGGCGTGGCCGACTGGATGATGGCGTTCAAGCAGAACGGGAAGCGGGCGGAGATCGGCAAGTTCCTGGACTACGTCTACCAGGACAAGAACCTGTCGGACTTCGCGGGCCGCTACCACCTGCTGCCGTCGACGGTCTCGGCCTCCCGCACCCCGTCGGGCGGCGGCCTCGACCGCAACGACGAGCAGTTCCTGACCGCCCTGCGCGGCGCGCAGCTCTACCCGGTCAACGACCCGTCCTGGGTGACGGTCAGCGACACCATCAAGCGCAACATCGGCCACGCCGTCGACGCCAACGGCGATGCCAAGTCGGTGCTGGAGGGCATCGCCGCGAAGGCGGCCGAGGCGGGCCGGAAGAACGGCTGAAAGACGCAAGGGGACGGGACCGGCGGACCCTTCGGCCCCCCTCACGCGCCGTCCCCGTACGGCAGAATGGCCTACGGCCCTCGATCCGGGAGCCGTGGCCCCGTCGCCCGACGAGCACCCACAAGGCGCTCAGGGCGACAGGCCTCCTTAGGGGCCGGATCCCCGGGCGGCTACCTCCCCGCGTGCTCCGCCGCGAACGCCGTCCGGTACTGCTCGCAGCTGGAGTTCCAGCGCAGCGTGCCGCCCACCCTCGCGTAGCCCGGGCGCTCGATCGTCCACTCCACCGTGTAGTCGCCGGTGTCGCACGCGATCCGCTTGTTGCCCGCGATCTTCTGACGGCCCGTCGCCGCCTGGCCGGCGAGCTCCTTGTGCACCTCCGCGACCGCGGTGTGCCGCGCGTCGCGCAGTACGGCGTGCAGGGTGAGGGGGTGCTTGCCGTTCTTCGTGGTCAGGCCCTTGTTGACCAGCACGTCGGAGACCGTCCAGGCGAACTCGTACGAGGGCAGCCAGGCCAGCGTGTCCGGGTCCCCGGTCTTGCGCTCCCATTCCGGGGCTCCCGCGGGCCCGGGCCGGGTGACGGTCTCGTACTGCACCCCCGGGTGGAAGCGGGCCTCCCCCTCCACCTTGTGCTTCTGGTCCTTGCTCCACGCCTTCCCGCTCCCGACCGGGTCCTGGGGGAGGTTCCCCTTGCCGTCGCCCTTGCCGTCGGCGGCGGTGGCGGCCGCCTGGCCGAGGACGGGGGTGAGGGCCGCGACGGCGGCGACGACGGTGAGGGCGGTGGTGCGGGTGCGCTTCATGCCCGGTCCAACGGCGCCCGCGGCGGGGCCGGAACGTCACCGGGCCCGCGTTCACCCGTACGTGAGCGGGGCGCGCGGGCACAGCTGACAGATTCCGGCCGGGGGAGGCATATCAACCGACCGTCTTCTGGTTGTCTGTGCACGAACAGCGAAATGATCTACGGATGGTTATGGGGGATGTCATGAGCGTGACGGTCGAGGGGACGGTCGAGGCGGGCTGGGAGCCGGTGCGGGAGGCCTTCGAGGCCTTTGTGGCGGCGGAGCCCCACTCCCCGGAGGCCCAGCTGGCGGTGCGTCACCACGGCCGGACCGTGGTGGACCTGTGGGGCGGCGAGGAGACCGACGGAGACACCCTGAGCGGGGTCTTCTCCATCACCAAGGGTGCCGCGCACCTGGTGGTGGCGCTGCTGGTGCAGGAGGGCGTGCTCGATCTGGACCGGCCGGTGTCGGAGTACTGGCCGGAGTTCACGGGCCACGGCAAGGAGAAGCTGACGGTGCGGCAGCTGGTCGCGCACGGCTCCGGGCTGATCGCCGTGGACGCGTTCTCCTACGAGCTGATCGCGGACGACGCCCTGGTGGCGGCCGCGCTGGCCGGGCAGGAGCCGCACTGGGAGCCGGGGACGGCGTACGGCTACCACGCCTTCGTGATCGGCGCGCTGACCGGTGAGGTGGTGCGCCGGGTGACGGGCCGTTCGGTCCAGGAGGTCTACGAGGAGCGGGTGCGGGCGCCGTACGGGCTGGACCTGTACATGGGGCTGCCGCAGGAGCTGGAGCCCCGCTGGAAGCCGGTGCTGGAGATGCTGCCGACGCCGGCGCAGCTGGAGGCGCTGGCGGCGGCCGGGCCGATGCCGGAGCTGATGCGGATCGCCTTCAACATGCACCAGGACCCGCCGATGGACATGGTGGCGTACGCCAACCACCCGAAGGTGAAGGCCCTCGGCCCGGCTTCGGCGGGCGGCGTCGGCACGGCGCGCGGTGTGGCGGCGCTGTACGCGGCGGCGATCAGCGGGCTGGAGGACCGGCCCGCGCTGCTGAAGCCGGAGACGGTGGCCGAGGTCGCGCGGCTGCACACGCCGGGCCAGGACGCGGTGGTGCCGCAGGCGGACCACTTCGGGCTGGGCTTCGAGACCCAGCCGCTGGTCGGGCCGGAGGCCTTCGGGCACTGCGGTGCGGCGGGCGCCAACGGGTTCGCCGACCCGGTGACGGGGATCGCGTACGGGTACACGCGCCGCCGCTTCGGCTTCCCGGGCGGGCTGGCCCCGGAGAACGGGCCGCTGACGGCTGCGGTGCTCCAGGTGGCGCGGGGGCTGTAGTCCCCCGGGCGCCCCGGCGTCAGGCCTGGCCGGTCTCGAAACGGCTGACGCGGCCGTCCTCGACGGTGAACCGCCAGGCGGTGCGCATGGCGCCCCAGGTGTCGTTGCGGTAGTCGGCGACCAGGGAGCGCCCGTCGTCGGCCTCGGACATGACCTCCATGCGGCCGTTGGAGGAGAAGATCTCCCGCTCGGCCCAGTCGCCCAGGTCGCGGTCGCTGCCGTCGTCGGACATGGTGGCGCCGGGGGTCAGGGCCGCGGCGAAGGCGTCCTTGTCGTTCGCGTTGACAGCGGTGACGAAGGCGCGGACGGCGGGGTCGGTGAGCTCGTTCGCGGGGATCACGGGGGCCTCCTGGCGGGTTCGGGCGTACGGGGCGGCGTGCGCGACCAGGGAACACCGTGGGCGGGGCCGGGGCGCAGACCTTCACCCGTCCGGCGGGCGGCGGCGTGTCCGTGCCGGTGCCGGCGGCGGCGGCGGCGGTTCAGGGGGCGGTGCGGACCGGGAAGCCGGTCGGCCGCCCCTGGTCCTTCAGCCAGGCCAGTACCTGGTCGAGGGCGGCGACGGTCTGCCGGCGGTCGCCTCCCCCGTCGTGGAAGAGGACGGTGGGGCCGTTGCCGATCTCGCGCTTGACGTTGGCGACGATGGCGGCGGTGCCGGGCTTGCCGAAGTCCTTGGTGTCGACGTTCCAGCCGAGGGGGCGCATCCCGGCGGCCGCGGCGATGCGCCGGCTGTCGGGGGTGAAGGCCCCTCCGGGAGCGCGGTAGTACTCGACCTTCGCGGCGCCGCCCGCGGCCTCCTCGATCAGCTTCTTCGCGTCGAGGATCTGCGCCTCCTGGTAGGCGACGGGCTTCTTCGCCATGGTCGTGTCGTGGTCCATGGTGTGGTCGCAGAGCCGGTGTCCGGCCGCGACGACCTGCCTGACCAGGTCGGGGTGGGCCTTGGCCTGCGGGCCGATCATGCAGAAGACGGCCTTCACGTCGTACTTGGCGAGGACGTCGAGGACCTGGGGGGTCCAGCGGGGGTCGGGGCCGTCGTCGATGGTGATGTTGACGGCGTTCCCGCCGGCCTCCGAGGCGTGCGCGATGCCGTCGGGCACGGCGGAGGAGGGTGCGGGCGAGGAGGGTGCGGGCGTCGTGCCGGAGCCGCCGCCCCGCTTCCCGTCCGCCGGGGCGGCTCCGGCGCCTGACGCGTTGTCATGGACGGGGTGGTCCGCGCCGGCGGGGAGCAGGGTGGTGACCCCCCACACGGTGGCGGCGACGGCTGCGGCCGAGGCCGCGACGGCTATCCGGGCTCGGAGGCTGTGCTTCTGCGTGCGCGTCATGTGGATCAGGACGCCTTCGAACCTGAGAAGGTTCCCCCGTAATTGCCCTATAAATTCCAGGTAATCGGGACTTTGGTCCTTTATGGCCACTCTCGGCACGGGGGTCCCCCAGGCCCCTGGGGACACGCGAAGAGGCGGGCGGGTCCCGGGAAGTCCCGGGCCCCACCCGCCTCTTGGGCGGTGCGTGTCAGTGCGCGAGCGAGTCCGCCGGGGAGGCGGCGGCCTTGGCGTTGGCGCCGCCGGCCTGGGCCGGGCCGGCGCCCCGCAGCGGGACCTCCTTGACGAACCAGGCGAGCGCGAAGCCGAGTACGGCGATCGCCGCACCGAGCAGGAACGCCGAGTGCGTGCCGGCGGCCACCGCGTGCTGGTAGGCGTCGCGGACGGCCTCGGGGAGCTTGGCCAGGCTGGCCGCGTCGAGCTGGGCGGAGCCGGCGGCCCGGGCGGCCTGCGGGCCGAGGCGCTCGGACATGGTGTCGGTGACCCGGGAGGTGAACAGGGAGCCCATCAGGGCCACGCCGAAGGAACCGCCGAGGGTGCGGAAGAGGGTGGCCGAGGAGGAGGCGACGCCCATGTCCTTCATGTCCACGCTGTTCTGCGCGACCAGCATGGTGATCTGCATCAGGAAGCCGAGGCCGGCGCCGAGGACGGCCATGTAGAGGCCGGAGACCAGGCGGGTGGTGCCGGTGTCCATGGTCGCGAGGAGGAACAGGCCGACGACCATGAGGGCGCCGCCGACGATCGGGAAGACCTTGTACTTGCCGGTGCTGGTGGTGATGCGGCCCGCGACGAGCGAGACGACCATCATCGAGAGCAGCATCGGCAGGAGCAGCAGACCGGAGTTGGTGGCCGAGGCGCCCTGGACCGCCTGCTGGAAGAGCGGGAGGTAGAGCACGCCGCCGAACATGGCGAAGCCGACGAGGAAGCCGATGACGGACATCAGGGTGAAGTTGCGGCTGCGGAAGATGTGCAGCGGCATGACCGGCTCGGCGGCCTTGGTCTCGGCCCACAGGAAGGCCGCGATGGCGAGGACGCCGGCCACGATCAGGCCGATGATCTCCCCGGAGCCCCAGGAGTACTCGGTGCCGCCCCAGGTCGTCACGAGGACGGTCGAGGTGATGGCCACGGTCAGCAGCGCGGCACCCAGGTAGTCGATCTTCCCCTGGGCCTTCTTCTTCGGCAGGTGCAGGACCGCACTGACCATCGCGAGGGCGACGGCACCGAGCGGGAGGTTGATGTAGAAGGACCAGCGCCAGCCCATGTGGTCGGTGATGGTGCCGCCGACCAGCGGGCCGCCGATCATGGCGAGGGCCATCACGCCGGCCATCATGCCCTGGTACTTGCCGCGCTCACGGGGCGGGATCAGGTCGCCGATGATCGCCATGACACCGACCATCAGACCGCCGGCGCCCAGGCCCTGGATGGCGCGGAAGCCGATGAGCTGGCCCATGTCCTGGGCCATGCCGCTGAGGGCGGAGCCGATGAGGAAGATGACGATCGAGGTGAGGAAGGAGCCCTTGCGCCCGTACATGTCGCCGACCTTGCCCCAGATGGGGGTGGAGGCGGCGGTGGCCAGGGTGTAGGCGGTGACCACCCAGGAGAGGTGTTCGAGGCCGCCGAGCTCACCGACGATGGTCGGCATCGCGGTGCCGATGATCATGTTGTCGAGCATCGCGAGCAGCATCGCGATCATGAGGGCCATCAGGACGACGCGTACGCTGCGCGGCTTCACCTCCTCCGCCTGTGCGGCCTGCTTCACTGCGTCGCTCATGTCCACTCCCCGTGACCGATCTCTTCATTCCCCTGCGCGGACACTTACTTGCCGCCCGGCTAGTTCACTACACTGGGGAAGGTAGACGCGTCACTAGCCGGGCGTCAAGTAAGTTCGTGGGGAGACACATGTCCAGCAGCTCCAGCGGCACGGGACCGCAGGCCAAGCGCGGCAACACGCGCCAGCGCATCCAGGAGGTCGCGCTGGAGCTCTTCGCCGAGCAGGGGTACGAGAAGACCTCGCTGCGCGAGATCGCGGAGCGGCTGGAGGTCACGAAGGCGGCCCTCTACTACCACTTCAAGACCAAGGAAGACATCATCATCAGCGTCTTCGAGGACCGCACGCGGCCCGTCGACGAGCTGATCGAATGGGCGCAGGAACAGCCGAGGACGCTGGAGACCAAGCGCGAGATGCTGCGCCGCTACAGCGAGGCGATGGTCGCGGGCACGCAGCTGTACCGGTTCATGCACGAGAACCAGGCGACGATGCGCGAGCTGAGCATCGGGGAGATCGTCAAGAAGCGCATCTTCACCCTCGTCGAGCTGCTGCGCACGGAGGACGGGCCGCTGGCGGACCAGGTGCGCTGCGTGAGCGCCCTGTTCACGCTGCACGCGGGGATGATGTTCCTCCAGCACGTGGACGAGGCCGACCCGGAGGCGACCCGGCTGGCGGCCCTGGAGGTCGCCACCGACCTCATCACCCGCGCCCACGGCGGGCAGTAGCCGCCCACCCCTGCAGGGCGGGCCCCGGCTCCCCCGGGCGGGGGATACGGGGCCCGCGCCGGGGCGGGCCCCGGCGCGTCGGGCGGGCGACGGGACGAGGGGCCGGTAGTCGAAGGGAGTGCACGCTCGGCGGCGGGGCCGCGGGGCCGTGAAGCTGCGAGGCTCCCTGGAGGACCCGATGACGGCGCTGGACCCCTCACCCCCGCCGGAGACGGCGGCACGGACCCGACGGCGGGTCCGCCAGGGCTCGGCGGTGCTGCGCTGGCTGTCGACCACCGACCACAAGGTGATCGGCAACCTCTACCTGGTCACGGCCTTCTGCTTCTTCCTCTTCGCCGGGGTGCTGGCGCTGGCGATGCGGGCCGAACTGGCCCGGCCGGGGCTGCAGATCGTGTCGAACCAGCAGTACAACGAGCTGTTCACCGTCCACGCCACGATCATGATGCTGCTGTTCGCGACGCCGACCTTCACCGGTTTCGCCAACGCGGTGATGCCGCTGCAGATCGGGGCGCCGGACGTCGCCTTCCCCCGGATGAACGCCTTCACCTACTGGGTGTACCTCTTCGGCGGCCTGATGGTGGTCTCGGGGTTCCTGACCGCCGACGGCGCGGCGGCCTTCGGCTGGTTCGCGTACGCCCCGCTCAACGGGGCCGTCTACTCCCCCGGGACCGGCCCCGACCTGTGGGCGATGGGACTGGCCGTGGCGGGCCTGAGCACCATCCTCGGCGCGGTCAACTTCATCACCACGATCGTCTGCCTGCGCGCTCCGGGCATGACGCTGTTCCGGATGCCGATCTTCACCTGGAACGTGCTGTTCACGTCCATCCTGGCGCTGCTGGCCTTCCCCGTGTTCACGGCCGCCCTGCTGGCCCTGGAGGCGGACCGCAAGTTCGGCGCCCACGTCTTCGACGCGGCGAACGGGGGCGCGCTGCTGTGGCAGCACCTGTTCTGGTTCTTCGGGCATCCGGAGGTCTACATCGTGGCCCTGCCGTTCTTCGGCGTGGTCAGCGAGATCCTGCCCGTCTTCAGTCGCAAGCCCATGTTCGGCTACGTGTCCCTGATCGGGGCGACCATCGCCATCACCGGGCTGTCGGCGACGGTGTGGGCGCACCACATGTTCGCGACGGGCGCCGTCCTGCTGCCGTTCTTCTCCCTGCTGTCCTTCCTGATCGCCGTGCCGACGGGGGTGAAGTTCTTCAACTGGATCGGCACGATGTGGCACGGCTCGCTGTCCTTCGAGACGCCGATGCTGTGGTCGATCGGCTTCCTCGTCACCTTCCTGCTGGGCGGCCTGACCGGGGTGCTGATCGCCTCGCCCCCGCTGGACTTCCACCTGACCGACAGCTACTTCGTCGTCGCCCACCTGCACTACGTCCTCTTCGGCACGATCGTCTTCGCCACCTTCGGCGGGCTCTACTTCTGGTGGCCCAAGCTGACCGGCCGGATGCTGGACGAGCGGCTGGGCCGGCTGCACTTCTGGACGCTGTTCCCCGGCTTCCAGCTCACCTTCCTCGTCCAGCACTGGCTCGGCGAGCAGGGCATGCCGCGCCGGTACGCCGACTACCTGACGTCCGACGGGTTCACCCTCCTCAACACCCTCTCCTCGATCGGCGCCTTCCTGCTGGGGATCTCCACGCTGCCGTTCCTCTACAACGTGTGGAAGACCGCGCGCGAGGGCGAGCGGGTGACGGTCGACGACCCCTGGGGCTGGGGCCGCTCCCTGGAATGGGCGACGAGCTGCCCGCCACCGCGCCACAACTTCCACGCCGTGCCGCGGATCCGCTCGGAGTCCCCGGCCTTCGACCTGCACCACCCGGAGGTGCCCCGTGAAGGCTGAGGCCTGGCTGTTCACCGGAACGTCCCTGTTCTTCGGGGCCACCACCGTCGTCTACCGCTGGTTCTCCACCGACCCGGCGGGCAGCTCCGCGCTGTGCGTGTCCTTCATCATGTCGGGCCTGGTCGCCGCGTTCCTGTGGCGCCAGCACCGGCGGGGCGGGGAGCGGCCGGAGGACCGCGGGGACGCCGAGGTCCTGGAGGCCTCCGGCCGCCGGATCTTCTTCCCCGACCGCAGCTACTACCCCGTCCTGACCGCGGTCGGCGCCGCGCTGTCGGCGCTGGGGGTGGTGCAGGGGCTGTGGCTGTTCCTGATCGGCTTCGGGGTCCTGGCGGCGGGGATCTTCGGCTTCGCCTTCCAGAACCTCGACCACCCGGAGTAGGGCCCGGCCGCGTCTACCGCCCGGACGGCCGGTCCGGGCCGGCCGTGACCTCGGCGATCTCCGCGTGCTGCTCGGGGGTCAGCGGGTACGGGACGCGGTCGCGGTAGTACCAGGAGCTGACGGCCGCCCGGACCCGCTTCAGCGCCCGCTGCGGCAGGGGGCGGGTCGGGTCGTGGTCGTCCTGCAGCGGCCGGGGCTGCTCCCCGACCAGCATCACGTACCGCTCGTCGGCCGGCAGGGCCCGGGACTCGGGATGGAAGCCGCCCTCGACGCCCTGGCGCACCAGGCCCGTTTCCTCGCCCCCGGTCAGCAGCTCCCGCTCCTGGTCCTGGAGGGCCAGGCACAGCCGCCGGGTGAGCCAGAAGACCACCGCCGGCACCACGAAGAACGCGGCGCGCAGGGTCCAGGTCAGCTCCGGCAGGGGCACGGCGAAGATGAACGCGAGGACGTCCTGGGCCCCGGCCAGCAGGAGCACGGCGTACCAGGCGAGGGCCGCCGCGCCCAGCCCCGTGCGGACGGGCCGGTCACGGGGCCGGTCGCACAGGTGCCGCTCCCCGGTGTCGCCCGTGATCCAGCGCTCGAAGAAGGGATAGGCGTACAGCACGGTGAAGAACGCGCCGGGCAGCAGGACGGCCGCCACGAACGGGTTCCACACCACCGTGTGCCCCCACAGCCGGGTCTCGGTCCCGGGCATCAGCCGCAGGGAGCCCTCCAGGAAGCCGATGTACCAGTCGGGCTGGGAGCCGGTGGAGACCAGGTCGGGGCGGTAGGGCCCGTACATCCAGATGGGGTTGACCTGCGCGACCGCGGCGAGGCCGGCGAGGAGGCCGAAGACGAGCAGGAACAGCCCGCCCGACTTGGCCAGGTACTGCGGGAAGAAGGGCAGGCCGACGACGTTGCGGCCGGTACGGCCGGGTCCGGGCCAGTGGGTGTGCTTGAGGTGGACGACCAGCAGCAGGTGCACGGTGATCAGGCCCAGCAGCAGGCCGGGCACCAGCAGGATGTGCACGGGGTAGAGCCGGGGGACGATGTCGAGGCCCGGGAACTCGCCGCCGAAGGCGAAGAAGGCCAGGTAGGTGCCGACGACCGGCACCGACATCACGATGCCCTGCGCGATGCGCAGCCCGGTACCGGACAGCAGGTCGTCGGGGAGGGAGTAGCCGGCGAAGCCCTCCAGCGTGGACAGAGCGAACAGGGTGACGCCGATCGTCCAGTTGAGCTCGCGGGGGCGGCGGAAGGCCCCGGTGAGGAAGACGCGCAGCAGGTGGGCGCCGATGGCGGCGAGGAAGACGATCGCCGCCCAGTGGTGGACCTGCCGGATCAGCAGCCCGCCGCGGACGTCGAAGCTGATGCGGAGGGTGGAGAGGTAGGCCTGCGACATCCGCACGCCGCGCAGCGGCCCGTACGCGCCGTGGTAGACGCTCTCGCGCATGGAGGGGTCGAAGAAGAAGGACAGGTACACCCCGGTCAGCAGCAGGACGACGAAGCTGTAGAGGGCGAGCTCGCCGAGCAGGAACGACCAGTGGTCGGGGAAGACCTTCCGCACCGCCCCCTTGGCGATCTCACCCAGCGGCAGCCGCGCGTCCAGGGCCTCGGCACCGCGCACCACCGCCCGTGTCCTCCGCTTGGAACCCGGCACCGGCGTGCCCCTCCTGATCGTCGGGCGCGTACGCCGTGCCACGCTACCGAACCGGGGCAGGAGGGGGCAGAACAGACACGACCCCCATGTGGGTGCGGGGTACGCCGCCTCAGCTGCCGAAGAACACTTCCCGCCAGACCCAGCCCGCTTCGAGGACCGTCCGCTGCAGGGGGCCCGTCATGTCGCGCGAGTCGTAGCGGAAGGACTCGACCAGGCGCCGCCGCCCGTCGGGTCCCTTCTTGAACTGCCACCGCCGGGCGACCGTGCGGCCTGCCCCGCGGGCGTACTGCTTGCTCCCGCCCTCGTACGACACCCTGCCCCACTGCTCCGTGATCACTTCGACCTCACGGCGCGCCGGAAGCAGCCGCATCCGCACCTTGACGGTGAGCTCCAGTTCCGGGATCCGGTGTTCCGCCACCACGTCGGCCCTCTCCTTGGGAAAGCCCTGACGGAGACGGAACGGGGCGTCCGGTCCCCGCGACGCGAACAGGGCCTCCCGGAGCTCGGCGGCGGGCACGGCCCTGACCCCGTCAGCGGGGTGCTTGGTGCCCGTGAACCTGTCCCACAGCCGCCCCACCGTCAGCCCTCCGCCCCGGTCCGCGCGCGCACCGTGCGCACCGCGCGCACGGCGTCTCGCCGGATGGCGTTGATCATATGCATCGAGATCGCCGCCGAACCCTCGAACGGGCCGGCAGTCGGGCGGATTCAGGCCGGCAGGGCTGTGGTCAGTTCCAGGAGCTGGGCCGGGCCCGCGCGGAAGGCGGGGGCGGCGGCGTCGGCCTCGATCATGTGGGGGGTGGCGTCGTGGGCGGCCAGGGCGGCCTTCGAGGTCCACTCCTCGATCAGGACGAAGCGGTCCGGGTCGTCCGCCACCCCGTGGAGGTCGTACCGCAGGCACCCCTCCTCCGCCCGGACCAGCGGCGCGAGGCGCTCGTACGCCTCCCGCTGCTCCCGGCCGCGGCCGGGGAGGGTGGTGATCAGGACGAGGAGTTTCACGGGCTGCGGCATGCGGCGCAGCCTAGGCGCCCAAGATCGGCTCGGGCAGGCCGATTTCGCCCTGTGAGATGGTGGGGGCCATGAACCTGGAGGACCTCGTCCGGCTCCGCCGGGCCCGTGACGCGATGGACCGCGACTACGCAGAGCCGCTGGACGTCCCCGCCCTGGCGCGCATCGCCCTGATGTCGGTCGGCCACTTCCAGCGCAGCTTCCGCGCCGCCTACGGCGAGACCCCCTACGGCTACCTCATGACCCGCCGCATCGAACGGGCCAAGGCCCTGCTGCGGCGCGGCGACCTGTCGGTGACGGAGGTCTGCTTCGAGGTCGGCTGTACGTCGCTGGGCTCGTTCAGCTCCCGTTTCACCGAGCTGGTCGGCGAGAGCCCGAGCGCCTACCGGGCCCGCGACCACGGCGCGGGCGCCGCCATCCCCGCCTGCATCGCCAAGATCCACACCCGGCCGGTCAGGAACGGAGAAGCCAAACCGGACGGCCGCCCGTAGGGTCGAAGCCATGGGAATCAAGCTTTCGCAGTGCTTCATCGCCGTCGACGACCACGACAAGGCCATCCCCTTCTACCGGGACGTCCTGGGCCTGGAGGTCCGCAACGACGTCGGGTACGAGAACATGCGCTGGGTGACCGTCGGCTCGCCCTCGCAGGACGTGGAGATCGTCCTGGAGCCTCCGCTCGCCGACCCGAACGCCACCCCCGCCGACCGCCAGGCCGTCGCGGAGCTGATGGCCAAGGGCATGCTGCGCGGGGTCATCTTCACCACCGACGACGTCGACGCCACCTTCGAGCGGATCCGCGCGGCGGGCGCCGACGTCCTCCAGGAGCCGATGGACCAGCCGTACGGGGTCCGCGACTGCGCCTTCCGCGACCCGGCGGGGAACATGCTGCGCTTCAACCAGCCCCGCAAGGCCTGACCCGCCCCGGGGCGGCCCTCCCCCGGGGCGAAGGGCCGCGTCGGCGATGGCGGGCGGGTAGACCTGGGGTAGACGACGACGCCGTGGGCGTCGTCGTCGGCGCGGAGCCGGTACTGCGATGCCGTGCACCGCACCCTGCCATCGGCTGGTTGGGCGCAGCCCATTCGAGGGGAGCGCACCGGGCTTCGCGTGTCGGGCGGGACGCCCGCGCGCCCTCCCACTGTGATGTCTGCGACCGGTTCGTCCCCGCTGGAAGTGGAGCATCCGCATGCCCCAGCCCGTCTCGTCCCGCCGCCGCCCCCGCCCCCTGAGCACGCGCCTGGTGGCGGCCGCGCTGACCCTCGGCACCGTCGGCGCCCTCGCCGCCGCCGCACCGCCCGTGCCCGGGGACCCGCATCCCAGCAAGGACCGCGGGTTCCGGGAGGTCGACCTCGTCTCCGACATCCCGGGCAGGGCGCAGGCGACCGATCCGCACCTGGCCAACCCGTGGGGCCTGGTGACCAACCGCTCCGGACAGATCCTGGTCTCGGACAACCACAGCGACTCGGCCACGACGTACTCGGGCGGCCAGAAGGGGAAGCCCGTCAAGATCCTGTCCCGCGTGGTGTCCTTCCCCACGGACGGCGCGCCCACCGGGGTCGTGCGCAACGACGGGGACGACTTCGAGTTCAGCGACTCCGGGAAGAGCGGCCCGGCCCGCTTCATCTTCGCGGGGGAGCACGGCGACCTGTTCGCGTACAACCCGGAGGTGAACCCGACGAACGCGATCCCAGTCGCCCACGAGGACAGCGGCAGCGAGACCGCCATCTTCAAGGGGCTGGAGCTGGTCCGCGAGAAGAAGGACGACCACGGCCGCGAGCACGGAGAGCCGAGGCTGCTCGTCGCCAACTTCCGTGACGCGCGCATCGACGTCTTCGACGAGGACTTCGGCCTCCTCCCGCCCGACGGGGCGTTCCAGGACCCCTCCCTTCCCGCCGGCTACGCGCCGTTCAACGTCAAGGAGATCGGCTCCAAGGTGTTCGTCACGTACGCCTTGCAGGACGACGAGAAGGAGGACGACGTCCCCGGCGCGGGCCACGGGTTCATCGACGTGTTCAGCAAGCAGGGGAAGCTGCTGGAGCGCTTCGTGAGCGGGGGCGTCCTCAACTCGCCGTGGGGCCTGGAAGTGGCGCCCAAGGGGTTCGGGAAGTTCGCCGGCGACCTGCTCGTCGGCAACTTCGGAGACGGCCGCATCAACGCCTTCGACCTGCACACGGGCAAGTTCAAGGGGACCGTGAAGGACCGCGACGGCCACCCGATCTCGATCCCCGGCCTGTGGGGGCTCAAGCGCGGCACGGACGAGTCCGGCGGCCGGGAAGCCGTCTGGTTCGCGGCGGGGATCAACGATGAGGAGAACGGCCTCCTCGGAGTCCTGCGCGCCGAACACTGACCGCCCCTGCTGCACCCCGGCCCCGCCGTCTCCCCGGCGGGGCCGTTCTACTCCCCGGGCCGCAGGGGCAGCGTGGCCCAGGTACGGGTCCCCCCGCCGGGTTCGCGGGAGGGCCCGACGCCCCATTCCCCGC
Organism: Streptomyces katrae; assembly: GCF_002028425.1. Taxonomy (GTDB): domain Bacteria; phylum Actinomycetota; class Actinomycetes; order Streptomycetales; family Streptomycetaceae; genus Streptomyces; species Streptomyces katrae_A. Next base: position 4,938,152 of record NZ_CP020042.1, on the reverse strand, counting down.
CGTGGTCCCGGACGAGCGCGGAGAAGACGCGGAGGGTGGCCCGCCGGCGCGCCTCGCACAGTGCCGCCAGCCGGGGGTGGCCGTGGGTGGGGTGGCCGTCGTAGACGATCAGGCGGAGGGCGTCGTCACGGTGGCGGAGCGAGAGGTACAGCTCCCCGTTCGGGTCCATCCGCCAGGCGGAGCCCATGAGTTCGGAGGCGGCCTGGACGGCGGTGGGCGCGAGGGGGTCGAGCGCGTAGGCGTGCAGGGCGGCCCGCACCGCCTGCCGGGCGATACCGGCCGACCGGGCGGAGGCGGGCAGGGTCATGCTGCACGAAAGCCCGTCCGGCGGGGCCGGCTGCGGGGGGCCGTCGGGGGCGACGGGGCAGGCGGTGGGGGCGCCGAAGAAGGGCGCGTTGAAGGGGGTGAGCATGTTCGGCTCCCAAGTCGTCTGGATGGACGGCGAATTGGCGTAGGAAGCTCGACGCGCACGGATGGCTCACGCGGTATGGGGAGGTGGCCCGTCGCCGAGGCCGAGGCATGCTGCGGCGATGCACTTCGACTCCCCTGGGTGAGCGGTGCGCTACCCAATGTAGGGCAGCAGGGGGATCGGGTGCCACCAGCTGGAGGCAATTGCCCCCTCAATGGACCGTGCACGTCTGTGCGCGGCAGACTGACCCGCATGCCAACCAGAGCGACGCCCACCGTTCGACAGCAGCGTCTCGGCGCCGAACTGCGCAAGATGCGGATGGCTGCGGACGCGACGACCGATTACGCCGGCGGCCTGCTGGGCCTGGACCGGACGAAGGTCTCCAACATGGAGGCTGGAGTCCGAGCGACGTCACCCGAGCGCGTCCGCATACTGGCCAGCAACTACGAGTGCCCGGACGACGCTTACGTCGAGGCGCTGGCAGAAATGGCCGGGAACCGGACCCGCGGCTGGTGGGAACAGTACCGGGGGACATTGCCACACGGGCTGCTGGACGTTGCCGAACTCGAATGGCACGCGACGCGCCTGCGGACCATGCAGACCGTGCACCTGCCCGGACTGCTCCAGCTGAGCGGCTACGCCCGCGCGGTGTTCGCCTCGGCGATCCCAGCCCTCCCCACGTCCGAGATCGAACTCCGGATCACGCAACGCATGCAGCGTCAGCGGGTGCTGGAGCGGGAAGCGCCGGTGCAGTACACGGCGTACGTGCACGAACTGGCACTGCGCATGCAGTTCGGCGGGCGCCGCACGACGCGTGAACAGCTTGAGCACCTGTGCGCCATGTCCGAGCGGGAGCACATCGCCCTGCACGTACTCCCCGTCGAAGTCGGGGAGTTCCCTGGGGCAGGCCACGCAGTGATGTACGCGCACGGGCCGGTCCCCCAGTTGGACACCGTCCAGCTCGACTCGGCGCACGGACCGGAATTCACTCACGCCCCTGCGCAACTCGCCAAATACGACGCGCACATGAACTGGATGGCCGAGCGTACGCTCGATGCTCAAGGCTCCAGGGACCTCATCCATGCCATCGCCCGCGAACTCTGAGGAGCCACGCCTATGCCGGACATCGCCTGGGAAGAGCCGTACTGCGCCGAGGGCAACAACTGCTACCGGATCGGCGTGGACAGCGACGGGAACAGCTATATCGCCGTAGCCGGACAAGAAGACCGTCCCCTCACCGACAGCCGCGCAGCGCTATCGGCCCTCATCCGGGACATCAAGGCCGGCAAGGCCGATCACCTCCTCCACCCGGACGGCTGACGACACACCCCGCCCCGGGCCGACATGCCCGACCGAAACCTCCCATTTCGCTAGCTTTTCGCATCATCCGCTTCTCTCGGAAGAAGACATGATGCGCCAGCCCGCCCCGTTCACCACGCGCGGCCGCATCGCGTGGTGGACCGCCCTCCTGACCGCACTCGTCGCCACCTGGCTCCTGCCGACCGCCCACGCACACGCACACCCCGCCGCCCCGCCCGGACAGCACGCAGGATCCGGCCCCCACCCCGCCCACGGCGGCAGCTGACCCGCCCCGAGCCGTCAAGATCCCGGACCCCTGTCCCTGGATCTTGACGGCTTCTTTCCCCGTTCCTCATGGATCACGGACGCGCCGCCGTTCTACGATCACGGTCCACCGCACGGGAGGGCAGGGACATGCCAGGGGAACGGGACGGCCAGGACCGGTTACGCCCGGGAGGACCGGGAGGCTCGGCGGATTTCGCCTCCACACCCTCCCAGAAGGCGGACGCCGCGAACGCCATCGAGACCGAGCTGCAGCCGAACACCAAGAAGGCCGCCGAACACGCGGACGAGGCCACCGCCACGGCGGTGAAGACGTTCGCGGGCTGGGACACCGCCGCAGGTCTGAAAAAGGTGGCGGACACCTGGGACCAGCAAGTCAAGGTACTGATGGGCCGGCTCGCCTCGGAGAAGAGCTCACTGCGCGGCGCCTCGGGGCTCTTCGCGCGCAACGACATCGCCACGGGTGACGGCTTCCGGGCGATCGCTCCGCCGTCGAAGCTCAACGAGCTCTAGGGGGAACGGGTGCTGACGTACCACCAGGTGCTGACGACCGACCTGACCCAGCTGACCACAGCCGCCGACAAATGGGACGCCATGGCGGAGGAGCTGAAGAAGGTCGAGGGCCGCTACGGCGACAGCGTCCAGAAGATCACCATGGGCCCCGACTGGCTCGGCGCCAGCGCCCTCGTCGCCCACGACAGCTTCACCGGTACCCGCTACGAATACTCCGCCGCGCAGATCCAGGCCAAGGCGATCGCCGGCCTGTTGCGCGACGCCCACGAGCAGTTCACCGACCTGAGGAACAGGGTCGAGAGCGCCCGGGACAAGGCGGTCCAGGCAGGCATGACCGTCTCGGAGGGGGGCCAGGTCGCCTTCGACTTCTCCAGGCTCACCCCCGCCGAGCGCAGCGCCTACCACCACGACCCGGACGGCGAGGCCTCCATACGCAAGGCCGTCACCGAATGGCAGCAGCGCATCGACGACGGGGTGAAGGCCGTCTCGGAGGCCGACCAGGGCGTCAAGATCGCCCTCGACGCGGTGGTGGTCGACAGCAACAAGGACGCTTTCGGCGGCGACCAGACCTCCCACGGCTTCAACGCCGACGCCCAAGGGGACATCGAGGTCTACGAGGCCCGCAACGCCCAGTCCATCGCCACCCGCATCAACAGCGGCGGGAACGTTTCCGCGGCCGAGTACGCCGAGCTGGACCGTTCCTTCCGCGACAACGCCAAGAGCCAGGAGTTCAGCCAGACCTTCCTCAACGGAATGGGCGCGGAGAACACCCTGAAGCTCGCGAACAAGCTGAACGACCACGCGTACGGCGACGACAAGGGCAACAAGCAGCGCTACCTGGACGTGGAGAAGGGCCTCGCGAACTCCCTGTCGAACGCGATGCAGGACCCCAGGTCCGCGTTCTACCAGGACTTCAGGACGCAGCTGAAGCACACCGGTGCGCAGCAGTTCGATCTGAAGCAGATCGGCGACAGCCCTCAGATCGGCACAGGCCACGGGCAGAAGGTTCGCGGCTACCAGAGCCTGGTCACCCTCATGCAAAACGGTGATGGCTACTCGGCACCGTTCATGCGCGATCTGGCCGACGACATCCGCACGGCCGAGGACAAGAAGCGCGGCGGCAACCCGGACGTCTGGGATCTGACGAGTGACTTCAGCGGCAGGAACAAGGGTTGGTTCGCCAATGACCCGCTCGACGGGCTGCTCGGCATCATGTCCAAGGACCCGGCGGCCGCCGCCTCCTATCTCGACCCGGGACCGGACGGAAAGAACGACAATCTCCCCTACCTGCTGAAGGACCGCGACTGGAACCACGTCGACACCACGACCTGGACGGGCAACATCGAGCGCACGGGCAGCGACACCTTCGACAAGGACGTCCGCGCGGGGCTGGGACTCGCCCTGGAAGCGGCCACGACGGGCCATCCCGCCGCTTCTCCCGGCACCGAGCTCGGCCGGCACTCCGAGGCCGAGGCCCGGATCATGCACGACACGGTCAACCTGCTCGACTACGGCGACGCCAACGGAAAGGACGACAAAGGCCACTTGAAGGGCCAGGCCGACAATGTCCTGAAGAGCGCCGAGTACGCGAACCTACGCGGCCCGCTCGCCCGCGCCCTGTCCTCGTACTCCCCCGACATCGTGGACATCATCGCGGGCGACGGGCCCGGCGGCCTGGTCGGCGCACACGACGCACGCGCGGACGGTGACCACTCCCAGATCCAGAACAGCAGGAGCAGCCTCCTCCGCGTCCTGCGCGGCGCGTCCGAGGATCCGGAGAACTACTTCCTCCTGCACGAGTCCGAGCGGCGCTACATGGCGGAGCAGATCACCACGGAGAACCTGTCCGACCCCGAGGCGGTCAAGAACCGCGCGGCGAAGATCGGTGAGGTCAACGGCGCGATCAATGCGATCGGCGGCGATGTCCACCTGAGCGAACGCGACCTGAAGGTGAGCACCAGCACCGACCAGCGCGTGTACGGGTACCACGTCATCGGCGGAGCCGTCACCGGCCTTCCGGTCGTCGGTGACCTGGCCCAACGCGTCGTCGACGGATGCTGGAACGAATGGCTCAAGGGAGTCACTGCCGAGGAGGGCCTGCTCGCCCGCGAACGGATCAGCTCCGGGAACGACAGCGCCCAGCAGGACCTCAACCAGTTCTTCAAGAGCTGGGGCGACAAGACCCAGCAGCCGAACACCATGGTCGAGGCCGCTCAGCGGGAAGCCCGGCAGAGCTACACCAGCGGCCGGGAGAGCGCCTACGACGCCCTGCGAGACCGAAAGTGACGCCCATGTCCGATCACACCCCGCGAAGGCGCCGGCGACCGCTGTTCGCCGCGCTGGCCGGGGCCTTGGCTCTGACGGCCGGCGCCGGGCTGCTCCTCCGGTCGGACACCGACGTGCTCGGCCAGGACCGCTTCTGCAAGGGCGCCCTCGACTCCGCCGAGGCAAGAGCGGCGCTCGCCGGACCCGGGCGGCTGGAGCAGGGCCACGGCTACGATGCCCGGGATCCGTACTACTCCTTCTCGTGCACCGTCCAGCGCGCCGACGGGCTGCTCGGCGCGGGACGGCCGCGGATGACGGCCGAACTTTCCTTCGACGAGGCCGACTTCGCCTTCTCGGGGTCGCCGCTGTGGAAGAACGCCTCGGCCGGCTCCTACTTCGTGGGCGGAGCAACCGGGGCGGCCTCCGGGACGCAGGCCTGGGTGCTGCTGCCCAGCGGTTGCACCTACGAACTCCGGCCGGGCCTCCGGCACAGCCAGGTACCCGTACTCAAGCTCGCCATGACCAGGGGCAGGGGGGAGCCCGTCGCGCTGGCGAAGGTCGCCATGAGCGCGGCGCGGCACGTCGCGGAGGGCCTGGGCTGCCAGGACACCGGCATGCTCAACACCCCCGCGCGCCTTCAGGGGCCGGTCGACGCCGACGATCCGGCGAACACCTGCGAGGTGCCCGGCTTCAGGTTGCCGCAGGCCGCTCTCCTCCCGGGGAAGGCGGAGCAGGGCCCCTCCCGGGTCACCGGCCGCGGCTCGCGGACCCGGGCGTGCGAGGTGCAGCTGCGCGGCCCCGGTGAGCCCCGGATCACCCTGACGGTCAGCGACGACCCCGTGCTGGCCCGGGGGGTCCGCCGCGACACGACGGCCACGGCCGACAACAGGCGGACCGTGGTCGCCTGCCCCTCCGGGGACCTGTACGTCGGCATGAGCCACAACGACGCCTACGGAGACCTGCTCCTGGACAAGGGGGTCGACGCGTCCGGCAGGGCGCTCTCCGCGATCTTCGACGCCTTCTACCAGGCCGTGCTACGGGACCGCGGGTGCAGAACCGGCTGACAATACGACGCCCTTCATCTCACGGAACCAGAGGCGCGCGGACTCCCGTCCAGCGCGGCCGGCGGGGTCGCGGTGGCGGCCGCCGAGCCGCGGAGGAGGGTGGTCAGGTCGTGGGGGCGGGCCGGTTCGTCGGTCGGGGTGGCTTCCGTGATGCGGTCCAGGCGGAAGCCGCGGCCCGCCCGGCGGGTGCGGCACCAGGCGATGAGGTACCAGTGGCCCCCGGCGGTGAGCAGGCCGGCCGGTTCCACGGCGCGTTCGCTGGCGCGGCCGGTCGCGTCGGCGTACGAGAGCCGTAGGGCGGTGCCGTCGGTGAGGGCCCGTTCCACCGCGTCGCGGACCGTCCGCCGCGTCCGGGACGGGAGGGCGACGATCCGGGCGGCGAGGGTTTCGGCCGCCGCGGCGGCGGGGCCGGTCATCGAGGCGAGGAGCTTCTGGTACGCCGCACGGGCGGCGGCCGCGTAGGGGGTTCCCGCGGTGGCGAGCGCGGCGGCCAGGGCCGCGGCCTCGTCGGCGGTGAAGTGGACGGGGGGCAGGGTCATCGCCGGGTCGACCGTCCAGCCGCCGCCCCGCCCGAGGGTGGTGCGGACGGGGACGCCGGAGTCCATCAGTGCCTGGAGGTCGCGCTGCACCGTCCGCGTACTGACCTCGAACCGGGCGGCGAGGGCGGCGACCGGACGGGGGCGGGGCGCCGCGGCGCGCAGCTCCTCCACCAGGGCGTAGAGGCGGGTGGTGCGGTCCATGGGGCCGACGCTACCGGGGTGTGGTGGCGGCCAGGAACTCCCGTTCGCGCGCGAGCTCCCGTTCGGTGATGGTGAGGGGGAAGAGGGTGAACCCGTGCATCGCGCCTGCCACGACACCGAGTTGGACGGGCGCGCCCGCTGCCTGCCAGCGCCGGGCGAGGAAGAGGGAGTCGTCCAGGAGCGGGTCCTGCGTGCCGACGACGATACGGGCGGGCGGCAGGCCGGTCAGGTCGGCGTAGAGCGGCGAGAGCTGGGGGTCGCGGCGCTGCTGCGGGTCGGTGCCGGGCGAGAAGAGCTCGTAACTGCCGTGGAGGGATTCGGTGTTGCTGAGGAGCGGGCGGGGGCCGAAGGAGCGCTGGCTCGGGGTCATGGAGAGGTCGTAGGGGCCGTAGAGGAGGTGTGCGGCGCGGAAGGCCCCGGAGATGCCGTGGCGGTCGCGGAGGCGCAGCAGGGTCAGGACGGCGAGGTGGGCGCCGGCGGACTCGCCGCCGATGAGGAGGCGGTCGGTCCCGAACTCGGCGGCGGCGTGCGCGACGAGCCAGCGGGCGACGGCCTCGCAGTCGTCGGGCCCGGCGGGGAAGGGGTGTTCGGGTGCGAGCCGGTAGTCCACGCTCACCACGGCGAGCCGGGCCTCTTCAGCGATCCGCCGGAGCCGCTCGTCCTGACCGTCGGCGGAGCCGAAGGACCAGCCGCCGCCGTGGATGTGCAGATACACCCCGCGGGCCCGGCCGCCGCCGTCCGGGTCCGCGCCCGCGCCCGCGCCCGGCATGAAGGTCCGCACCCGTACCCCGCCCGCGACCGTACGGTCCCGCCCCTGGGGCAGCCGCACGGGCGGCGCGTCCCCCGCGAGCCGGTTGCGGCGCAGGAGGGCGAGGAGGGCCGCGTCCGGGGCGGCCCCGCGGGCGGGGCGGCTCGCCGCTTCGACCTCGAAACGCGCATTGAAGGCGAGGGTCTCGGCGAGGCAGTCCTCGTCGGTGAGGGGGAGGGTCGCGGTCGGATTCGAGGCCTTCGTCGTCTTCGTCTTCGCCGTCTTCGTCTTCGTCTTCGTCATGCGTCGAGGTTCGCAATGGTGCGCGACAGCCCTGTGTCACCCTTTCCAGGTGACCCGCGTCACACGTCACGCGGCTCCTGGGCGTGCGTGTCCCGGATGTGCGCGGCGATGGCGCGGGCGCAGGTCAGGGATTCGGTGTGGGTGGTGTCGACCTCCAGGTCGTAGGCCACGCCCCGGTGGACCGTCTCGGCCTGGGCCGCGGCCATCCCCGAGGGCCGGTCGCCGCGGGCGATCTCACGGGCCGCGGCGACCTCGGCGTCGCAGCGGATGCCGACCCACAGGACGTCCAGCCCTTCCAGCGCCTTCCGCCAGCGCCGCTGGGACTCCGGGCCGCCGAGGAAGACGTCGTCCACGACGATCCGGGCCCCGGCGCGGGCCATGGCGGCGATCCCGTCGGCCCAGGCGGCGTCGAGGGTGCGGAACGCCTCGCCGACGACGACCTCGCCGCCCTCGGCGAAGCCGATCCCCGCCTCCGACGCCCGGAGGGAGGGCGGCATGGCGTCGACCAGCGTGTCCACGCCGAGGGCCAGCCAGGGGCCGGGCAGGACGGCCTACAGGCACCGCACGATCCCGGACTTGCCGGAGCTGGAACCACCGTTGAGGACGATCACCCGGGTGTCGGGCGTCGCGGCGGCGACGGGCGGGGCGGTCGTCAGGAAGCGCAGTTCGGGGCGTTCCCAGGTGACCTTCGGCGGCGAAGGGGCGACCGTTCCGACGCGCTCGGCGCCCAGACGCCGGTAGAACGCCTCGGCCGGCGGGTGCGACACGACCCGCACGTGTGCGAGGCCCGCCCTCCGCGCCCGGTCGAGCATGTGCTCCACGAGCAGCCGCCCGACCCCGGCCCCCTGCGTCGCGTCGGCCACGAAGGCCAGGTCGAGTTCGGCCTGTTCCGGCAGGAGGGCGTAGAAGCCCAGGATCGAGCCGCCGCCGTCGCCCTCGCCGGGCGGCCTGACGGCGGCGAAGACCTCGTGCCGGTCGATGTAGTCGGCCGTCACCCGGTACCCGGCGATGATCGTGGCGTACTGACCCGAGTAGGCGCCCGACTGCTGCACGAGTGCGGTGAGGGCCTCGGCGTCATGTGCGGTGGCGCGCCTGATCGTTATGGACTGTGACATGCGCCGGAGTATAGGGGTCCTATGACCATGTGACCATTACATTTCGAGGGGTGCGCAGTCAGCCGCCGAGGAGGGCGAGGAGCCTGTTCACCGCTTCCGCCGCGGGCTGGCCCACCGCGCCGACGGCGGCCGCGATCTGGGCGAGGCGGGCCAGGACGAGGCCGCGCTGGGGGAGGGCCGCGGGGTCCGAGGTGAGCGCGGGCAGGGCCTGTTCGACGGCCCGGTCCTGGTCGGGCGTGAGGTGGGGGCGCAGCTCCCCGAGGAGGCGGACCAGTTCCTCGACGGTGGCACGGAGTTCGGTGTCGTGGGCGGTCGGGTCGCCGATGGTGCCGTAGTTGATGCCGACGTTGCCCTGGCCGTCGTTCATGTTGACCACGGGGGCGTAGTAGTTGGTGTTCGTGCTGGTGTTCGCATTGGTGGTCGGAGTGTCACTCACAGCCTGATCCCCGTGTTCCCGCTGCCGCCGTTCATGTTGACGACGGGGCCGAAGTGGTTCGTGTTGCTGCTGTTGAACTGGTTGACGATCGCGGTGAATTCGGCCTCCGGGTGGTTGATGGCGTACACGACCTGCCCGGCGATCTTCCGCAGCTCTTCCATGTTCGGCAGGGTCACGACCACCGCGGAGCCGCCGGCCATCTCGATGGCCAGTACCGGCCTGGCGGGGGCGAACAGGGCCCGGAAGGCGGCGATGACGAGGGTGCCCAGGACGAGCACCGGCAGGGTGGTTTCGAACCCCATCGTGCGCAGGTCGCCCCCGCCGGCGTATGCGGCGCTGCCGTAGACCAGGAGGGCGACGGTGCCGGCCGTCCACATCAGCGTGCGGAGGAAGATCGCGCCCCGCCTGGGCTTGAGCCGGAAGGCGTCGACCCAGGTGATGTTGTGCAGCGGGATGGCCGCCGTGCCCACCCGCAGCATCCGGCCGCTGACCCGGATCACCAGCCGGCGCCCTTCCCGGGCCGGGGACTCCTCCGGCGGACGGGGCCGGGAAGGCGTGGGGGGTGGTGACTGCGGTGGCGGTGGCGGTGGCGGTGGTCCTCCGGCGCTTCCTGTGGAGTCCATGCGCTCCCCCGTGGTGTCGCGAACCCGACCCTCAGATGGCTGGAACACCATTAAGCGCTCGCGCGGGGGCGGGGAGGCAGACGAGATACAGCCAATTCGGCGTGCGGATCAGGGGCGGGGATGGGGACGGGGGCCGCGTTCGGTGAGCAGTGCCGCCAGGGCGTCGGCGAACCGGGTGAGCCGGTCCAGGCGCGGCCCGCTGCGGGCGATGCGGAAGCCGTGGCGGCGTCCCCAGAGCGCCGCCTGGACGGCGTGGTACTGCGCCCAGCGCTGCACGCGCTCGCGGTCGAGTTCCGCGGACTCGGCGAACACGTCCAGGATCCGGTGCACGGCCTTGCGCGGGTCGTCGGCTTCGATGAGCGTGAGCGCGCGCGACTTCAGCAGGGTGCCGCCGTCGTACGCGGGGTCGCCCGCGTAGCCCTTGGGGTCCACGGCCAGCCACGGCTCGCGGTCGGCGCGCAGGATGTTCCCGGCGTGGAGGTCGCCGTGGACGAGGGTGTCCGGCTGGGCGGGGCCCAGTTCCCGGACGGTGGCCACGGCGGCGTCCAGCACCCCGGGCGGCAGGGCGTGCGGGAGCTCGGCGGCGTCCGCGCGCAGCTGCTCCTCCCAGGCGCCGGCCTGCTCGCGCAGCCGGGGCAGGCCGGGCGGGGCGGGGACGGCGAGGCGGTGGTTGAGGCGGCCGGCGACCGTGACGAGCTCGTCGCCGTCCTCGACGTCCGCCAGGGTCGACGGGCGGGCCCGCTCCAGCAGCATCGCGAACCGGGCGTCGTCACGTTCCAGCAGGTGGACGGCGCCGCGGCCGCGCCAGGCGGTGAAGGCGTCGGGTTCGTGGACGTTGCCCGGGTGCGGGAACGACACCTTGAGGACGGCCGGGCCGGCGGGCTGCCGGCGCCGCTGCACGGGGACGATGACGCCGACGCCGCCGTGGGTGACCTCGCCGTCGGGGGCGCAGTCCCAGCGTGCGAGCAGTTCCTCCACGATCCCGGGGAGCCGGGCGAGCCATTCGGCTCCGGGGTCGCCCTCGCGGGCGATGGTGCCCCGGGCGAAGGCCTGCGGCGGTTCGATCATCCCTCTACGGTAGCGCCGGGCTCGATGGGCGCGCCGTTATCCGGCTGCGCCGCGGGGGAAGGTGATCTCGACGCGGCGGTTCTTCTTGCGGCCTTCCTCGGTGCTGTTGTCGGCGATCGGGTAGTCCTCGCTGTAGCCGCGGACGTCGTAGGTGACGCCGGGGTTGGTGACGGTCTTGGCGAGTTCCGCCTGGACGGCGTCGGCGCGCTGCTTGGAGAGTTCCTTGCCGTGTTCGTAGCTGCCCTGGTCGTCGGTGAAGCCGAAGACCCGGATGCGGGTGGCTTTCTGGGTGTTGATCTCCTGCGCGATGGCCTGGATGCGGGCGGCGGCCTGGGCGTTGAAGACGGCGCTGTTCTCGGGGAAGAGGACCTCGGACTGGAGGGCCATCATGACGTTCTGGTTGGTCTCCTGCCGGCGCTGCTCGCCGCCGAGGTCTTCGACGACCTCCACCAGATCCAGGATCTTGGGCGGTGCGAGGGTCCCCCCCTGTGGAAGCTTCAACCCGGGCGACTTGGCATCGATGGGCAGAGGAGCATTCGCGGACGGCTCCGTGCCCGGCGGGACCGATGGTTTGACGTCGTCGGCACGCGCGACGGTAACCCCCAGGAGCTGGGCACCTGCTGCAACAAGTCCGGCGACTGCAACAGCCGCCGCCACACGGTGCCGGCCGGCGATATGGGTCATTACGTCACCCCGAGATCTTGATGGTGGCCGTGGCGAACGTGGGAATGCCGAATTCAACCTCGCTGGTGCCGACAGGCGGAGCCGGGAACTGAGCGAAGAACGGGACGGACTCTCCCGGCCCGATTCGGGTGATGCCGACTGTGCAGGAGCATCGGCCCTCGGTATCACGCAGGACGTAGTAGCGCTTCTTGCCCACCTTGTCGACCAGCGTGGCACCAGCGACCGAGGCGGCGCTGGCGCTCCGCTCATCACCACGCCAGGCCGCTGTCTCGACGAAAGCCTGCGTGCCGCCGTTCTTGATCTGCCCGCTGACGGTGACGTAGTTTCCGGCGTCCCGGACTGCCGAGTTGATCTCCAGGGTGATGCTTGCCGGACCCTTGGCCGTGGCGATGACTTCCACGGGGCCGGGCGTCTTGCTGCCGCTGGGCGCTGCGGATTGCGAACCACCGGCTGACTGTCCTTGCGCTCCGGCCGGCTTCTGTTGTGGCTTCACCTCTTCGGTGCCGCCGCATCCGGTCAGCATCAGCGCCATGACCGCAGCCGCTGCAACAGTCGCTCCCCCACGCACCTTTGCCATGTGCCGAATGCCCATCTGTGACGCTTCCTTGTCTTTCGTTCCTGGTCAGCCGACGAGACGCACGCTGAAGAGCTTCCTGCCCAGTTCCCGGAGAGATCCCGGTTTCATCGGATCAAACTTGATCGGGCCACCCTTGTCGCAGGTGAATGTGACCGGGGAGGCCGCCGTAGCGGTCGGCATGGGCTCTGGTGTACCTCCCCCCACAGATGCGGTGGGCGTGGGGCTCGGGGAGGCCACCTCGCCGAGGTGGCATCTCGACTCGACCAAGGCCGTGGCCGTTGCCGTGCCGTGCATGCTGTTGGTGCCCGGAATCACCGAATCGCCGACCGTCCTGTTGCTCTGCACCTTGACGGTGAACCGGGGAGGGGCCGCCTCGCACTGGGCCGTGGCGTCGTTGCGCGCAGCGAATGCGTCAGCCTCGGCACAGGCTCCCCCAGCCTTGAGGTAATCCGCGTCCGCGATCTTCTTCCAGTCTTCGGGCTTCAGCGCCGCGAGATCGAGGTCGAAGAGCACCGTGTCCCTGGCCTCACGCGCAGCCGCCAGGGCAGCTGCGTCCGCAGCGCCTTGAGCATCGCTACGCGTCACAGCCGCCTGCCCCACAACGAAGAATGCGAGCGCGGCGAAGAGCAGGCCGGCCACCACGACCACGTAGAACGGGAAGGCCTGCCCTCGATCGTGTGGCTGGCGCAATATCAGCCGCCGGCTTTGATGTCCTCGACGGCCTTGGCGATCTTGTTCGTAATGGCCGTACCGATGCCGGAGCCGACGATCGCGCCGATGATCACCACGACCACCAGGATGATGCCCAGGTACTCGAACGCGGTCTGCCCCCGGTCGAGGTTCGAGTAGCGCTTGCGGATGCGGGACACCGCTGTGTCCGTCCAGCCGGTCAGGCGGAGCTTCGCCTCGACCGACGCCTTCAGCAGCGAGTTGTGTGACATGGGGGTTCCCTCCCGTACCGGTGCCGCTGTCGATTTGCGGACCGTACGGGGAGTGAGCGGTCGTCACCAAGGGTCCCGGGGCCCAATTACGGACCCACTGCGCACCGCGTCTACCCACGTCCACTCACCCCCGGGCGGGCGGTTCCCAGCCAGTGGGCTATCGCTTCGCTGCGGCTCGTGCTCTGGAGCTTGGCGAAGATGCGGTTGATGTGGTTCTTCACCGTCTTCTCGCTGATGAAGCACGCCGCCGCGATCTGCTGGTTGCTCATCCCGGACGCGATCAAGTCCATGATCTCCACCTCCCTCGAACTCAAGCCGAAGAGAACGGAGTTGTGCAGCCTCTCTGGAGACTGTGCCACAGTTCGTTGCGGTTGCGAAGAGGTGCGGAGGCTCGCGAGGAGGGTGTCCGCCGCCGTTGGCGTGAAGTGGGGGCGGCCCTCGCGGACGTCGTGGACCGCTCTCACCAGGTCCTCCGGCGTGAACTCGCCGTGGACCAGGTAGCCGCCCGCGCCCAGCAGGAGCGATTCCCGGACGATTTCCGGCTCCCGGCTGTACGTGAGCATCAGCACCGGCGCCAGCCGCACCAGGTGCGGCAGGGCCGAGATGCCGTCCACGCCCGGCATGCGGACGTCGAGGAGGATCAGGTCGGGGGCGTGGCGGCGGGTCAGGCTCAGGGCCTCGCGGCCGTCGGCGGCCTCGGCGGCCACCTCGATGCCGTCCGCCGCCGCCAGCAGCGCGGCCAGGCCGGCCCGTACGACCGGGTTGTCGTCGGCGATCAGGACGCGGAGGCCGGGCATCAGGGGCTCCCTTCCAGCGGGAGGGTCAGGTGGATCCGGGTCCCCCTGCTCCCGTCCGGGCGGGGGCCCAGGCGGAGGTCGGCGCCGATCGCCGCCGCGCGTTCCCGCATGCCGAGGAGCCCGTAGTGGCCCGGGGCGGCGGGGGGCGTGCCCCCGGCGGGGAGGCCGCGGCCGTCGTCGGTCACGGTGAGGGTGAGGTGGGTGGGGGTGGTCGTCGCCGTGACGGTGACCCGGGTGGCTCGCGCGTGGCGGCGGGCGTTCTCCAGGGCTTCCGAGGCGATGGACAGGAGGTGGCGGGCCACGGGGGCGGGGAGCGCGGGGAGGGGGGCCGGGGCGTGGACCGTCGTGCCGGGGCCGGCCAGGCGGTGGAGGGCCGGGAGGAGGGGGACGGGCGGGAGGGGCTCGCGGAGGTCCGTGAGGAGGGCGCGGGACTCCGTCACCGCGCGGCGGGCCGCCACCGCCAGGAGGGCGGACTGGACGCGGATGGCCGCCGGGTCCTCGGTGCGGGTCAGGGCGTCGGCCGTCAGGGCCAGGCCGTGCAGGGTCTTGGACACCGAGTCGTGCATCTCCCGGGCCAGCCGGTCGCGTTCGCCGCGGATCGCCTCCGCCACCGCCAGCTGCGCCCGGGCTTCGGTGAGCCGGACCAGGAAGTCGCGGACGGAGGAGCCCGCCGCGCCCGACAGGACGCACAGGAGGGACAGGACCAGCCCCCCGCCGAGCGCCGCCACCACCGCCGTCTGCACCGCCGCGTACACGGCCGAGCCCCGCCAGCCGTAGACCAGGCCGGCCAGCAGCGGGGTGCCGAGGGCCACCAGGCCCAGCGGGGAGGCGGGGCCGGCGGTGATGAGGAGGAGGGTGCCCAGGGCCATGTCGGCCGCGAGCAGCCAGCGGTGGCGCAGGAGCAGGGGACCGCAGCGCTCCCAGTCGCGGAAGAGGGCGTACGAGAGCATGAAGGTGAACACCACCGCCCCGGACACCAGGTACGCCGGACCGCCGGGGGCGGTGTGCGACAGGGCCAGGGGGGCGCCCAGGGGGATCATCACCAGGCGCAGGGCGAAGACCTGGCGGCACAAGGACTGCAGGGCGTTCGCGCGCAGGCGCAGCGGGGAGCCGGCGGCGGGGAGGGTGGTCAGGGGCAGCGCCATGTCAGCCACCGCCCAGCAGGGCGCCGAAGTCGACGTTCGCTCCGTAGACGAACCCGCAGACCAGGAGGATCAGGGTCCCCGGGAGCATGAACATGGTGACCGCGAAGGTGGCCTTGGGGACGGCGCGGGCGGCCCGGCGGCGGGCGTTCTGGGCGTCCGTGCGGCGCATGTCCTCGGCGATGGCGATGAGGGTGTCCACGATCGGGGAGCCGAGTTCCTCGCCCTGCTGGAGGGCGGTGACGAACTGGGCGACCTGCTCGCTGTCGTTGCGGCGGCGCAGTTCGTCGAAGGCCTGGCGGCGGCTGACGCCCATGTCCATCTGCTGGAGGGTGATGCGGACCTCGTCCGCCCAGGGGCCCTCGTACTTGGCCGCCACCCGTTCCAGCGCCTGCCGGAAGCCGAGTCCGGCGCTGACGACGACCGCGAGGACGTCGAGGAAGTCGGGGAGGGTGCGCTCGATGTCGTCGCGGCGGACCCGGATCGCCGACCACAGGCCCGCCTCGATCCAGAACAGTCCGAACGCGACCATCAGGAGGGCGACGACCAGCTGGCCGTTGAGGAGCATGGCGAAGGCGCCGAGGCCGCCGAGGAAGCCGTAGACCGCGCGCCGGGCCGCGTACCGGTCGATGGTCAGGCCGGCCGGATTGCCGGCCCGGTCGATCTGGGCGCGTTTGCGCGCCACCCGCGTGGGGCCCATCAGGCGCAGGACGAGGGGTGCCCAGCGGATGCCGAGGCGGTCGACCACCGAGCCGACGGCCGTCGTGCGGGAGGAGCCGACCTCCAGGGCGAGGGCGAGGTCGGTGGGGAGTTCCACGTCGGCGCGGTAGAGGCGGATGCCGTGGAGGATGCCGAAGACCGCGAGGCCCGTCACGGCGGCCAGGAGGAGGGGCAGGTAGGGGGTCATGGTGGCGTCGTCCTCCCGTCAGACGTCGATCTTCGACAGGCGGCGGATGAGGACGAAGCCGAGCGTGAACAGGCCGAGGGCGATCAGGACGGCGGTCTGCCCGATCAGGGCGCCGGTCATGCGGTCCAGCGCGCCCGGCATCATCATGTCGACCAGGAGGAGTGAGCCCAGGCCGATCGCCGGGACGAGGTAGGCGGTGACCGTCACCTGGGAGAGCTGCGTACGGATCTCCCGGCGCGTCTCCTTGCGCTGCTCCAGGGTCACCACCAGGTTGCGCAGGCTCCCGACGATGGCGCCGCCCGCCCGTGCCGAGAGGACCAGGGTGGAGACGAGGACGACCAGTTCCCGGGAGGGCAGCCGCTCCACGATCTCCCCCAGCGCCTCCTCGATGGAGTGACCGACCGCGAGCCGGTCCGCGACCCGGGACAGCTCCTCCCCCGCCGGGGCCTCCAGCTCCTCGGCCGCGATCCCGATGGCCGTGCGCAGGGCGAGCCCGGCCTGGGTGGCGTTCGCGAGGATCCGGGCGAGCTCCGGCAGCTGGTTGATGAACCGCTCGGTGCGGCGGGCCCGCTGCCAGTTGAGGAAGGCGTTCGCCGCCCACAGGCCGATCAGGCCGGCGACGGGGCCGAAGAAGGGCGCCAGGAGGGCGGCGGAGACCAGCCAGACGCCGGCGACCGCCATCAGCATGTACGCGAAGAACTCGCCCGGGGTGAGGTCGAGGCCGGTGGTCGCCAGCTTCACCTCGATGCGCCGGCCGAGCTTCGTGCGGCGCAGCCGCCGGTCGACGCCCGGGAAGCGGCGCCGGCGGCCAGCGGGCTCCGGGGCGCCTTCGGCGGCGAGGCGTTCGACGAGGGCGGCGCGCTGGGCGAGGCCGGCTGAATACGCGTGCACCCCGAGGGACACGAACAGTCCGGCCAGCAGGGTGGCGCCGAGGGTGAGGAGGACGAGGTTGGTCACAGGAGGGTCCGGGAGGTCAGCGGGTCGAAGTGGTCCTCGGGCGGGGCCACTCCGAAGGCCTGGGGGATCGGCTGGTTGTTCATGTAGAGGCGCTCCGCGATCCGGCGCGGGAGGGGGGCGTAGGCGAAGTAGCCGTGCACGCGCCCGTCGGCGGCCATGGGCTGGGCGACGTACCGGCAGACCGTGGTGATCCGGAACGGTTCGCGGCCGTGGGATTCGAGGACGGAGATCTCGGTGACGCGGCGCGAGCCGTCCCCGAAACGGGTGAGCTGGACGATGACGTTGACGGCGCTGTTGATCTGGTCCTGGAGCGCTTCGAAGGGGATCTCGACCTCCGACATGGAGGCGAGGGTCTGCAGGCGCATCAGGGCGTCCTGGGAGCTGTTGGCGTGGACGGTGGCGAGGGAGCCGTCGTGGCCGGTGGACATGGCCTGGAGCATGTCGAGGGTCTCGCCGCCGCGGACCTCGCCGACGATGATGCGGTCGGGGCGCATGCGCAGGGAGTTGCGCACGAGGTCGCGGATGGTGATCTGGCCCTTGCCCTCGACGTTCGCGGGGCGGGATTCGAGGCGGATGACGTGGGCCTGCTGGAGCTGGAGTTCGGCGGAGTCCTCGATGGTGATGACGCGCTCGCCCTCGGGGATCAGGCCGGAGAGGGCGTTGAGGAGGGTGGTCTTCCCGGTGCCGGTGGCGCCGGAGACGATCAGGTTCATCCGTGCCTGGACCATCCCGGACAGCAGGAGGAGCATCTGCTCGTCCAGGGAGCCGAGGGCGATCATCTCCTGGAGGGTGAAGGCGCGCGGGAAGCGGCGGATGGTGAGGGTCGCGCCGGTGAGGGACAGCGGCGGGATGATGACGTTGACGCGCTCACCGCTGGGCAGGCGGGCGTCGACCATCGGGTTGGCCTCGTCCACGCGGCGGTTGACGGTGGAGACGATGCGCTCGATGGTCTGCATCAGCTGCTCGTGCGAGGCGAAGCGGATCGGCAGCTGCTCGACCCGGCCGGAGCGCTCCACGAAGATCTGGTCGGGGCCGTTGACCATGATCTCGGAGATGGACGCGTCCTCCAGGAGCGGTTCGAGCACGCCGAGGCCCAGGGCCTCGTCCACGACGCGGCGGATCAGCTGGGCGCGTTCGGCGGTGGAGAGGACGGGGCCCTCGCGGCTGATGATGTGGCCGAGGACGCGCTCCAGGCGGGCCCGGCGCTCGGCGGGGGCGAGGGCGGACATCTCGGCGAGGTCGATCTCCTCCAGCAGCTTGGCGCGGTAGGAGGAGACGAGCCGGCCGTCCTCGCGGGGGCTGTGGCGGTCGTCGGGGGTGCTGACCCGGGAACGCAGGCTCATGGGCGGGCTCCGCTCGGTCCGGACGGGGCGTCGTTGGGCATGACGGCGGTGGCCTTGGCTTCGTCGATCTTCAGTCCGGGCACGATGCTGTTGATCTTGATGGTCACGGTGGCGGTGACCGCGTCGGCGTCCTTGCTGACCGTCACGACGGGGGCGAGGCCCCCGCGGACGGCCGCCGCGCCCGCCGCTTCCCCGCCCGAGCCCTTGCGGGCCTCCACGCGGGCCGCCGTACGGGCGGCGGTGTCGGCCTGTTCGTGGACGTACGCGATCCAGCCCAGCTGGATCCCGCACAGCGCGACGAACAGCAGGATCGGGATGAAGCCGATGTACTCCAGGGCCACCTGGCCCCGGTCGTCGCGCAGGATCGGGCCGCGGCGGGGCGGCGGCCACGCGGGCCCGCCCGCGCGGGGCACGGGCGTGCCGCCAGGCTGGGCGGGCGGGGCGGCGGGCCGGGCGGGCGTGCCGGCGGGCCGGGCGGGCGGGCCGCCGGGCCGGGCGGGGCGGCCCGGTCGCTGGTGGGGGCGGCGGGGCATCTCAGTCCTCCTTCTCCACGGCCGCACCGGCCTCGCCGGTGATGGGGACGCCGATGTCCAGGCCGGGGTAGAGGACCGGGACGTTGAGTTTGACCGTCGCCTTGTAGAGGCCGCCGGACTCACCGCACTCCGCCTCCATCCCCCACGCGCCCCCGATGTGCTCGGCGGCAGCCGCCCGGCAGGCGCCGTCCCCGTGCACCGCGCCCGCCCGCGCCCCCTCGTCGGCCGCGTTCCCGGCCAGCGAGAAGGCGTACCCGATCAGGACGCACTCCCACACCGCCGCCACGAGCAGCAGGATCAGCGGGACCATGCCCACGAACTCCAGGGCCACCTGCCCCCGGTCCCGCTCCCGCTCCCCCGGCCACCGGCGCATCCGTCAGCCCTCCCGGCCGCGCCGCAGCCGCGCCACCGGCCCGGCCGCGCGGACCGCCAGGGCCGCGCCGGCGGCGGCCTGCGCGGGAACCGCCGCCCCCGACCGCGGGTCCGACAGCAGGCCCAACTCCCCGGCCAGCGCCCACAGGGCCTGCTTCACCGTGGAGCGGTTGTCCAGGTCCTGCACCCGGCCCGCGTCCACCACCCCCTGGAGCTCCTTGAAGGCGGCGGGGACGGGGGTGCGGGTGGGGCGGGTCTTGGTGATCTTCTCGATCAGCGAGGGCTGGATCTCGGTGTGCTTGCTCCAGCGGTTGACCACCATCGCGGTGTCCTCGGCCTTGCGCACCTGCAGCCGCTCCCACATCCGGACCATCCGCTTGGCCGCCCGCACGGCGACCACGTCCGGGGTGGTGACCAGTACAGCCACGTCCGCCTGCTCGACGGCGGTGGCGTTGGCGCCGGTCACCTGGGTGCCGCAGTCGACCACGACCAGCTCGTAGCGGGCGCGCAGGGCGCTGAGGACCTGCCGGGTGGCGCGTTCGTCCAGCTCCTCGCCGCGCTCCCCCTCCGCCGGGGCCAGCAGCAGCGCCAGGCCGGTGCGGTCCTCGTAGACGGCGTCCTGCAGGACGCGGGGCGAGATGTCCTGGATGCCGGCGAGGTCGGCGATGGAGCGGCGGAACTGGACGTCGAGGTAGGAGCCGACGTCCCCGGCCTGGAGGTCGAGGTCCACCAGGGCCGTGCGGCGCCCGGAGGCCGCCGCGGCGAGGGCGAACTGGACGGCGGTGAAGGTGGTGCCGACGCCGCCCTTGGCCCCGGTGACGGTGACCACCCGGCCGCCCGGCCCGGAGAAGACCTCCGCGCCCCGGCCCAGGTGGCGGCGTACGCCGGCCGACCACTGGGCGGCCGCGCCGACCCGGGCGGCGAGCTCTTCGTAGTGCAGGGGCAGGCCGACGAGGCCCCGCGCGCCGGAGTCCATGGCGGCGGAGAACACCTGGGGCCCGGCGTCCGAGGAGAGCAGGACGACGCCCACCGCCGGGAAGCGCAGGGCGACTTCGCGCACGAGTTCCAGCGCGGGGACGGGCCCGATCCGCTCGTGGACGAGGACCACCTCGGGGAGCTCGTCGACGGACTCGGCGGCGAGCCGGCCCAGGGTGTCGAGGAGGGCGGTCGAGTCGGGGACGGGCGGGGCGGGCTCGGCGTCCGGGAGCTGGCTGAGCAGGGCGACGATGGAGCGGGCGGCGTCGGCGTCGCCGGCCGCGGGGAGGATTCGAGTGGTCATCCGCGCCTCACTTGTCCCCGTCGAGGGTGTACGTGCGGTCGGTCGGGCTGGGGGCGGAGTCGGTGCCGGGGGCGACGAGGGCCAGGCGGACGTGCTCCGCGAAGGACTCCGCGTAGGCGACCCGCTGGGTGTCCTTGGTGCCCAGGGCAAAGGTGATCGGGACGGCCTCGGCGGGGCCCTTCTTGTCGCTGTCCTTGTCGAGGGCGGTGAGCTTGCCGACGCCCAGGACGCGGGCGTTGGCGACGATGATCACGGAGCGGGCGGGGTCGGAGTCCTTGGCGCCCTTGAAGGTGGCGATGATGTTGACCTTGGCACCGGAGGTGATCTTGCCGGCCACCCCGGTGGCCGCGTCGATCATGATGGCGATCTCCTGCTCCCCGGGCTGGAGCTTTGGTTGGTCGACGAACATGTCGCTCTGGAGCAGGGAGCCCTTCTTCAGGGTGGTGAGCGCGATCTTGCCCCGGAGGGCGGCGAGGTCGCTGACGGCGGTGTCCGACAGCCACCGCTTGGGGACCTTGACCTCCTCGAACTGCCCGGCGCTCAGGGCGCTGTAGGGGGCGATGTCGCCCTTGACGCGGTACGCGACGACCTCGGCGCCGACCTTCGAGTTGACGTCGCCGATCACCACGAGCACCCCGGCGAACGCCGCGAGGGCGCACACGGCCGACAGGAGCAGCAGGATGACGCCGCGGCGCTGGCGTGAGTTCATGAGCCGTCTTACCTCGCCGTTCTTCGTTCGTTCGGGCGGTCAGGAGCCGGTTGCGGCGCGGGCCCGGGGGGCGGCGCCGTCCTCGGGCGGTGGGGCGGCGATCGGGGCGGCGCAGAAGCCGCAGCGGTCGCCGATGAGCTCGAAGCCGCACCAGCGGCACTGCTCGCGGCGGACCGAGGCGACGAGCTGGTAGAGGACGGAGACGTCCGGGATGGCGGCGGCGAACTCGACCAGCTTGGGGGTGGCCCACCAGCGCGCGGAGTCGGCCGGGAGCGGGTTCTCCATGACCCCCTGCACCTTCCAGGCGGGGGCCAGTTCGGCGGTGACCCAGTCGGAGGCGAGCTGGCCGCGCGCGAAGGTGAGGTGGGTGGCGAAGGCGGGGCCGGGGGCAGGACGCCGCCGTGGGCGGGGGCCGCGGCGGCGCCGATCCTGGCCAGGTGCGGCTGGGGGTGGGCGAGTACGGCGAACTGGGCGCTCGGCGACCAGGAGCGGGCGTGGGCCTTGAGCCCGACGGGGATCCGGTCGAGTTTGGCGACGCTGCCCAGCACCGCGCCCGCGTAGATGTAGTGGGACAGCAGCCGGGCGGCGGAGGCGAGCACTCCGGGGCTGAAGTCGCTGACGGTGAGCTGGCGCAGCTGACGGGCCAGCACGGCCGTGCCCAGGGGCGGGAGGTCGATGTCGAGGAGCGCGATCCGGTCGGTCTCCAGGATGGCCCGTACGGTGTGCAGCCGGCGGACGGTGGCCGGGGGCAGCCAGGGCGGCACGAGGGCCACGAGGTGGCCGTGGCGCTCCAGCAGGGCGGTGGTCTCGGCGAGCGCGCCCTCCAGGTCGGCCTCGCCGGGAGGGCGCAGGACGGCGGCTCCCGGGGTGTGCCGGTCGGGGGCCGGCAGCACCAGATCGGCACTGGTGACAGCGATGGCGGTCGGCACGCGAATCCCCCCGTTCACCCTGTACGCGGCGGCCGTTCCCCGGGCCGTCACGTACGCGCGCGCACGCCGGGGCGTATGCGCGGTACTGCGCGACCGCAAACGCCGGCGCGCCTTCCCCCTTGCTCCAGCACCATATCCGCGTCTCCCCTGGCCGGTCAGGGGCTTGGGGATTCCCGTGCCAGAAGCACATGTCACAGGTGACGAAAAACCCGGACAACAGGGATCCGCAGCCCGTTCATTTCAAGCCACTTCGCAAACACTCTTGACACCGGGATTGGTCTGGACCAACTTGGCTGCGCCAGCCCTTGGCCGCGGGGAACCCCACTCCCCCTCCCTCGGGACCCTTCGAACTCCCTTCCGCTCCACCCCCTTCACTCCCCCCACGGAGCCCACGTGAACCGCATACGCTCCCTCGCCCTGCCCATCGCCGCCACCCTCGCCGCCGGCGCCCTCACCGCCCTCGCGGCGGGACCGGCCCAGGCCGCCGACATCAACGTCGCCCGCAACGGAGGCTTCGAGTCGGGCCTCTCCGACTGGACCTGCTCCGGCGGCTCCGGCGCCGCCGTCCCCTCGCCCGTCTACGCCGGCTCGGGCGCCCTGCGCGCCACCCCGGCGGGCCAGGACAACGCCCAGTGCAGCCAGACCGTCACGGTCAAGCCGAATTCCACGTACACCCTCGGTGCCCAGGTGCAGGGCTCGTACGTCTATCTGGGCGCGACCGGCACCGGCACCCAGGACGTCTCCACCTGGACCCCCGGATCGGGCGGCGGCTGGCAGAAGCTGTCGACCACCTTCACCACCGGACCGAACACCACCCGGGTGACCGTCTGGACGCACGGCTGGTACGGCCAGCCGGCCTACGTCGTGGACGAGTTCAGCGTCTTCGGTCCCGACGGGGGCGGCGGCACCGACCCCGGCCCGAGCGTCCCCGGCGACCCCTCGGCGGCCACGGTTTCCGGCCAGGGCGACAGCTCGCTCACCCTTTCGTGGAACGCGGTCAGCGGGGCGAGCGGCTATTACGTCTATCAGGACGGTGCCCGCGTCCAGACGGTCACCGCCGCCTCCACGCAGATCACCGGGCTCGCCGCCGCCACCTCGTACTCCTTCCAGGTGAGCGCGTACAACGCGGCCGGCGAGGGGCCCAAGTCCCCGCCGGTCACCGGCACCACCACCGGCGGCGGGGGCAACCCCAACCCCAACCCCAACCCGTCCGTGCCCCGGCACGCCCTGACGGGCTACTGGCAGAACTTCGACAACGGGGCGACCGTCCAGAAGCTCTCCGACGTCTCCGCCCAGTACGACATCATCGCCGTCTCCTTCGCCGACGCCACGACCACGCCCGGCGCGATCGCCTTCAACCTGGACTCGGCCGGCCTCGGCGGCTACACGGTCGCGCAGTTCAAGGCCGACATCGCCGCGAAGAAGGCGGCCGGCAAGTCCGTGATCCTGTCCATCGGCGGTGAGAAGGGCACGATCTCGGTCAACGACTCCGCCTCCGCGGCGAACCTGGCGAACTCGGCCTGGGCGCTGATGCAGGAGTACGGGTTCAGCGGGATCGACATCGACCTGGAGAACGGCCTCAACCCGACCTACATGACCCAGGCGCTGCGCTCCCTGGCCGCGAAGGCGGGCCCCTCGCTGGTCCTGACGATGGCCCCGCAGACCATCGACATGCAGTCCACGCAGGGCGGGTACTTCAAGACCGCCCTCGCCGTGAAGGACATCCTCACCGTCGTGAACATGCAGTACTACAACAGCGGCGCGATGAACGGCTGCGACGGCAAGGTCTACTCCCAGGGCTCGGTGGACTTCCTGACGGCGCTGGCCTGCATCCAGCTGGAGGGCGGGCTCGACCCCTCCCAGGTGGGCATCGGCGTCCCGGCCTCCCCCAGCGGCGCGGGCAGCGGCTACGTCTCGCCGACGGTCGTGAACAACGCCCTGGACTGCCTGGCGCGGGGCACGAACTGCGGGTCCTTCAAGCCGTCGAAGACCTACCCGGGGCTGCGCGGGGCGATGACCTGGTCGACGAACTGGGACGCCAAGGCGGGTAGTACCTGGTCCAACGCGGTGGGTCCGAAGGTCCACGGGCTGCCGTAGGCGGTAGGTGTGTGGGGGTGGCCGATTCGGTCCGGTGCGCAGCGCCGGGTACGCCCGGGGCTATTGACCGGGACATGCCACAAGAGCACGCTGTGCGCGTCCGCACGGCTACCCCCACACTCCACCCAGGAGAACGCATGCGGCTCCACACCCGCCGGAGGGCCGCCGTCACGGCCGCCCTGCTGGCGCTCGCGCTCGGCGCTCCCGCCTACGGAATGAGCGCGACGGCAGCACCGCCGCCCACCCCCTCGACGGCGACCGAGGACGAGGCGATCGTCCAGTACGAGGTCCAGGGCCCGTCCACGGCCGCCGAACGCACGGCCCTGCTGAGCAGCGGGGTCTCCATCGACGAGGTCGACGCCCGCTCGGTCGTGGTCAGCGCGACCCCGGCGCAGGCCAAGGCCCTGCGCACCCGCGGCTACCGGCTCAACGCCCTGGCCGGCCCGCCCGACCGCTCCGAGCGGGGGGTCGCGAACCGTCCGATGGACTTCCCGTCGGCGGACTCCAAGTACCACAACTACGCCGAGGCGAGCGCGGAGATCGACCAGCGGATCGCCCAGTACCCCGGGATCATGAGCAAGCAGGTCATCGGGAAGTCGTACCAGGGCCGGGACATCGTCGCGATCAAGATCAGCGACAACGTCGGCACGGACGAGAACGAGCCCGAGGTGCTCTTCACCGCCCACCAGCACGCGCGCGAGCACCTGACCGTCGAAATGGCGCTGTACCTGCTCCAGGAGTTCGGCTCCAAGTACGGCAGCGACTCCCGCATCACCAACATGGTCAACAACCGCGAGATCTGGATCGTCCCGGACCTCAACCCGGACGGCGGCGAGTACGACATCGCCACCGGCTCCTACCGCTCCTGGCGCAAGAACCGCCAGCCCAACTCCGGCTCCACGGCCGTGGGCACCGACCTCAACCGCAACTGGGACTACAAGTGGGGCTGCTGCGGCGGCTCCAGCAGCAGCAAGAGCTCCGAGACCTACCGCGGGCCCTCGGCCGCCTCGGCGCCCGAGGTCAAGGTGGTCTCCGACTTCGTGCGCAGCCGGATCGTCGGCGGCAAGCAGCAGATCAAGGCCGCGATCGACTTCCACACCTACAGCGAGCTCGTGCTGTGGCCCTTCGGGTGGACGTACAACGACACCGCGCCGGGCCTGACCGCGGACGACCTCGCGGTGTACAAGAAGATCGGTACGAGCATGGCCGCCAGCAACGGCTACACGCCGGAGCAGTCCAGCGACCTGTACATCACCGACGGCACGATCGACGACTGGCTGTGGGGCACCCAGAAGATCTTCGCCTACACCTTCGAGATGTACCCGTCCGACACCGGCGGGGGCGGCGGCTTCTACCCGCCCGACGAGGTCATCGACCGTGAGACGGCCCGCAACAAGGACGCGGTGCTCCAGCTGCTGGAGAACGCGGACTGCATGTACCGGTCGATCGGCAAGGAAGCCCAGTACTGCGCGTAGGCGCGGCGCGGCCGGCCGGCCCGGGGCGCCCCACCGCCAGGGGGGCGCCCCTCCCTCGTGCTCCGGGTCAGCCGAGCACCGCGAGGGCGTCGATCTCGATCAGCAGGCCGGCGGGCAGGCCGACGTACACCGTGGTGCGGGCGGCGGGCACCTTGACCGCCTGCTCGTCGAAGTACGCGTTGTAGATCTCGTTCATCTCGGCGAAGTGGGCGGTGTCGGTCAGGTAGACGCGGATCATCATGGCGTCGTCCCAGCTCGCGCCGCCCGCCTCCAGCACGGAACGGACGTTCTCCAGCGTCTGGAGGGTCTGCTCGCGCAGGGTCGGCCCGGCGACGGCGGGCGCCTGCCCGGCGACGGCGGGAAGGTAGCCGACCTGGCCGGCGACCTGGAGGATGTTGCCCTTGCGCACGCCGTGCGAGAACTTCGCGGGGGCGGCGGGGTGGGAGTCGGGGGTGACGGCGGTCTTCTCGCTCACGGAGTCCTCTGCTGGGGTCGATGGGGTGTGCTGCCACCTTGATGGTGTCAGCGCCACGACGTGCCGGTGACCGGCGTTCGAGCGGTTCGCTAGGGCCTGGCCCCCGTCGGGCCGGGTGGCCGCCGCGGCAGGGGTGGGCCCCGGACGGAACCGGCGGCGTTGACCCCCCGTCGTCACCGGTGTTACACCACAGGCACCACCCGCACCATCAGGAGGCCCCATGCCCAGCGACGCCGTCCGACGCCTCGCCGCCGAACCCGTCGACCACCGTTTCAAGGGCCTTCCCCCGGACGCCGAGGCCGCCGGCCTGACCGTCGGTGAGCTGGCCGCGCAGGCCAGGGACCTGTACTCCGGCGGGTTCACCACCCCCGTGCTGACCCTGGACGCCGACGCCCTCGCCCACAACCTCACCGTCCTCGGCGCGTACGCAGCCCGCCACCACCTGGCCTTCGCCCCGCACGGCAAGACCTGCATGGCCCCCCAGCTGTTCGAGCGCCAGCTCGACCACGGAGCCTGGGGCATCACCGCCGCCGTGCCCCACCAGGCCCGCGTCTACCGGGCCTTCGGGATCCAGCGGATCTTCCTCGCCAACGAGCTCGTCGACCCCGCCGCCCTGCGCTGGGTCGCCGCCGAGCTCGCGGCCGACCCCGGCTTCCGGTTCGTCTGCTACGTCGACTCCGTGCGCGGGGTCCAGCTCATGGACCGGGCCCTCCAGGGGCAGGGCGCCCGGGTGGACGTCGTGGTCGAGCTCGGCGCCGGCGAGGGGGCCCGCACCGGGGCCCGCAGCGACGAGGACTGCCGGGCCGTCGCCGACGCCGTCGCCGCCACGGCCACCCTGCGCCTCGTCGGCATCGCCGGGTACGAGGCCGAGGTGCCCGACGCCGACCCGGAGAAGGTGCACGCCTGGCTGCGCCGGCTCACCGGGCTCGCCGTGGAGTTCGACAAGGCCGGGCGCTTCGGGGACACCGTCGAGGAGATCGTCGTCAGCGCCGGCGGCTCCGCCTGGTTCGACGCCGTAGCCGACGTCTTCGGGGAACTCCCCGAGCTGTCCCGGCCCGTGCTCAAGCTGCTGCGCTCCGGCGCGTACGTCTCCCACGACCACGGCTGGTACACCCGCCTCACCCCCTTCAACCGGGTCCCGGAGGAGGGCGGGCTGCGCCCCGCCTTCCGGCTCTGGACGCAGGTCGTCTCCCGCCCCTCCCCCACCCAGGCCTTCGTCAACGCCGGCAAGCGCGACATCGCCTACGACCTCGGGCTGCCCGAGGCCGAGCTCGTACGGGACGCGTCCACGGGCGAGGAGCGGGCCGCCACCGGGGTGCGGGTGGTGAAGCTGTCGGACCAGCACGCCTGGCTGGAGACCGACTCCGCCGAGGACGTGCAGGTCGGCGACTGGGTGGCGCTCGGGATGTCGCACCCCTGCACCATCTTCGAGAAGTGGCCGCTGATCCCGGTGGTCAGCGCCGACGGGGCGGTGCGCGAGTACGTGCGGACCTTCTTCTAGGGCATGGACCTGGTCATCCGGGGGGCCCGGGTCGCCGACGGCACCGGCGGGCCCTCCTACCTCGCCGACGTCGGCGTGCACGAGGGGCGGATCGCCGCCGTCGGGCGGCTGCCCGGCGGCGGGCGGCGGACCGTCGACGCGTACGGGCTCGTCCTCGCGCCCGGGTTCGTCGACATGCACGCCCACAGCGACCTCGCGCTGCTCCGCGACCCGGACCACGCGGCGAAGGCCGCCCAGGGGGTGACCCTGGAAGTCCTCGGCCAGGACGGGCTGTCGTACGCGCCCGTGGACGACCGGACGCTGGCACAGGTGCGGACGGCGATCGCAGGATGGAACGGGGCCGGGGACGACGTCGTGTTCGACTGGAGGACGGTCGGGGAGTACCTCGACCGGCTGGACCGGGCCCACGGCGGACAGGGCTGCGCGGTGAACGCCGCCTACCTCGTGCCGCAGGGGACCGTCCGGGCGCACGTGCTCGGCTGGGAGGACCGGCCGGCCACCCCCGCCGAGACCGGCCGGATGCGGCGGCTGGTCGCCGAAGGGCTCCAGGACGGCGCCGTCGGGCTGTCCTCCGGGCTGACCTACACCCCCGGCATGTACGCCTCCGGGTCCGAACTCGCCGCGCTGTGCGAGGTCGTGGCCCGCTACGGCGGCTACTACTGCCCGCACCACCGCTCGTACGGGCACGGCGCCCTCGCCGCCTACGCCGAGATGCTGGACCTCGCCCGGGAGACCGGCTGCGCCCTGCACCTGGCGCACGCCACCCTGAACTTCGCGGAGAACGAGGGCCGGGCCCCCGAGCTGCTGGCCCTGCTGGACGGGGCACTCGCCGAGGGGACCGACGTCAGCCTCGACAGCTACCCCTACACCCCCGGCTGCACCAGCCTCTCCGCCCTCCTGCCCGGCTGGGCGCACGAGGGCGGTCCCCGCGCGCTGCTGGCCCGGCTGGCCGACGACGCCACCGCCGAGCGGATCCGGTACGCACTGGAGGTTCAGGGGTCCGACGGGTGCCACGGGGTGCCGGTGGACTGGGCGTCGGTCGAGGTGTCGGGGACGGCCGACCCCGCGTACGCGCACCGGGTCGGCACCCGCCTCGACGGCTGGGAGGGGGCGCGCCGGCTGCTGCTGGGCGACCGGCTGGGCACGACCGTCCTCCAGCACGTGGGGCACGAGGAGAACGTCCGGACGATCATGCGCCACCGGGTCCACACCGGCGGCTCCGACGGCATCCTGCACGGCGCGAAGCCGCACCCCAGGGCGTACGGCACCTTCCCGCACTACCTCGGCCACTACGTGCGCGAGCTGGGCGTGCTGTCGCTGGAGGAGTGCGTGGCGCACCTGTCGGGCCGGCCGGCGGCGCGGCTGCGGCTGCCGGACCGGGGGCTGGTGCGCGAGGGGTACCGGGCCGACCTGGTGCTCTTCGACCCCGGAACGGTCGCGGCGGGGTCCACGTACGAGGAACCGCGCAGGCTGCCCACCGGCATCCCGCACGTGCTGGTCGACGGGCGGTTCGTGATGCGGGACGGGCGCCGCACGGACGTGCTGGCGGGGCGGTCCGTCCGCAGAACGCCCTTCCGGCGGTAGGGGGTTCCGGCAGGAATTCCGTCCCGGCGGCGGGCCGCGGGCGGCACATACGATGAACGGCATGGCCGCCTTCGCCCTCCCCGCCCTCCTGCTCCTCGCCCTGTGCGTCAGCGCGTACAAGGACCGCCGCCGCTTCCGCAACGCGGTGCTGTTCGGCCTGACGTTCATCACCTTCTCGGCCGCCCTGCTCTTCCAGGTGACGGCCCTGCCGGGCTGGGCGGCGCTGACGATCATCGCGCTCGCGTTCGCCGCGCCCACCGTGGGCACGATGGTCATCGGGGGCTTCCTGATAGCCAACGGCGTGACGATGGTCCGCAAGGAGGGACGCCGCCCGGCCAACCTGCTGTCGATGCTGGCGGGGCTCGGGATCTTCGGGATGATCGCGCTGCTGATCGCCGTCCCGATGTTCCACTCCGTCGTCCTGACCGGGGCGGCGGCGACGCTGACCCTGGTCGTGGCCTATGTGGCGTTCGTCTTCCTGTGCTTCCTCGGGTACGCCTTCCTCTACGGCCGGATCAAGGTCCGCGGGGACGTCGACCACGTGGTGATGCTGGGCTCCGGGCTGATCGGCGGGGACCGGGTGCCGCCGCTGCTGGCCTCGCGGCTGCGCAAGGGGCAGGAGATCTACGCGGCCCAGCTGGCCCGGGGCGCGCGCCCCCCGGTGCTGCTGACCTCGGGCGGCAAGGGGTCGGACGAGCGGGTCGCGGAGGCGCGGGCGATGGCGGACTGGCTGATCGCCGAGGGGGTTCCGGCGGAGCACATCACGCTGGAGGACCGCTCGCGCACGACCGAGGAGAACATGCTGTTCTCGAAGGAGATCATGCTGGCGGACGACGCGGGCTACCGGTGCGTGGTGGTCACCAACAACTTCCACGCCTTCCGGGCCGCGATGATGGCCCGCAAGGCGGGGGTCAACGGGCAGGTGGTGGGCTCGCCGACGGCCCGCTACTTCCTGCCGAGCGCGACCTTGCGCGAGTTCGTCGCGGTGTTCTGGGAGCACCGGGCGGTCAACCTGTCGATCTGCGGGCTGCTGATCGCGATCGGCACGGCGGCGACGCTCGCCGCGGCCTGAGCCGCCGCCCGAGGCGGGGCCCGAGGCGGGGTTCTCGGCCCCGAAGTGCGTTCTTGGACCCGGGGCCGGAGGATGGGGGCCTGGGACACCGTAGGAGGTCTCCGATGGACAGTGAAACCAACGAGCAGCCCACCCGGTCGGACCGGCTCTTCACCGGCGGTGAGCGGCCGTACGACCCCGAGGACCTGGTGATGGCGACCGGCCACGACCCGACTCCGGAGCGGGTCGAGAAGGCGCGGCAGCTGATCGCCGAGAAGGGTCCGTCCGTCATCGAGCGCTACCTGCCGTAGCCGGCTTCCGGCCGGATGCGCTGCTGTGGGCCACGGCCCGGGGTCGCCCCCGGGCCGTGGCCCGCTTCGTGCGCAGGTGCGGGACGGGCGCGGCGCATCCAGACTCGGGGGAGGCTCGTTAGCCGGAGTGGGGGGACGCCCTACGGAGGTTTGATGAACAGCGTCGCCCTCGCCGTCGACTGGGACCACCCCACGGACCCCCGCCCGGGGCCGCGGCTGGAACACGTGCGGACGTACGTGTCGAGCGGCGGCACGGACGGTCACCTGTGGCACGGGGTCCCCACCCTGCTGCTGACCACCCTGGACCGGGCCTCCGGCCGGGCGGTGCGCACCCCGCTGGTCTACGGGCGGGACGCGGGCCGGCT
This sequence comes from Streptomyces katrae, assembly GCF_002028425.1. GTDB lineage: Bacteria > Actinomycetota > Actinomycetes > Streptomycetales > Streptomycetaceae > Streptomyces > Streptomyces katrae_A. The sequence continues at coordinate 4,907,258 of NZ_CP020042.1, read as the reverse complement.
GCTGGTGGTGGCCGCCGGTACGGGCGGTCCGCACCACCCGTCCTGGTACGGCAACCTCGTCGCGCACCCGGAGGTCCGCGTCCAGGTCGGCACGGCGGCCTTCCCGGCCTGGGCGCGGACGGCGGGTCCGCAGGAGCGGGAGACGTACTGGGAGGCCATGACGGCGCTGTGGCCCCTCTTCGACGACCACCAGGCCACGGCCCGGCCCCGGGAGCTCCCGCTGGTGATCATCGAGGGCTGACGGCGGTGCGCCGGAAGCCGCGGGCGACGAGCCAGAGGGCGAGGGAGACCTCCCAGGCGAAGACCGGGAGCGCGGCGAGCGAGCCGGGCACGGAGAGCTGGGCGTAGAGCCCGGACAGCACGGCGACGGCCGAGGCGCAGATCAGCGGGCCTCCGACCAGGCCGAGGACGGCGATGGGCCGGGGCACGAGCCGGGAGCGGTACATGAGCGCGGCCAGCAGGGCGGTGTTCAGCCCGAGGAAGAGGTTGGGGCCGAGCAGGAACGTCCAGTCGTGCACGGCCACCAGCACCGTGGCGACGGCGTCCGCCCCTGGCCCGGCCGGCTCGCGGCGCAGGGTGACCAGGGCCAGTACGGCCACGATCCCGAACAGGATGAGCACCGCTTCCAGCAGGCGGGCGCAGAGGTAGCCGAGGGCGGCCGTCCCGCCCCAGCGGCGGACGACGGGGAACAGGGTCACGGCGGTGCCGGCGACGGCGGCCACCAGGACCAGTTCGCACAGGGCCCCGAGCACCGCCCGGCCGTCGGCCCCGGCCCCCTCCCCGGTGAGCAGGGGGCGGTAGAGGACCGCCCCGGCGATCGCGGCGGCCTCGGTCAGCAGGAACAGCACGCCTGCCGTGACGGCGGTCCTTCTCATGTCCCGGTCCCTCCCTCCATGAGGTGTACGGCGTACACCTCCCTGTCCTGCCCCAGACCATAGGTGTACGGCGTACACTCGTCAAGGCGCGGACGGACACATGAGGAGGACAGGGGATGACGCGGCTGAACCGGGAGCGGGTGCTGCGGGCCGCCGTCTCGCTCGCCGACGAGGGCGGGATCGAGTCGCTGAGCATGCGCAGGCTGGCGCAGGAGCTGGACGTCGTACCGATGGCGCTCTACAAGCACGTGGCCAACAAGGAGCAGCTGCTCGACGGCATGGTCGACGCCGTCGTCGGGGAGATCGAGCTCCCCGACGACCGCTCGGACTGGCGGGAGGCGGTACGGGGGCGGGTGCTGTCGGCGCGGCGGGTGCTGCTGCGCCACCGCTGGGCGTACCGGGTGATCGAGTCGCGCAGCGCGCCGACGCCGGCGGTGCTGGGGTACCTGGACTCGATGATCGGGGTGCTGCGGGGCGGCGGGCTCTCCGCCGACCTGGCCCACCACGCGATGCACGCGCTGGGCAGCCGGGTCCTGGGGTTCAGCCAGGAGCTGTTCGACGCCTCGGGCGGCGGGGCGGGCGACGGCGCGAGCGGCGGGGCGCCCCCGGATCCGGCGCTGGCGGAGCGCTTCCCGCACATCGCGGAGCTGGCCGGGGCGGCCGCGCACGACGCGGGCTCGGTGGTGGGCGGCGGCTGCGACGACCAGTTCGAGTTCGAGTTCGCGCTGGACCTGCTGCTGGACGGCTTCGAGCGGCTCCGCGCGGCGGGCTGGACCTCGGCCCGCTAGAGACGGCCCCGGGGGGCCGTGCCGCCGGTCAGGCCCCGGCGGCGGTGGCGACGGCGTGGTAGGTGCGGTCCGCGACGGTGTAGTCGCCGAGCGGGGTCATGCCGAGGGCGTCCACGTGGACGCGCCAGGAGGGCGCGTTGCCCGCCTCGATGAAGGCGACCAGGGCCTCGGCGCGGCCCGCCGACGTCTCCACGGCCATGGCGAACAGGCCCCGGGCCACCCCGTGCCCGCGGAAGGCGGCGTCGACCACCACCGGCCCGTACAGCAGCCACGGCACCTCATCCAGCGGACGCCCCCGCCAGGCGAGGCCGGACTGGGCCCGCAGCAGTCCGGTGACCGCCGCCGGCGGGTCGGCCATGTCGGCGGCGACGGACAGCGCGAGCAGCCCGGCGATGCGGCCCTCCCCGTCGTCGGCCACCAGCAGCTCGTCGGCGGCGGCCATGTCGCGCAGGGTGGCGGCGTCGAAGGTGCCCTGGACGAAGCCCTGCGCGGTGCGCTGCTCCTCGGTCAGGGCGTCGTGGTGGTTGGCGGCGAAGAGCCGGGCCAGGGCGGGCGCGTCGGCCTCGGTGGCGTATCGGTAGCGCATGGCGCCGATGCTGTCACGGCGGCCGGGGCGCGCGGCCGCGCCGCCGCCCGGGATGTCACCTCACCGGGGTCCGGTCAGGTGTTGGTGTTGAGGAAGCCGATGACGACCGCGCCCCACCAGCAGGCCTGGGACACCAGGGCGGTCACCCCGCCCCAGAGCAGCAGCCCGCGGCCCGCCTCGCCCTCGGCGGCTTCCAGGCGGCGGCCCAGCAGGCCGGCCTGGAGGCCGTTGACGGTGAGGCCGGCGACCAGGCCGAGCTTGGTGAGGGTCAGCGGGGAGTGGACGTCGGGGTGGAGCATCAGCCCGCTGACCACGAGCCCGCCCAGGCCGGCCCAGATCGGCACGTGCAGGCGGGCGGTCGCGGCGACCACCTCGCCCAGGGTGCAGCGGCCGGTGGCCCACAGCAGCCCGTGGTAGTCGGCGGAGAGCACCGCACCGAAGCCGAGGACCAGGGAGGCGAGGTGCGCGAAGAGCGCGGCGGAGTGCATCGCCGCGTCGGCCCGCACGTGCAGGGAGCACCACAGCCCCGCCGCCAGGACGACCAGCGCGCACAGCGCGCCCGCCGCCACGGTCCACCAGGAGTCGTACAGGCGGACGGGGCGGGGGGCGAGTCTGGCGGCCGGCGAGGACATGCGGGTGGCTCCGGGGGAAACGGGGCGCGGCACGGTCTGCCGCGTCAAAGCAAGGTAAGGCTCACCTAAAGTCCCCCGTCCGTCAATCCGGGTCCACGGGCCGTAACCGTGAGCCCGGACACAGCGCCCCCACCGCTCAGGGGTAGATCAGCCGGGTGTTGATGTGCTGCTTCAGGGCCTTGGCGTCCGCGCCGCTGCGGGCCAGGGAACGGTCCCAGCCCGTGGTGAGGACCGCCTCGGACGGGCCGAGGTCCACGCAGGTCACGTAGGGGTCGGGGCGGAAGACGGCGACCGGCTCACCGGTGAGGTCGGCGACCGCGTTGTGCCCGGCGGTGGCCCCCGAGGGGATCGCGTACTGGCAGCTCTGGGTGGCGGTGCGGCCGTCCTCCACGGCCGCAGCCGCGGTGTCGCCCGCCGCGAAGACGCCCTCCGCCTCCGGCAGGCGCAGCTGCTCGTCCACGAGCAGCCGGCCCAGCCCGTCGCGGGGGCCGGGGAACCGGGCGGTGAGCGGGCTCGCGGTGAGGCCGCCCGTCCACACCACGGTGGCCGCTTCGAGGCGGGTGCCGTCGCTCAGGCCCAGGGTGGTGCCGTCGTAGGACAGCGGGGAGCAGCCGGTGCGCCACTCGGCGCCGGACCGGGCGAAGGCATCGAGGACCAGCGGGCGGGCCTCGTCGCCCAGGCCCGGCGCGGGCAGCTGTGCCCGTTCGACGAGGACGATCCGCGCACCGGGGTACGCCGCCAGCCGCTCGGGCAGGGTCCCGGCGAGCTCGACGCCCGCCAGACCCGAGCCGACCACGACGACCGTGAACCGGCCCGGGGTGTCGGGGAGTCCGGCCAGCGAGCGCAGCCGCCGGTCCAGGGCGTGTGCCTCGTCGAGGGTGTCGATGTAGTGCAGGGCGCCGGCCCCCGGCAGCGCGGGCTTGCGCACCCGGCTGCCGGTGGCCAGCACGAGCCGGTCGAACGGAACCGGCCCCGCCGGGCCGGCGAGGAGCACCCGCCGCCCCGGAAGGTCGACGTCGGTGACCTCCGCACGCAGCCGCCGCACCCCGATCGGGGCGAGCACCCCGTCCAGCGGGACCCGCATCCGCTCCGGCCCGGCCTCGTACAGGCGCGGCCGGATGACCAGGTCCTCGCCGGGGGCGATCAGGGTGATCTCGACGTCCTCGCCGGCCCGGCCGGCCTGGCGCCGGATGCGGGCCGCCGCCTTGGCGGCCCACACGCCGGCGAATCCGCCGCCCGCGATCACGATCCGGGACATGCTGCTGCTCCTTGCTGTTCTCACGGGGACGGACCGGTGCTGCGCCTGCGGCCGGTCAGAGCGCGGCGAGGCCCTTCTTCAGGGCGGTCGCGATCTGGTGGGCCCGGCGGGCCTGGAACTCGACGGCGGCCAGGTTCTCGTCGGTGGGCGGGGTGGTCCCGGTCGCGCCCGAGACGCTGCTGGCGCCGTACGGGTTGCCGTTGGACCCGGCGAACTGGACCGGGTCGGCGTAGCCGGGCGGGACGATGATCGAACCCCAGTGGGTGAAGACGTTGTTGAGGGAGAGCAGCGTCGACTCCTGGCCGCCGTGCGTGGTGTTGGAGGAGGTGAAGGAGGAGACCACCTTGTTGACCAGCTTGCCCTGGTACCAGAGGCCGCCCGCCGTGTCGAGGAAGCCCTTGAGCTGCGCGGCCGGCAGGCCGAAGCGGACGGGCGTGCCGAAGATGACGGCGTCGGCCCACTCCAGGTCGTCCAGGGTGGCGGTGGCCACGTGCGAGGTGGCCTCCAGGTGCTCGCCCCAGGCCGGGTTGTAGGCGATGGCGTCGGCCGGGGCGGTCTCGGCGACACGGCGCAGCCGGACCTCGGCGCCCGCCTTCTCGGCGGCCGCGGCGGCGGTCTCGGCCATCTTGTGGACGTTTCCGGTGGAGGAGTAGTAGATGACGGCGACGTTGGTCACGGGAATGCTCCTTGAATTGGTTGAATCGGCGGTGTTGTTGCGGCGCCACCAGGTCATGAGATCTCCATTTGCGCCATCATTCCCATGGCGGCGTGGTCGAAGAGATGGCAGTGGTAGAGGTACTTCCCGCGGTGCGAATCGAAGGTCGCCTGGACCTTCACGGTCTCGCCGGGCATGACCCGTACGGTGTCCTTGAGCCCGGCCTCCGCGGGGCCGACCGGCCCGCCGTTGCGTTCCAGCACCCGGAACTGCACCAGGTGCATGTGGAAGTTGTGCGGGACGAACCGGTTGACGTTGCTGACGGTCCAGATCTCCGTGCTGCCCCAGGCGATCGACTGGTCGATCCGGGCCGGGTCGTACACCAGGTCGTTCATGTACGCGCCGGGGTTCGCCCGCCCGTCCTCGTCCATCCGCAGGGTGATCTCGCGGTGGACGGTGGCCGGCGGGAGCGGGGGGAGGGTGCGCAGCCGGTCGGGTACGGAGCTGGGGTCGGCGGCGGTGCGCGTCACGTCGAAGCGCAGCACCTTCCCGACCTGCTCGACCGGGCCGGGGCCCTCGGTGTTCTCCAGCACCAGCCGGGTGCCCAGCGGATAGCGGGAGAAGTCGATGACGACGTCGGCGCGTTCGCCGGGGGAAAGACTCAGCGTGTCGGTGCGGTACGGGGTTTCGAGCAGTCCGCCGTCCGAGCCTATCTGGATGATTTCCCCGCCGTCGGAGAGGCGGAGGGTGAAGAAGCGTATGTTGGTCGAATTCAGGATGCGGAAACGGTACTTGCGGGCGGCCACCTGGAAGTACGGCCAGGGCTTGCCGTTGGCGAGGATCGTGTTCCGGTTCTGGAAGTCGTCCATCACGTAGAGGAGTTGTCCGGCGTCGTCGAAGCGGACGTCGCGCAGGGCGATCGGTACGTCGTACTGGCCGGAGGGCAGCGGCAGGGCGCGTTCCTCGTCGTCGCCGAGCAGGTAGAAGGCGGACAGGCCGCGGTAGACGTGCTCGGACTCCATGTGGTGGGCGTGGTCGTGGAACCACAAGGGGGCGTGCGCCTGGTCGTTGGCGTACCGGTAGAGGCGTGCGGTGCCGGGGGCGATGGTGGCCATGGGGTCGCCGTCGTTGTCCGGGGTGACGTGCCCGCCGTGGAGGTGGATGGAGACCGGCATGTCCAGGCGGTTCTTCTGCCGGATGACGACCGGGCGCCCGCGGCGGGCGCGGACGGTGGGGCCGGGGAAGGCTCCGTTGAAGGTGATCACCTCGGTGTCGACGCCGGGGATGATCTGCGTGTTGGCCCGGCCCACGTACATCTCGTACGTGTCGGTGCCGTTGGCGGTGGACACCGGCAGGAGGGTCGGCGGGACCGGCATGGCGGTCTGGAACGGCGTCACCACCGGGGCCGCCGCGGCGGCGGGCGTGGTGAGCAGCGGGGTGAGGGCCGCGCCGGTGAGGGCGGTGCCTCCGGTGGCGAGGGCGGCGCCGAGCAGGCGGCGTCTGGTGAGCATGGGGTCCCCCTGGTGTGCGTGCGTTCTTCGGTGCGCGGCGGTGGTCAGCGGTAGTGGGCGAGGGCCCGGTCCACGAGTGCTGCGGAGGCGCCCGTGTAGCCGGCCGGGTCGAGCAGTGCGCCGATCTCGGCGGGGTCCAGCACCTCGGTGACCCGGGCGCTGGCGGCGAGCAGGTCGGCGAGGGCGGTGCCCTCGTCGGCGGAGCGGCGGGAGCAGGCGGTGACGAGCCGGCGGGCCTCTGCCTTGCCGAGGGCGGGGGCCAGGGCGGCGGCGATCCGCTCGGAGGCGGTGAGGGCCCCGGTCAGGGCGAGGTTCTCCCGCATCCGTGCCGGGTGGACGGCGAGGCCTTCGAGGAGTTCGGCCGCGGTGGCCGCCGCCCCGCCGGTCAGCCGCAGGCACTCGCGCAGGGGCTGCCATTCGGCGTGCCAGACCCCGGCGGGCCGCTCGTCCTCGGCGAGCAGGCACTGCGCGAGCACGGCCGCCTGCGCGGGCACCTGGAGGGCGGCCGAGCGGACCATCGTGGCGAGCACGGGGTTGCGCTTGTGCGGCATCGCGGAGGAGGCCCCCCGCCCGGCCGGTCCGGGCTCGCCGACCTCGGCCACCTCGGTCCGGGCCAGCGACAGCACGTCCACGGCGATCTTCCCCAGGGCACCGCAGGCCAGGGCCAGTTCGGCGCCCAGTTCCGCGACGGGCGTGCGCACGGTGTGCCAGGGCAGCACCGGGGCGCGCAGCCCCGTCTCGTCGGCGAAGGCCTCGGCCAGGCGCACCGCGTAGTCCTCGCCGGACTCCCCCGGGGCGTCGAGCCGGGCGTACTCCAGGTACCCGGCCAGGGTCCCGGCCGCGCCGCCCAGCTGCACGGGCAGGTCCGCGCGGACCCGGCGCAGCCGGGCGGCGGACACCGCGACGGCCTCCAGCCAGCCGGCCGCCTTCAGCCCGAAGGTGACGGGCACGGCGTGCAGGGCGAGGGTGCGGCCCGGCATCGGGGTGTCGCGGTGCCGGGCGGCGAGCCCGGCCAGCGCGGTGCGGCACCGCTCCAGGTCGGCCAGTACGGTCTCCAGCGCCCGGGCCGCGACCAGTACGGCCGCCGTGTCCATGATGTCCTGGCTGGTCGAGCCGCGGTGCACGTAGTCGGCGGCGGCCGGGTCCACGGCGGCGACGGCCTCCGTCAGCGCCTCCACCAGTGCCACCACCGGGTTCGCGGACTCCCGCGCCCGGACCGCGAGCAGCGCGGCGGGCAGCGGGGCCGTCCCGGCCACGCGGGCCACCGTCTCGGCGGCCGCGGCCGGCACCACCCCGAGCCGCGCCTGGGCCCGGACCAGCGCCACCTCGGCGTCCAGCAGCGCCCGCAGCCAGGCCCCGTCACCGGTGGCCGCCTCGGCGGCGGTTCCGGCCCGCACGGGGCTCAGCAGCCCGACGTCCCCGCCGGACCCCGGCCCCGCCGCGCCGCCCGCCGCCACGGGCGCAGCCACCGCCGGCGCCCCGGACACCGCCCGGGCGGAGGAGGACTCCTCCCGCCCGGCACCGGCCCGCGCCGCCACCGGCCCGCTCTGCACCGCCGCGGCCCCGGACGCCGCCGGTGCGGACCCGGACGCCGCCCGAGCCGCCCCGGGTTCCGCCCGGGCCGGCCCGCTCTGCACCGCCGCGGACCCGGACGCCGCCGGTGCGGACCCGGACGCCACCCGAGCCGCCCCGGGTTCCGCCCGGGCCGGCCCGCTCTGCACCGCCGCGGCCCCGGACGCCGCCGGTGCGGACCCGGACGCCGCCCGAGCCGCCTCGGGTTCCGCCCGGGCCGGCCCGGACTCCGCCCGGGCGGGCCACGGTTGCGCCCCGGCGGCCCCGGACGCCTCGTGGGCCTCGTGGGCCTCGACCGGGTCCTCCTCCCCCGCCTCCCCGAGGCCGAGGAGTTGGCGGGCCAGGGCGTCCGCGTCGCCGACCGTCACCGAGTCGACGCCGGGCCGGACCCCGGCCGCCGTCACCCAGTGGAGGCCCTCCGTCGGCACGCCGAAGGCGTACAGGGCCGGGTGCGGGCGGCCGTCGGCGGCGACGACGCGGTACGGGCGCCGGGTCACCGCCAGGGCGCCGGTCTCGTACTCCATGCCCTCCGGGCCGCCCGTCATCCGGTACGGCCTGGCCTGCCCGGTGTCCAGCAGCCCGCGCAGCAGCGGGTCGGCGGTGCGCCGGACGTCGCCGTCGGGCAGCCGGGCCTCGATCAGCACCCGGGCCAGGACCCGTGAGCCGGGGACGGCGGACTCGGCGGCGAAGGCCCCCGAGACCGGGTCCACGTCCATGCGCGTGCCGGGGCCCAGGACGGTGAGGACCCCCGCCTCGATGAGCGCGATCATCTCCGCGATCCGCCGCGCGGGCGGGCCGATGGAGAGGAAGGCGTTCAGCGGGGTGTACCAGCGCTCCAGGTCGTCGCGGTGCGAGCGGGCGGTGAGCCCGCCGTGGTCCACGACGAGGCGGATCTCGTTGCGCAGGTCGCGCAGGACGTCGAGGGCGGCCTTGAAGGGGCCGTCCACGTTGCCCGCGCGGGCCCGGGCCAGGTCGCCGCGGAGCCGGCCGAGCAGCCAGGCGCGGTGTTCGGCGGTCCCGCCGAAGCCCCCTTCGCGGCCGCCGTCGGCGAGTCGGGACCAGTCCCAGCGGGCCGTGGCGGGGACGCCGTACGCCTCCAGCCGTTCGCGTTCCTCCGGGCCGTCCCAGGGCAGTTCGAGCCAGGTGCGGCGGAAGGCGGCCCCGGCCTCACGGCCGTCGCGGGCGGTGATCAGACCGGTGTAGTAGACGGTCTCGGTCTCCTTGGCGATCAGCGGCCACAGGTCCTGCCGGAAGTCCAGGCCGCCCTCCGCCGCCGACCGCTTGACCAGCGACTCCACCACCTCGGGCCGCAGTACGGCCGGGGTGTGCCGGCCGTGCGGGCCCTTCTGGTTCTCGCCGCGCGCCTGGTACGGGACCCCGCGCCGGGAGCCCGCGTACAGCTGCGGTTCGCGGCCCGACGGGTGGTAGACGAGCCGGTCGCCCTCCTGGGTGAAGGCGCCGCCGCGGCCGTGGGTGAAGAGGGTCATGTGGTCGAAGAAGTTCAGGCCCAGCCCGCGCAGCAGCACCGGTTCGCCCGCGGCGACGGCGGCCACATCGCTCTCCGCCGGGTTGCCGGGCGGTACGTAGAGCAGACCGCGCCCGGCGGCGTGGGCGGCGAACTTCCGCTGGAGCGCGGAGGGTTCGGCGTCCACGTGGCCCTGGGCGAGGACCAGCCCGGCGAGCCGGGGCAGCCGGGTGCCGTCGGCGAGGCGGACCCAGGGCAGGCCGGTGGCGGGGTCGGTGCCGCAGGCCACGGCCGCCGAGCGGTGGGTGACGAGCTCGACCTGCGGCGGGGCCGCGGCCCGGACGCGGTCGGCGGCCCAGCGCAGGTAGGCGCCGTAGAAGGCCCGGCTGGGGTAGGAGTCCGGGGTCAGGGCGCGGGCCTCCGCGAGGAGTTCGCGGTCCGCGCCGTGGCCCTGCGCCCCGCCGGCCCCCGCCCCGGCGGCGAGGTCGCGGGCCCACGCGTACAGGCTGGGGCCCGGCTCCACGGGGCCGTCCATCACCACGCTGCTGTCGGAGAAGACCGTGACCTGCGAGGCGACCGTGTTCATCAGCAGCAGCCGGTCCTGCCCGGTGGCCCAGACCCGGCCCGGGCCGTGCTCGGCCGGGTCGATCAGGTGGACGGTGATCCGGGCGTCCCCGGGCAGCGTCCGGGCGTTGGCGCAGAGACGTTCCAGCAGGCTCAGGCCGCGCGGTCCGACGCCGACGACCGCGACCGCCGACGGGGACCGGGCGCCGGGCGCCGTCAGTCCAGATACGTCCATCCGTCCTCCCTCGCATCGGCCGCCTCGTACAGGAAGCGGGGCTTGACGAACCGGTCCTCGCGCAGCAGGGCGCCGGGCGGGATCAGGGTTCCGGGGCCGCCGACGGTGAGCTCGACGGGCAGGCCGAGGGTTTCGGCGAAGCCGGCGCGCAGCTTCGCGGCGGCCTCCTCGTGCACCTCGCGGCCCTCGCGGGCCTCGACGGTCAGCCGCAGCCGGTCGTGCTCGGCGACGGCGCGCCAGAGGTGGGCCCGGTACTCGACGGGCAGCCCGTAGACCAGCGCGTCGATGTCGTGCGGGCGCACGGCCCGTCCGGCGACGCGGACGGGGGTGCCGTCTCGGCCGAGGACCTCGATGACGGGCAGCGCCCAGCCGCAGGGGCAGTCGTTCTCCGCCCCGAGGACGACGAGGTCCCCGGTGTCGTAGCGCAGGAGCGGCATGGCCTCCCGGTGGAGGGTGGTCACGAGCAGCCGTCCGCGGCCGGCGGGGGTGATGCGGCCGATGGCCGGGTCCTGGACCTCGAAGAGGAAACGGTCGGCCCAGGCGTGCAGCCGTCCGTGGGGGCACTCCCCGGCGAGGCTGGTGGTCTCGGTGGAGCCGTAGTCCTCGATCACCCGGGCGCCGCCCCACAGTTCGCCGATCCGGGCCCGCTTGGCGGCGCTGAGCGGCTCCCCCGCGACGACCAGGGCGCGCGGGCCGTTCCCGGCGGCCGCGGCGGCGAGGGTCCCGGCGCCGAGGGCGTCGTCGGCGGCCGCCCACAGCAGCGGTTCGCTGGGCAGCGACCAGGTGACGGTGGGGCGGACGTCGCGGACCAGCCGCAGCAGCCGCCGGTAGGGCATCATCGACGTCCGGTTGTCGGCCGGGATCACCAGGGCGCCGGCGGTGCGGGCCGCGTGGTGCATCTGGTGGGCGGTGGTCGCCATCGAGTACGGGGTCTTGACGAGCACCCGGTCCTCGGCGGTGAGGGCCGCCGCGGAGCGGTTGAAGCGGTCGGCGGTCTCCGCCCAGTCGTTCTCGGTGAGGTAGGAGGCGGTGGGCTCTCCGGTGGTGCCGCTGGACTCGTGGTAGGTGGCGACCTTGCTGCCGGGTACGGCGAGCATCCCGAAGGGGTAGGCGTCGCGCAGGTCGGACTTGAGGGTGGGGCGGATCCCGTCGAGGCAGGTGCGGCCCGCCGTGAGGCGTCCGGCGTAGAAGGGGCTGCGCCGGGCGCGGGCGAGGGCGGCGGGCAGGGCCGCGCGCTGGAGGCGGAGCAGTCCGGCGTGGTCGGACCAGTCCCCGAGCCGCGGCCAGGGGGCGGCGGACGGCGGGGCGGCGGGGGGCGAGGGGGCGGCGGGTGCGGAGCCGTCCGCCGGTGTCGTGGTCATCGCTCGCCCGCCGGCTGGAGGCCGGGCTCGCCGGCGGGCGGGGCGGCGGGGACGCCGAGGGCGGGTCGGGCGACGGCCAGGAGCACCAGGAGCAGGCCGATGACCTCCCCGCCGGCGGCGACCCAGCCCAGGCCGCCGGCCGAGGCCCACTCGACGATGCCGCCGCCGATGGAGGCGCCGAGCGCCGAACCGATGTAGATCGCCGAGTTGTTGAGGGCGAACGTGAGGTGCATGTGCGCGGGGTCGATCTGCGCGAGCCGGGAGAACTGGGCCGGGGTGAAGGCCCAGCCGCTGACGCCCCACACGGCGATCACGGCGGCCAGGGCGACGTAGGCGGACGTCCCGTCGAGGGTCTGGGCGACCAGGGAGACGGCGGCCAGGGCGAGGGCCAGCACGACGATGGTGCGCCGGATGGTGGTGGTGCCGCCGGCACGGTCGGCGCTGCGGCCGCCGAGGATGTTGCCGAAGACGGCGGCCACCCCGAAGACCAGCATGATCAGGGTGGTGGCGAACTCCCCGTCGCCGCCGACGCCCGTGCCGTGCACCAGGGTGGCCAGGTAGGTGAAGACGATGAAGGTCGAGCCGATGACGGTGACGGACTGCAGCAGGGTCAGGCCGACGGCCGGGCGGAGCATCGGCCGGAACCGCTCGGCGATGCCGGGTCCGGGGGTGCCGGGCAGCCGGGGCAGCGCGGCGGCGGTGGACAGGGCGGCGACCAGGGCGAGTGCGGCCACGAACCAGAAGGCGCCGCGCCAGTCGGACAGGGCGGAGATCAGGACGCCGATCGGGACGCCGAGGACGATGGAGACGGTGAGCCCGCCGGTGACGATGGAGATGGCCCGGCCCCGGAACTCGGGCTCGGACTGTTCGGCGGCGGCCGCGGTGGCGACGGGTCCGAAGACGCCCGCGGCGACGGCGGCGACGATGCGGGTGGCGAGCAGCACCCCGAAGGCGGGGGCCACGGCGGTGAGCACGTTGGCCAGGGCGAACAGGCCCATGCTGCCGACGAGTACGGCCCGCCGCTCGGCCTGCTGGGTCAGCGCGGACAGCAGCGGCGATCCCAGTGCGTAGACCAGGGAGAAGACGGTGACCTGGAGGCCGGCGGCGGCCAGGGACACGCCGAGGTCGTCGGCCATGCCGCCGAGGATGCCGGCGACGATGAAGTTGTCGGTGCCGATGGCGAAGGTGCCGATCGCGAGCGGCGCGATCCTGCGCATGTTCATGAGGGTTCCCCAGGGGTGGGAGTGGTCAGGGCGTCGGCGAGCTGCCGGCGCAGTTGGCGCTTGAGGACCTTTCCGGAGGGCCCGAGCGGGACCTCGTCGGCGTCGCGGGCGACGTGGAGCGCACCCAGGGCGGGCAGACCCGCTCCGGCGAGCGCCTTGTCGGCGGCGGCGCGCAGTTGCCCGGCGTCGGCGCCGGCCGGGTCGGCCGGGCGCAGGACGGCGACGGGGCGTTCGGCTCCGGAGGCGTCGCGCGCGCCGACGACGGCGCAGTCGTCGAGCCCGGGCAGGGCGCCGAGCAGGGTCTCCTCCATCAGGAGGGAGTACGCCGGGCCTTCGGGGGTGTGGATGACGTCGACGGCCCGGTCGAGGTGGAAGTACGTGCCGTCCTCGCCCTCGCGGACGACGTCCCCGGAGAGGAACCAGCCGCCGAGCCGGGAGCGGTAGTAGCGGTCCTGGTCGTTCCAGTAGCCGGGGGTGAGGGTGGGGCTCTTGACGCCGAGCAGTCCGGCCTCGCCGCGGGCGGCGGGGGTGCCGTCCTCGCGCAGGACGGCGATCCGCGCCCAGGGGTGGGGGCGGCCGATGCAGCGGTCGTGGCGGACGGTGCCGGCGGTGGTGACGTGGCCGAACTGGGCGAAGCCGAGTTCGGAGGAGCCGAGGCCGTCGATGAACTCGGCGCCGGCGCGGACCAGGGGGGCGATGTGCCGGCCGTGCGCGGAGTCGCCGGTGTTGAACCACCGCCGTACCGAGGAGAGCACGTCGTCGTCGGGGCCGAGGGCGGCGAGTTCGGCGTAGGTCTGGGCGAAGGCGACGACGGTGTGCGGGCGGTGCTCGGTGATCGCGGCGGCCACGTGGGCGCCGGAGCGGTCGGCGAGCGCGATCAGGCGGGCGCCGGTGAGCAGGGCTCCGGCGGCGAAGCTGGCCCCGGCCTGGTGGGACTGGGGTACGGCGGACAGCAGCACCTCGCGTTCGGCGGGCTGCGGCAGGAGCAGCAGCTCGCGCAGGGCGGCGACCGCGCCCTCGTGGGTCCACACGACGGCCTTGGGGATGCCGGTGGTGCCGGAGGAGTGGCTGATCAGCACCGGGTCGTCGGGGGCGTGCCGGAAGCGGCCGGCGGGGTCGAGGCGGCCGGCGCCGAGGGAGGTGAGCTCGTCGGACACGGCGAGGACCCGCAAGGCCTCGAGGGCGCCGGCGGCGCGCAGGGCCTCGCGGTGGGCGGCGTCGGTGACCAGGCCGGACGCGCCGGTGCGCTCGTACAGTCCGGCGGCGACGGCGGCGGGGAGCCGCCCGTTGACCAGGACGGGGATGGCGCCGATCTGGCTGAGGGCGAGGAAGTGCAGGACGTCCTCGAAGCTGTCCTTGAGGTAGACGGCGACCCGGTCGCGGGGGCCGATGCCGTGCGCGAGGTACCAGGCGGACCAGGTCCGGGCCAGGTCGTCCAGGCCGGTCAGGGTGAAGTCGTGGCGGCGCTCCCCCGCCGGGTCGAGCAGCGGGTGCTCGCTGTGCAGGAAGGGGGCGTCGGGCTCGGCGCTGGCGGCGAGGGCGTGCTCCAGCAGGCTGCCGCCGCCGAGGGCGGCCGCGCGGGCGAGTTCCTCGCGGGTCAGGGCCGGGGTGGGGGCTTCCGCGGTCGCGGTGGGCTGGGTCATCGTATGGGCTCCGCTCTGGCGGCCTCGGCCGCGTCGTATCCGAACAGCCAGTCCTGGGCGGCCAGTTCGTGGCTGCTTCCGAGGGCGGCGTCGCGGTGGCGCTGGCCGTCCCCGTCCGGCAGGTGGAGGGTCTTGGCGTTGTCGCGGGAGATCTGCTGGATCCGCGCGGTGCGCGCCATCCGGACCCGCTCGTAGCGGCGCAGCCGCTCGGCCAGGCCGGTGCCGCCGTGCTCGGTGAGGCACACCACCAGGGCGGCGGCGTCCTCCACGGCCTGGTTGGCGCCCTGGGCCCGGAAGGGCAGCATCGGGTGGGCGGCGTCCCCGAGGAGGGTGACCCGGCCCCGGGACCAGCCCGGTACGGGGTCGCGGTCGTGCAGGGCCCAGCGGCCGACCTCCCCGGCGGCGTCGAGGACGGCGGCGACGTCCCCGTGCCAGCCGTCGTACGCGGCCCGCAGGTCCTCGATGCGGCCGGGGGTGTTCCACGACTCCTCGGGCCGCCGCCCGACGCCGGGGGCGGTCGCGGCGAAGCTGATCCGGGTGCCACCGGCGACGGGGTAGCAGACGAAGTGCCGGCCCGGGCCGAGCCACAGCCGTACGGCGGGATCGGCGACCAGGTGCGGGAGGCGTTCGGCGGGGACCAGGCCGCGGTACATGTCCTGGCCGGAGTAGCGGGGTTCGTCCTTGACGAGGAGGTCGCGGGTGGCCGAGTGGATCCCGTCGGCGCCGACGACGAGGTCGGCGCGCCGGGTGGAGCCGTCCTCGAACCGGAGCACCGCCTCGTCGCCGTGCTGCTCGACGCCCACGCACCGCAGGCCGAGGCGCAGGGTGCCGGCGGGGAGCTTGGAGAGCAGGATCTGGTGCAGGTCCGCGCGGTGGACGGCGTAGTGCGGGGCACCGTACCTCTCCTCGCACTCCTCGCCGAGCGGGGTGCGGGCGAGGAGTCCGCCGTCGTTCCAGCGGCGCAGTTCGATCGCGCGGGGCCGTACGGCGACCGCGCGCAGGCAGCTCTCGACGCCGAGGCGGTGCAGCAGCCGGGCGGCGTTGGGGGCGACCTGGAGGCCGGCGCCGATCTCGCGCAGGTGGCGGGTCTGTTCGTACACGTCGCAGGACAGGCCCGCGCGGGCGAGCCCGAGTGCGAGGGCCAGACCTCCGATCCCCGCCCCCACGACAGCGATGCGTGGCTGCTGTTCCATAGTCATCTCACAAGGGGTCTTCGGGCCCCAGCAGGTCCGCCGCGTTGTGCCAGAGGATCTGCCGGAGCTGCCGGTGCTCCAGGCCCAGGGCCGCGTACTTGGCGAGTTCGACGGCGGGGTGCTGTAGCGGGTGTTCGGTGCCGAAGAGCAGCCGGCGGGCGCCGAGCCGTTCGACGGCCAGCCGGATGACGGCCGAGTAGCCGCCCGAGGTCTCCAGCAGGACGTTGGGGCTGTCCTTGATCAGCCCGATCCCGTGGAGGTCGATCTCGCCGACGCCGGAGTGGCCGAGGACGAAGGTGACCCGGGGGAAGGCCGCGGCGAGGGCGGCCAGGTCGCGGACCATGGCCCCGGGGCGGTGCAGGCACACCGTGTAGACGGGGTGGCGGTGCCGCTCGGCGATCTCGACGAGGGCGTGGGTGCGCGGGTCCGCGAAGGGCACGCCGTGCACCGCGGGGGAGATCTCCAGGCCGCGGAACTCGGCGGCCCGGCCGGCGTAGGCGCCGGGCTCCCGGTGCGGGTTGGCGAAGTGGAAGGGGACCAGCCGGCCGCCGGAGGTCCGGCAGGCGGCGAGGACCGCGTCGTTGTCGGCGTCGGTCTCGATGTGGCCCCCCTCGACCAGCTGCCGGGACAGCAGGTCGAGGGGGATCGTGCCCCCAGCGGAGACGGCCGCCCGGGTGATCCCGTGCGCGTCCATGGTGCCGAGCAGGCGGGCTGCCGCGCCGTCCTGCGGGACCAGGCGCGCGTGGAAGTCGAAGACGGGCGGGGGCGTCGGGGCCGGGGGCACGGGGGTCACCGGGTGATCACTTCTCGAGGCAGAACTCGTTGATCGGGTAGCCGACGTGCCGGTCCTCGGTCGGCAGGTAGCCGAGCACCACGTCGCCGGGCTTGAGCTCGGTGGAGTTGAGGACGACACCGCCCGGGCCGAGGACGCGCACGTGCCAGTCGTCCTGGAGGATCAGGTTGGCGGTGCGGCCGTCGGGGCCGACCGCGTCGATGGAGATCAGCGGACGGGTCTCGATCTTGACGCGGCCCACGGTGACCAGGCGGGTGTTGCCGTGGATGTCGACCGCGGTGACCCGGGAGCCCGACTTGAGCTCGCTGAGGTAGTTGGTGCGCTCGTTGTTGCCGAGGGTGTAGGAGTGGATGCCGCCGGCGTTGACGCGGAAGGGGCGGGTCGGCATGTACGGCAGCGGGTGGGTCTCGCTGACGCACAGGATCATGCCCTTGGAGTGGGAGCCGATCAGCAGGCCCTCGTCCTCGCCGAAGTGGGTGGCGGTGTCGACGCAGGCGCGCTCGCCCATGCCCACGTGCGCGGTGGCGGTGACGGTCAGTTCGGTGAGCTGGAGGTTGGGTACGCCCGCCTCGGCGGAGGCCTTCAGGGCGGTGGCGTCGCCGACCTTGGCCGGGGCCATGAGCACGCCGTCGGAGCCGAGTTCCAGGACACCGAAGATGATCTCGGCCTCCTCGACGTCCTGGGCGACGGTGATCAGGGAGCCCTGGGCGCGGGCGGCCGCGGCGATCACGATCTCCAGCGGGATCTTGGTGGGGTCGCGGAAGAGGAGCAGGCTCCACTTCTCGGTGCGGCCGGACTGGCAGGCGTCCTCCAGCGTCGCGGCGTCGACGATCTCCACGAACCGGCCGAACTCCACCTCGGGGTGGCGCAGCGCCAGCTCGGCGGTCTCGCCGTGCTTGGCGGGGTCGACGATGACCACGTCGGCCGCGCCGAAGGACTCCGGCAGCGCCTTGCCCTGCGGGAAGAGGATCTTCTTGACGGTGGGCGGAAGGCCCTCGAAGTCGGCGGCGTCGTCGGCGAGGATGCCGTCGATCCGGGCGTGGATGGCCTCCTGGACGATGGCGTCCTTGGCGGAACCGACGGAGCGGATGTCGACCCAGCTGAGCTTCACTTCGTGACTCCTTGTGGATGTACGTGCATGTCGGCATGCACGTAAGCGGGGGCATACGGGGCGGGGGTATGCGTCGTTTTGTGTCGGCGTGCACGCCGGCCCCGGGCCGCGCGAAGGCGCGGCGGGGCGTGCGGCGGTCACGCGGGTACGGGTCCGGGCGCTCGAGGCGCGCTCGGGACCGGCCCGGGACGGGCCCGGGGAACGGCCGGGCCCCTCTGGGGCGGCGGTCGAGACGGGACGGGGCGGGACGGGGCGGGACGGGGCGGGACGGGGCGGGACGGGGCGGGACGGGGCGGTGCCGGTCGGCGTGGGACCGCTCCGGGTGGGGCGGGCCTGCGGGTGCGGGCCTGCGGGGTCGGGGGCGGGGGTACGGGTGCGCGGGTGGCCGTCCGGGTGCCGTCGCGCCCGGCCGGGTGCCCGCCGTGTCCGTCCGGCTCTCAGACCGTGGCGGGCGCACGCACCCCGGCGGGGGCCGGGGCCTCCCAGGACGGGGTGCGCCCGTCGGCGTGGATCAGGTCGGCGAGCCTGCGGGCCAGCGCCGCCGGGTCGGCGGCCTGGAAGACGTTGCGGCCCATCGCGACGCCCGCGGCGCCGCCCTTGAGGGCCTCCTCCACGTAGCCGGCGACCAGCTCGGGCGTGTCCAGGCGGGGCCCGCCGGCCACGATCACCGGCACCTGCGCGCCGCTGACCACGTCCGACATCTCCGCCGGATTGCCGACGTACACGGTCTTCACGATGTCCGCGCCCAGGTCGGCGGCGAGGGTGATGGCGTGCGCCACCAGCTCGGGGTCGTAGGGATTGGTCACGCGCGGTCCGCGCGGGTACATCATGGCCATCAGCGGCACGTTCCAGCGGTCGCAGGACTCCGCCACGGTGGCGAGGTCCTTGATCTGCCCCCGCTCGTCCTCCGCGCCCACGTTGACGTGGACGCTGACCGCGTCGGCCCCGTACCGCAGGGCCTCCTCCACGCTCGCCACCAGGTACTTGGCGTCGGGGTCGGGGGCGTGGCGGGTGCTGGCGCTGAGGTGGACGATGAGCGATGTCTCCGCGAAGTGCCGGGGATCCACCTGCCGGACGCTCCCCTTGTGCAGGACGATGGCGTCCACACCGGAGCCGGACAGCTGCCCGGCGAGCCGGTTCACCCCGCCGGGCAGCTGGAGTGGCCCGTCGGTGACCGAGTGGTCCAGCGGAACGACGAACAGGCGGCGGCTGCCTTCGTGGTAGAGCCTGTGGAGCCGGGCCTCTCGACCGTATGCGTGGTGCAGCGACATCGTTCTTCCTCCCGTTAGGCGGCTGCGGCTGCGTGGCTGCCGGCTTGACGCAAACCTTGCCTTCCGCTGACACCGGCGCCCATCACGCGAACACGGGATCCGGGGCGTGATCGCGCACGGGATGGCAGGTCACGCGGAAAATCGAGCGACGACAGGGCGGGGATCGAGCGGCGACCGCGCGGGGGGGGGCCGCACGGGGGCCGCACGGGGGCCGAACAGGGGCCGCGCGGGGGCCGCGCGACGCCCCGTCACCGGCCGGGAAGAGGCGGCGCAGCCAACCGGAACACCCGCTTCACCAGGCACGTAGCCTCCGGCACACGACGGCGCCCTACTCGCCGGTTCGGGTTAGCGTCTGGTCGCCCCGGTCCCTGGCCGGGACGACCAACGGCAACCGCGGGGGCCCACGCGACGACGGGCCATGAAGTCGGGCACCCGCCCGACGGGGGAGGCGTCACACACCGTGTCCACACTGTCCGAGCACGAGAGTCCGCTCGTCGGCCGGAGCAACGAACTGAGCACGCTGGACCGCGCCCTGCACCGGGTGCGCGACGGCATCGGCGGCTGCGTCGTCATCGAGGGCTACGCCGGCCTCGGCAAGAGCCGGCTCCTCGCCGAGAGCGAGCGGCGGGCCGCCCGGCACGGCGTCGCCGTCGCCCGCGGCCAGGCCACCGAACTCGACCACGTCGTCCCCATGGCCAGCCTCCTCGGCGCCCTCAGCACCGGCCCCGCACCCGTCCTCGACCGCGACACCCTCGCCTCCCTCGCGGGCGGCGGCTTCACCGAGTCGGGCCGGTTCTGGCTGGTCCACCGCATCGCCGAAGCCATCGAACAGGCCGCCCGGCGCCGCCCGCTGGCCGTCGTGCTCGACGACATGCACTGGGCCGACGAACTCACCGCCCAGGCCCTGCGCATCCTGCTGCCCACCCTGCACGCCAGCGAGGTGCTGTGGCTGCTGGCCCTGCGGCCGGCCCCCGAGCCCAGCCCCGTCCACGACCTGACGGACCGACTGGTCGCCGACGGCGCCGAACGCCTGCGCCTGGCCCCGCTGTCCGGGGCCGAGGTCGCCGAACTGTGCGCCCGCACCCTGGGCAGCGCGCCCTCGCCCCGGCTGCTCGCGCACGCCGAACGCAGCGACGGCAACCCGTTCCTGCTCGTCGAGCTGCTGTCCCGGCCCGAGTCCGAGCCGCCCTCCACCCTCTCGCGCGGCTGGCTCACGGGGCTCTCCGAACCCGCCCGGCGGGTGCTGGAGGTGGGCTCCGTCCTCGCCCGGCCCTTCAGCGTCGCCGAGGCCGGCGGGCTGCTCGGACTGTCCGGCGCCGAGCTCAACAGCGCCGTCAGCGAGGCCGTCGCCGTGGGCATGCTCATCGGCACCGGCTCCGAGCTGCGCTTCCGGCACGACCTGATCCGCGAGACGGTCTACGAAGCCCTGCCCGGACCCGTCCGGCACGCCCTGCACCAGGAGGCCGCGGGCGTGCTCCGCGCCACCGGCCGGCCCGCCGCCGAGATCTCCCAGCACCTCGCGCGCGGCGGCCAGCGCGGCAACCGCGAGGCCATCGCCACCCTGCACCTCGCCGTCCGGGAGGCCGCCGCCCAGTCGTCCGGCATCGCCGCCGACCTGATGCTCCAGCTCCTCGACCTGATCGAGGAGGACTCCCCCGAGCGGCCCCGGCTGCTCACCGAGGCCGTCCGCCTCCTGGCCAGCGCCGGCCGGCTGGGGCAGGCGCGCGAGCTGGGCGAACGGGCCCTGCGCGGCGGGCTGGACCCGCGCGAGGAGACCGCCATGCTGCTGGCCCTCGCCGAAGCGCTCAAGCACGCCGGGCACGACCGGGTCGTCCTGGACTACGTGGGCCGGGCCCTGGCCGCGCCGACGGCACTGGGCGCGGTCCGGGCCGAGCTGTACGCCGTACAGTCCCACGCCCTGCTGTCCTTTCCCGGCATCGAGGCCGCCGAGCAGTCCGCGCTCGCCGCCCAGCAGGCCGGGCGCGCCTCAGGCGCCGACTCGGCGGTGGTCTTCGCCACCGTCGCGCGCAGCGCCACCGCCCGGGGGCGCGGGGACATCGCCGGGTCGCTGGCCCTGGCGGGCGAGGCCGTCCAGCTCGCCGAGACCGGCAGCGCCGAGGTCCGCCGGCGCCACCCCCGGCTGTGGCTGGCCCGCGCCCTGGCCTCGGCCGACCGGTTCGGGGAGGCCGACGCGGTCAACGAGCTCGGGCGGCGCGAGGCCGAGCGGATCGGGAGCGCCTGGTCGCACCCGCTGTGGTCGCTCAACCGGGCCGCGCTCAAGCTGGCGAGCGGGTTCCTGGAGGACGCCCAGGCGGAAGCGGAGGCCGGCGCCCGGGTCGCCGACCAGCTCTCGGCCCGGGCCGTGGCCCCGCACCTGCTGGCCCTGCTGGCGCGGATCGCGCTGCTGCGCGACGAGCGGAAGGCGGCGGCCGAGCTGATCCGCGAGTCCCGCCACCACGCGATGGGGTCGCTGGGGGCGATACCGCCCTTCGTGGACTGGATCACGGCCCTCCAGCTGGAGGCCGACGGCCGCCCGGGGGAGGCGCTGGAGGCGGCTTCGGGGGTGCTGTCGTCGCTGTCGCCCTCGCCCGACGGCTCGCTGCTCTTCCTGTCGGAGGAGCCGTGCGCCTCGGTGCAGCTGGTCCGCATCACCCTGGCGGCCGGCGATGCGGAGGGCGCCCGTACGGCGGTGCGCGCGGCCCGGCGGCTGGCGGAGGCCAACCCGGGCGTGGGCTCCCTGGCGGCGTTCGCCGCGCAGGCCGCGGGGCTGGTGGACGGGGACCCCGCCGCCCTGGCGGCGGCCGCCGAGGCGATGCGGGAGGGCCCGCGCCGGCTCGCGGCGGCCTCGGCACTGGAGGACGCCGGGGCCGCGGCGGGGGCCGCGGGGGCCGGGCTGCTGGAGGAGGCTCTGGCGGCGTACACGGGGATGGGGGCCCGGCGGGAGATAGCCCGGGTGCGGGGGCGGCTGGAGCGGCTGGGCCCCGGGGCGGTGGCCGCTTCCGCCGGGCCGGGCGAGGGCGCGCAGCGGGAGCCGGACGTGGAGCTGACCCCGTCCGAGCTGAGGGTCGTACGGCTGGTGGTGGAGGGGCTGACGAACCGGGCGGTGGCCGACCGGCTGTTCCTCTCCCCGCACACCGTGGACACCCACCTGCGGCACGCGTTCGCGAAGTACGGGGTGAACAGCCGGGTCGAGCTCGCGCGGGCGTTCCTGGCCGGGGGCCGGGCGGCGTGACGAGCGCAACACCGGGCTGATCCCCGGTACCGCCCGCCCGCTCGATCCGCAGGTCCAGCGGGCGGGCGGCCGCCGTTTCCAAGGGTGGACGGGGACGGCACCCGTCCATCACTCCAAGCAAAAAGCAAAACGGGCATTTCCCTCCCCCGCCTCCTGGCGGAATGCCCAAGCGGAGGATCGGGGAGGCCCGTAAGCTCCCGTCATGCAGGTGATCCAGTCAACGAAACTCGCCAATGTCTGCTACGAGATCCGCGGACCCGTCCTCGAAGAGGCGATGCGGCTCGAAGCGGCAGGTCATCGCATCCTCAAGCTCAACACCGGCAACCCCGCGGCCTTCGGCTTCGAGTGCCCGCCGGAGATCCTTGAGGACATGCTCCGCAACCTGGGCAACGCCCACGGCTACGGGGACGCGAAGGGCCTGCTGTCGGCCCGGCGCGCGGTCATGCAGCACTACCAGACCAAGGGCATCGAGCTCGGCGTCGAGGACGTCTACCTCGGCAACGGCGTCTCCGAGCTGATCCAGATGTCGATGCAGGCACTGCTCGACGACGGCGACGAGGTACTGGTCCCCGCCCCCGACTACCCGCTGTGGACGGCCTCGGTCAGCCTGGCGGGCGGCACGGCCGTGCACTACCGGTGCGACGAGCAGTCCGACTGGATGCCCGACCTGGCGGACATCGAGCGCAAGATCACCGACCGCACCAAGGCGCTCGTGATCATCAACCCGAACAACCCCACCGGCGCCGTCTACGACGACGAGATGCTGCGGGGCCTGACGGACATCGCGCGCCGCCACAACCTGATCGTCTGCTCCGACGAGATCTACGACCGGATCCTCTACGACGGCGCCACGCACACCAACACCGCCGCCATCGCCCCCGACCTGCTGGTCCTCACCTTCAACGGCCTGTCGAAGAACTACCGCGTCGCCGGCTTCCGGGCCGGCTGGATGGCGGTCTGCGGCCCGAAGAAGCACGCGACCTCGTACATCGAGGGCCTGACGATCCTGGCGAACATGCGCCTGTGCGCGAACATGCCCTCGCAGCACGCGGTGGCCACCGCGCTCGGCGGCCGGCAGTCGATCGTGGACCTGGTGCTCCCGGGCGGGCGGCTGCTGGAGCAGCGCGACACGGCGTACGACCTGCTCACGCAGATCCCGGGCGTCACGTGCGTGAAGCCGAAGGGCGCCCTGTACCTGTTCCCGAAGCTGGACCCGTCCGTCTACAAGATCAAGGACGACCGGCAGATGGTCCTCGACCTGCTGCGGGCCGAGAAGATCATGGTCGTGCACGGCACGGGCTTCAACTGGCCCGAACCCGACCACTTCCGCATCGTGACCCTGCCCAACGCCAAGGACCTCGCGGACGCGGTCACCCGGATCGGCCAGTTCCTGGACGGGTACGGCCAGCACTGACGGACGGCGGGCGGGCGCGCGGGGACGGCGCCCGTCCCAGACTCCGGATGCAACTCAACTTTAGAACGGATCCAAGGTAGGATGGTCTCCTGACCCCGCAGGAGGCCTCCTCATGTACGAGCCGATCCGCTCCAAGTCGGCCGTCCACGACGTGGACGGCAGCCACAGCGCACCCCAGTACCCGCACAGCAGCCGCGGCGAAGCCCTGGACATCCAGCTCGCCGGACACCTCGCGGCCCTGCTCGCCGTCACCGACGAGCTCGGCCTGGAGGACGGCGGCGCCGCCCGCATCGCGGAGCAGGTGACCCGCCTGCGCGGCTCCCAGCCGGTACGGGTCACCTACCCGGCCCTGCCCGACGGCGCCGACACCGCCACGCTGCACCGCCGCGCCCACGACCTCGCCGCCCGCGCCCTCCTCGTCGCCGCCTCCCGCGCCGACACCGCCGTGGCCATCCTCGCCGCCCAGCGCATGGACACCCACGCAGCCGCCGCCCACCTGGCCGGCACCCCCTGACGGCCCCGGTCCGGGGCCGCGGAGGCTCCGGACCGGGCGCCACACTCCTCGCGGCCCGGGCCCGCCATCTCCCCCTCGAGGGGTGGGGGCCGGGCGGCGCCTGCCCACCGGCCTCCCCGTCTGCGGGCCGGTGGGCTGGAGCCGGCATCCCGCCGGGCGGCACCGGACGGCCGACCGGGACCGGGGATGGCCGGGACCACACTCGGCGGTCTCAGAGAGGGGTTGGGGCTTTCCCGTCAGTCTCATCGTCCTTCCGCGTCGGGCCGGTCAGTCAAGAGCGCTCCTTCGTCGCGTCGCTTCGCGATGTCGCTGCGCTCCACTCTTGACAGCCCGTCCCGCCACGGAAAAACGAAGACTGCCGGGAAACCCCCAAAGGAACGGGACGGACGTTCATTGACGATCCGGCTCCCTCAGCGACCAGCCGGGGGGCCGGGGGCCGCCTCGCCAAGCATCCAGGCCGACGAGCCGGTGAATCGGGGCCGCGATCCGCGACAGATCGCTACGCACTCCTCTCATCTCTGCGTCTACCAGCCGCCTGGGGTCACTGCCCGCACCAAAGGCCGACAGGATCGTCATCCGGGGCCGGTGGGCGCATCAAATCGCTACGCGCTTCTGCCTTTTCGGCGTCTGGAGACCGTCTGGGGCTGACACCTGCACCAAATGCCAACCAGAGGAACATCCGGAAGCGAGGGGCGCGCCAGATCGCTACGCGCTCCCCGTTTCTCGGCGTCTGACGACCGCCTCGGGCTGATGAACGCACGAGCCATTGAATTCATTCATGGACGGGCACGACGTTGGCGACGGCGGTGGTGAACTCGCGGCCGGAAGCGCCCCGGATGTAGGCCAGCTCCAACCAGTACTCGGCGCCCGTGTCCGAGACATTCTCGTTGATCACGGCCATCAGGACGCCCTCGGTGGGAAGCGATGTCCCGGACGCGGCGGTACAGGAGCCGGTGGGGGACGTATTCGTACTGCTCACTCATCGGACACTCCCTCGAAGGTGTCGAGGAAGCGCTCCCAGCCATCCAGTGCCCGCTCGAGGAGCTCGGCACTGGGGTTGCCTACGGCTCGAACCCTGGCCAAGGAAGGGCCCGATGCGCCGGACGGCGCCTCGGGGCCGTGACTCCGATCGACGTTGGACGTTGCCATGCCTGAAACCCTCCGCATCCCGCAGCCACATCGTTTGCAGCACCAGGAAAGCGGAGCGAAACGGGTATCTCCACGGCGGCTGTGCGGCAGGCTTGATGCAGATCCGTGCGTGGGCCCTGCAAGGGCCGGAGCCACAAGAAGGAGTCGTATGGGACTGGCGGGACGGCGCAAGACTCTGGGTTACAGTCAGGAAAAACTTGCCGAGTTGCTCGGCGTCGACCGCACAACGGTCGGGCGCTGGGAAAGGGGGAAGATCGCGCCGCAGCCATGCCAGCGGCCAGCTCTGGCGAACGCCCTAGACGTCAGCCTCCCAGAACTGGAAGGCCTTCTGCCACCGTCACGAACCGTAGGACAGGGGGACACGCGACAAGGACCCACTGACCAACCGAGGGCGGGAGACATCGACGAAATGATCCGCCGTGAATTCCTTCGCATACTCACGGTCAGCGGTGCACTGACCGTTCTTCCGCTCGGCGACGTGGAGGCACGGGCCGACGGCGTGCCAAGAAGCCCGGCAGACTTCGCCAGGATGAACCGCCATCTATGGCAGGTCTACCAACTCGCACGCACCAAGGGCACGGTCTATCCCGTGGTCCGTGATCAATTGACGACACTGAAGGAAGCCCTGTCCGCAAGACGGGACGGGAACTCGCTGCCCCTCCTGAACGCAGCCGCCGACCTCTTCCAGCTGGCTGGGGAAGTCGCTTTTGACGCTAACCGATATACAGACGCGGCGGCTTCCTACACGCTGGCGGCTTCCGTGGGAAAGGAGGCCCAGGCATACGATCTGTGGGCGTGTGCGCTCGTACGACAGGCCTACCTGGACGTGTCCGAGCAGCGGTATCGGGAGGCAGCCGACGTCCTACGCGCGGCGGAGCGCATCGCTGCCCGGGGCGACACCACGTTGTCCACCCGGCACTGGGTTGCGTCGGTACAGGCGGAGGTACTGGCCGGGTTGGGAGATCTAGGGGGCTGCGAGAGAGCACTAGACCGGGCTGACGAAGTCAGAAACCTGTCCGACAACAGCTCAAATGGCGGCTGGCTCCGGTTCGACGGCACCCGGCTCGCGGAGGAGCGCGGTGCGCGGTACGTGCAGCTCGGCCGATTCGACCAAGCAGAAGAGGTACTCACCAGGGCTTTGGAGCGCAGCACGCTGGCCGTCGGGCACTCATACCGTCGAAGAGGAGCGGTACTAGTGGACCTGGCTGTGATCGGCGCCAAGCGCCAGGATCCGGACCAGGTGGTCGCTTACGCCCTAGAGGCATTAAACCTCGCCCAGGCATCAGCATCGGGCTACATCGCCCGTAGACTCCGGAGCCTGTGCAACGAGTTCGGCCCCCTGAGCGGAGACCACCGTGTTGCGGGGCTGGAGGCGGAGATCGCCTCGCTGAAAGCACCGTGACGAGAGGGGTTGGCATGACGCGGGTTGAAGGTGCGCGGCTGTTCCGGGAGGCCTGGATCGCGGGGGTGCGGCAGCACTTTCCCGGTGAGCCGAAGGCCGGTTACGTGACCCCGTGGGACGACACCCCGCAGTGGGAGCGCGAGGCCGCAGGGGCCGTCTACGCACAGGTACGCCAGTTCGTCGAGGCCAGCGATGGCAGGACGGACCGGCTCTCCCGGGAACAGAAAGGCCGCTTCGTCGCCGTCTGCTGGACCGCCCAGATGTTCAAACACTTCGACGCCCCCAAGCCGGGCTACGTCGCCGACTGGCCGGACCTCCCGTCCTGGCAGCAGGAGACCGACGCGGACATCTTCGAGGCGATCGAGAAGTCCCTCGCCTGAAGAGGGATGAACCTGCGGCTGAAACCGAGCCGGAGGCGCTGCTCCTGCCGAACTCAGCTCTTCCGACGCACCATTTCGGCGATCCAGACGGGCGCGAACGGGGACGGGAACCCCTTGGCGAGCCGGATGAGCAGCCCCGGACGGCCATCGGACGCCGGGAATTGAGGAGCGCGTAGCGATCTCCTGCGCCCGCTGTTCCCGGATGCCCTTCTGGTTGGCATTTGGTGCAGGTATCGGCCCCAGGCGGCCGCCGGACGCCGAAATCAGAGGAGCGCGTAGCGATTTGATGCGCCCACCGGCCCCGGATGACGATTCCGTCGTCCTTTCCTGCGGGCAGCAGCCCCAGACGGTCGTCGGACGCTGAGACGGGAGAAGCGCGTAGCGATCTGTCGCGAATCGCGGCCCCGGTTCGCTCCCTCATCGGCCCGGATGCTTGGCGAGGCGGCCCCCGACCATCCCGCCTGGTCGCTGATTCCGCCGGATGTCCCAGATACGTCCGTCCCGTTCCTTTGGGGGTTTCCCGGCAGTCTTCGGCATTTCGCGGCGGGACGGCCTGTCAAGGGTCGCCGCAGGCGATCGCGAAGCGACGCGACGAAGGAGCGCCCTTGACAGGGCGGCCCGACGCGGAAGGACGATGAGACTGACGGGAAAGCCCCAACCCATCCCTGAGACCGCTGAGTGAGGCCCCGGCCGCCCCCGGTTCCGGTCGGGTGTCCCGTCACCGCTCGGCGGGATGCCGCCCCCCGACCCGCCCACCCGCACCCGGGAGGCGGGTGGGCAGGCACCGCCCAATCCCCACGCCTCGAAGGGGAGATGGCGCGCCCTCACCCCCGCCCCTCGCCCTCCCGCGCCACCCCCGCGACCCCGCACCACGGTGCCGTCGACGGGGGCCAGACCGGGCCCACGGCCTCGGTGCGGGCGGGCGGGGTGTCCGGGGCGAGGCCGGGGAGCCGGACCAGGGACTGGGACACGCGGGCGCCGGCGTCCCCAGCCGACGCCGACGCCGACGCCGATGGCTCCCGGTCGCGGAACTCGACCGTGACCAGGTACGCGCCCTGCCCGCCGCGGGCCTCGACCGACGCCATGACCCGCCGGCTCGCCGGGTCGATGCGGCAGTCGGTGACCCGGACCTGCGGGGGCGCGGCGGTCGCGTCGGCCGGGCGGGACGGGCTGCTGGCCCAGACGTACAGGCCCAGGGGGGCGAACACCAGGAGGCCGGCCAGGCCCACGAGGCCGACCACCCACCCCTGCCATTTCAGTGCCATGCCCAGATCCTCCCGGCACGCCCCCCGCCCCGCCAGCACCCACCCACTCACACAGCATTTCGAAGCGGGAGCCCCGGGAACGCCTGACGGCGGGCCTCCAGGACAGGGAGGCCCGCCGTCAGCAGACGCACACGGCCTGTCCCGGGGAGCGCGGGCGCTCTCCGGGGGGCTGACGGGCGGTGGCCGGGACAGTGGCTCCCGCCCGTCGGTCAGGCGTGTGCTGCTCTGGGAAAGCCTTGGTCGGGGATTCCCACAGCGGTGGGAGAACCTTGGTCGGGGACTCCCACGTTCAGGTGGCCTGCCGCATCAGGGCAGGCATCGGGCTCAGCCCAGGCGCTCGACCAGCGCGTGGTACTGCTCCCACAGCTCCTTCGGCGTGTGGTCGCCGTAGGTGTTGAGGTGCTCGGGGACCAGGGCGGCCTCCTCGCGCCACACGTCCTTGTCGACGGTGAGCAGGAAGTCGAGGTCCTCGTCGGAGATGTCCAGGCCGTCGAGGTCGAGGGCGGCCTTGGTCGGCAGGACGCCGATCGGGGTCTCGACGCCCTCGGCGTTGCCGTCGAGGCGGCCGACGATCCACTTCAGGACGCGGCTGTTCTCGCCGAAGCCGGGCCAGACGAACTTGCCCGCGTCGTTCTTGCGGAACCAGTTCACGTAGTAGATCTTCGGGAGCTTGGCCTGGTCCTTGTCGGCCGCGACCTTGACCCAGTGGGCCATGTAGTCGCCCATGTTGTAGCCGCAGAACGGCAGCATCGCGAACGGGTCGCGGCGCAGCTCGCCGACCTTGCCCTCGGCGGCGGCGGTCTTCTCGGAGGCGATGTTCGAGCCGATGAAGACGCCGTGGTTCCAGTCGAAGGACTCGGTGACCAGCGGCACGGCGGAGGCGCGGCGGCCGCCGAAGAGGATCGCGGAGATCGGGACGCCCTTGGGGTCCTCCCACTCGGGGGCGATCGTCGGGCACTGCGAAGCCGGGACGGCGAAGCGGGCGTTGGGGTGGGCGGCCGGGGTCTCGGACTGCGGGGTCCACGGGTTGCCGCGCCAGTCAATGAGCTCGGCCGGGGGCTCCTCGGTCATGCCCTCCCACCACACGTCGCCGCCGTCGGGGGTGAGCGCGACGTTGGTGAAGACGGTGTTGGCGTACATCGTCTTCATGGCGTTGGCGTTGGTGTGCTCACCGGTGCCGGGAGCGACGCCGAAGAAGCCGGCCTCGGGGTTGATCGCGTAGAGGCGGCCGTCCTCGCCGAAGCGCATCCAGGCGATGTCGTCGCCGATGGTCTCGACCGTCCAGCCGGGGATGGTCGGCTCCAGCATGGCGAGGTTGGTCTTGCCGCAGGCGGACGGGAAGGCGGCGGCCACGTACTTGGTCTCGCCCTCGCCCTGCGGCGGGGTGAGCTTGAGGATCAGCATGTGCTCGGCGAGCCAGCCCTCGTCACGGGCCATGACCGAGGCGATGCGCAGCGCGTAGCACTTCTTGCCGAGCAGGGCGTTGCCGCCGTAGCCGGAGCCGAAGGACCAGATCTCGCGGGTCTCGGGGAAGTGCGAGATGTACTTGGTGGTGTTGCAGGGCCACGGGACGTCGGCCTCGCCCTCGGCGAGCGGGGCGCCGAGGGTGTGGACGGCCTTGACGAAGAAGCCGTCGGTGCCGAGCTCGTCGAGGACGGCCTTGCCCATGCGGGTCATGGTGCGCATGGCGACCGCGACGTAGGCGGAGTCGGTGATCTCGACGCCGATCGCGGAGAGCTCGGAGCCCAGGGGGCCCATGCAGAAGGGCACGACGTACATCGTGCGGCCCTTCATGGAGCCGCGGAAGATGCCCTTCTCACCGGTGAAGAGCTCCTTCATCTCGGAAGGGGCCTTCCAGTGGTTGGTCGGGCCCGCGTCCTCCTCCTTCTCGGAGCAGATGAAGGTCCGGTCCTCGACGCGCGCGACGTCGGAGGGGTCGGAGGCGGCGTAGTACGAGTTCGGGCGCTTGGTCTCGTCGAGCTTCTTGAAGGTGCCCTTGGCGACGAGCTCCTCGCACAGGCGCTCGTACTCGGCTTCGGAGCCGTCGCACCAGACGACGCGGTCGGGCTGGGTGATCGCCGCGATCTCGTCGACCCAGGAGATCAGCTCCTGGTGCGTCGTCGGGAGGGAAGGGGTGGGAGCCGCGTTGTCGCGCGCCACGATTGCTCCTTGTTGAGGGGTTTGTTTGGTGTATGCCCCGTGGGGGCCGCGACCCGGACGCTTCGCGCTCCGCTCATCCGGTGTCGACCGCACTCATCTGATCATCCGGTGCATGTGCGCATATGTCCAGGGGGCCTCTCACGTGAGCATCGCCACGTCAGTCAATCTTCCGTAAAGAGGACTAACAGAAACCTACGGACCCGTAGGTAGCATGTCGGCCATGACTTCTGACGCCGCTGCCGTAGCGGCCGTACCGGACGAACGCGCAGCTCCGGAGGCCAAACCGGTCATGCGCGGCTGGCTGCACACCGGGATGTTCCCGGCCGTGGTGGTCGCGGGCCTCGCGCTGATGGCCTTCACCGACTCGACGCGCGCGCGGGTCGCGTGCGGTGTGTACATCCTCACCGCGTGCCTGCTCTTCGGCGTCAGCGCCGTCTACCACCGCGGCACCTGGGGCCCGCGCGGCGAGGCCGTCCTGCGCCGGCTCGACCACGCCAACATCTTCCTGATCATCGCGGGCACCTACACCCCGCTCACCGTCCTGCTGCTGCCGGACTCCACCGGGCGGACCCTGCTGTGGGCGGTGTGGCTCGCGGCCGCCGCCGGCATCGCCTTCCGCGTCTTCTGGGTCGGCGCCCCGCGCTGGCTCTACACCCCCTGCTACATAGCGATGGGGTGGGCCGCCGTCTTCTTCCTGCCGGACTTCATGCGCACCGGCGGCATCGCGGTCCTGGTGCTGGTGATCGTCGGCGGCCTCCTCTACAGCGCGGGCGGGGTCATCTACGGGATCAAGCGCCCGAACCCCTCGCCGCGGTTCTTCGGCTTCCACGAGGTCTTCCACTCCCTGACGCTGGCGGCCTTCGTGGCCCATTACGTCGGCATCTCGCTGGCCGCCTACTCGCACTGAGGACCGCTTCATCCTGCCGTTATCGCACGGCCGCCCGGACCTCGCATTCCGGGCGCGGCCCACGGAGGGGGCCCCGCCGCGAGCACGCGGCGGGGCCCCTTTTCCGTGCGGGCGAGGAGCGGGCGGCTAGCAGGTGTAGCCGTCCCCGTCCGCGTCCAGGCGCAGCGGGTCGCTGCCGTTGACCTTCATGCGCCTGGGGAAGCGGTGCGCCGCCAGCCAGTCGCAGCGGGCCGCCGTGGTCTTCGCCACCTCCGCCGGGAAGGCCGTCGGGACGCACACGTTGACCGTCCCGTAGTGCCGGTCGCAGCCGGCCACGGCGGGCGCGACCGGGACCGACGTCCGCGGCTCCGGGTTCTCCTTCGGCGCGGCCAGCTCGCCGGCGAAGGCGTGCTCGTGCGGGGCGGGCTGCCGCTGCGCGGCCGCCGCCGCCAGTGAGGGGGCTCCGCCCAGGTGGACCCAGGTCGCGACGGAGGGGATCCCGGCCGCGTCGACGCCGAAGAGCATGTACCAGCCGGGCGGCGCGAGGTTGGGGTTGCTGGTGACGTTGAGGTCGATGGTGGTGCCGTTGACCACGGTCATCGGCAGGTCGACGAACCGCTGGTTGGGGTCGGAGGAATGGGTGACCGCCGCCGGGCGGATCAGTTCCGCCTTGGCCAGGGGCCGGTCGACGGTGATCCGCTGGGTGTCCCCGTACACCCAGTCGGTGTCGATCACCGAAGTGAGCTTCGGGCGCGGGCCCTTGAACAGGTAGGGCGGGGTGTAGACCGACACCGCGTGGTTGTACGTACCGTTGCCGGGGTTGTCCCCGACCGACATCACCCGGCCGTCGGGCAGCAGGAAGGCGCCCGAGTGGTAGGTGCGCGGGATCGGGTCGGCGGCCAGGCCCGGCTGGTAGGTGTTGGTCCCGGGGTCGAAGAAGGAGGCCTCGAAGACCGGGTCGGCACGGTCGTGCAGTCCGCCGCCGGTCTCCAGCACCTTGCCGTCGGGCAGCAGCACGGCGGAGACGTACATCTTGCCCTCGGCCCCGGTCTGCGGGCGCTTGCCCGCGCCGGTGTCGACCAGGCCCTGGGGGAGGTCGGGGCCCGCGGTGTAGGCGGGGCTCGGCTGCTTCAGGTCGATGAGGTCGGTGAGCCGGTTCGCGGCCGGGTTGGTCTCGTTGTTGCCGCCGCCGATGGTCAGGACCCGCTGGGCCTGGGCCGGGGGCAGCAGGACGCTCGCGGACTCGTCGCGCTGGTCCTTCCCGCGCAGTCCGGGCACGTCGGTGATGGTGTTGGCGTCGTAGTCGTAGACGGAGGCGCCCGAGCCGGCCGTGCCGTTGCCGAAGGTGTGGCTGCCGGAGTAGAACAGCCGGCCGTCCTGCATGAGGATCATCGACGGGTACAGGCCCCAGTAGGACCAGGTCTGGTTGACCTGGTTCAGCGGCAGCCACTTGTTCTGCGCCGCCGAGAACCGCTCCGCGGTGACGTTGCCCGTGGAGTCCTCCTTCAGCCCGCCGAAGGAGATCACGTCGCCGTTGCCGAGGATGGTCGCGGACGGGTACCAGTGCCCGCCGTTGAGATCGTTGGTCTTCGTGTACGTCTCGGTCGCCGGGTCGAAGACGTAACTGTCCTTCAGCCCCTGGTAGCCGGTCTTGCCGTCGGCCGACGGATAGCCCTTGTTGCCGCTCATCACCAGCACCCGGCCGTCGGCCAGCTGCACGTGCCCCGAGCAGAACATGTCCACCGGCGTCGGGATCGTCTTCACGGACCCGGCGACCGGGTCGTAGACGGCGGAGGTGAAGGTACCGGCGTTGAACTGGGAGATGTCGTTGCCGGAACCGGCGATCAGCAGCACCTTGCCGTTCTTCAGGACCACGGCGTGCATCGAGCGCACCGGGTTCTGGGTGCCCATCACCTCCCACTTGCCCTTCGCGCACTCCTCGGCGGTGCCCGTGCAGGTGGGCTGGGGCGGGACGGCGGTCACTTCCTCCAGCGCGTAGTCGTCGGTGGTGAGGGTGCCCACCCCGTAGACGGACAGCCCCCAGGCGATCTTGTCGGTACCGGGCGGGACGGCCGGCGTACGCACCTGGGTGCGCGACCAGGCGGCACTGACCGGCGGGTTCTGCAGGTCGGTCCAGTACTGCCAGCCGGCGGCGGTGTCGTGGCGGAAGACGGTCACCGCCACGTCCGGGGTGTTCGACTTGTACCAGGCGGACAGGTCGTACTGCCTGCCCGGCACGACGGTGGGGGCGCAGGTGGCGTTCTCCGTGACCAGCGCCTTGCGGTCGCCGTCGACGCGGCGGGTGAGCGAGACCTTCATGGCCTTGGTGCCGCTGTGGGCGTCGGCGACGGTGGCGAAGGTGAAGTCGTTGTCGCCCCAGCCGGACTTCTCCCAGCAGGACGGCATGTCGGAGCCGGGCGCGCCGGCGGTCTCGAAACCGGGGTTGGTGAGCAGGTTGGGCGCTCCGGCCGTGGCCTGCTGGGGGGCGGTGAGCAGCAGGCCTGCGGTCATCGCCCCGACGGCGGCCAGCGCGGCCCTGCGCCCTGCCCGCCGTCGGATCGTCCTTGGCATGCGGTGGTCCTTTCGGTGCGGCTCAACTCCTGGTCGGGGGACGGGTACGGGCCGCCGCGCGCGGCCCGCGCGGCAGGTAGACGAGGGCCTCCGTGGCCACGAAGCGCAGGACGAAGGTGGTGACCAGCGCCAGGGCCGTCGCGGGCAGGACGCCGAGGCCGAACCGGCCGACGAACAGCGCGATCAGCGGGATGCGCAGCAGCAGGTCGGCGTTGGCGAGGAGGGCGAAGCGCCCGACGCGGTCCGCCCAGTGGCGGTGGCGGCGGCGGTCGCGGAAGAGGAGGTTCTCGATGAGGAGGAAGTTCCACAGCACCCCGGCCTGGTTGGCGACCACCTCGGCGGCGAGGTACTGCATGCCGGCGTGGGTGAGCAGCCACAGCGCGAGGAGGTTGGGGACGAAGCCGGAGAGCCCGATCAGGCCGAAGCCGATCATCCGGGCGAGCGGGCTCGCCGAGCGGAGGGCGGCCAGGTGGGTCAGGAAGCGCAGTCCCTCGCGGGCGGTGGACTTGGACTCCCCGGCGAAGCGCTCCTGGAAGACGAAGGGGACCTCGGCGGTCTTCTGCGGCTGGCAGCGCACGGCCAGCTCCATGAGGATCTTGTAGCCGAGGGGTTTGAGCGCGTCGGTGGTGACGGCGCCGGTGACGGCGGAGCGGCGCATGGCGAAGAACCCGCTCATCGGGTCGCTGATCCCGCGCAGGGCGCGCGGGAAGAGCCCCTTGGCCAGCCAGGTCGCGCCGCGCGAGACGGCGACGCGGTAGCCGCCGGCGAGCCCGGCCCGGCTGCCGCCGGGGAGGTAGCGGGAGGCCACGACGAGGTCGGCCCCGGTGCGTTCGCCCTCGCCGACGAGTTCGGGGACCAGGTGCGGGGGGTGCTGGAGGTCGGCGTCCATGACGACGATCCAGTCCGAGCCGGCCCGTGCGATGCCCTCGACCACGGCTCCGCCCAGGCCCCCGGCCGGGCTGTCGCGGTGCAGGACCTCCACCGGGAAGGGGCAGTCGGCGGCGGCCTTCTCGATGAGGGCCGGGGTGTCGTCGGTGGAGTCGTCCACGAAGAGCACCCGGCAGGGCGGGCGCGCGGGCAGGGCGGCGCGCAGCTGCCCGAGCAACTCGGCGACGTTGGCGGACTCGTTGAAGGTCGGGATGATCAGGGTGACGCCGCCGGACCCGGAGGACATCGGCGGAGCGCCGACTTCCGGATCGTCCAGGGCGCGCGGGGGCCACAGGTCCTCGCTCATGGTGCTTCAGCTCCCACTCTCGCGGTCGGTGCGGCGGATCTCGATACGGTCCTCGCCCGTACCGAAGACGGCGACCGCGGTCGAATGCTCCAGAGCAGCCTTCACCGTGGGCAGGTCCACCGCGTCGCGACGCACGGTCGGCGAGGAGACCACGTAGTCGATGTCCCGCCAGCCCCGAGGCAGTGTCTTGCCGACGGCCGGGTCGAGGTCCGCCTTGTAGAACCAGATCGCGCCCGGTCCGGGTGCAAAACCGGAGTGAACGGCGTCCAGCCAGAGCGCGTCGTCGACGAGGACGCGGGTGTTCGCCGGGTCGGGCACCTCCCGGCCCAGCCAGGCCGCGGCCTGCCGGTAGGGGCCGTTGGCGTCGGCCGTGAGGGCGGTGCGGTCGCCCTCGTACCAGCGCGGCAGCACGTACGCGGCGGCCGAGGCGGCGAGGACGCCGGCCAGCGCCCACCGCGCGTACACCAGCGCCCGCCGCTCCCCGGGCCCGCGGTGCCGGCGCAGCACGGCGTGGGCGACGGCGGCCGCGGCGGCGGCGAGGACCAGGGCGAGGAAGGGCAGGGCCTGGATGACGTACATCGCCGGGAGGTAGCCGGAGGGCCGCATCGCCACCACCGCGAGGAGCACGGCGGCCAGGGCCGGGCCCGCCAGCGCCCGGGCGGTGACCGACCACCGGTGGGCGGCCAGCAGCAGGACGGCGCCGGCCAGGCCGCCCAGCGGCAGGACGGTGTCGTAGTACAGCCAGGACCGCAGGACGCCGTTGGAGCCGGAGCCGGGGTCCAGGATGAAGCCGGAGCCGGGGCGGCTCATCTGGTAGGTGATGCCGTCGATGAGGGAGACGTGTCCGGCGCCGGGCAGCAGCTCGTTGTTGAGCAGCGCGTACAGCGGGTACGACAGGCCGATCAGGGCGCAGGCGGTGACGGCTCCGGTGACGGCGAACTTGCGGGTGTCGCGGTGGCTGTGACGCCACATCGTCACCAGCAGCGCCGGGAGCACCACCAGCATCGTCTCCTTGGTCAGGACGGCGGTGGCGGCCGCCAGCCCCGAGGCGAAGTGGTGCCACAGGTGCCGGCTGGGGGACGCGGCGAGGCAGAAGGCCAGCAGCATCCACACCACGGCGAGGTTGTCGAGGAAGATCTCCCGCTGGAGCACCACGGACAGCGGGGACAGCCCGAACAGCCCCATCGCGAGCCCCGCCGCCCAGCGCGGCAGCCACAGCCGGCGCGCCAGCACGTAGATCAGTACGGAACCGGCCGCCGAGACGGCGAGCATCGAGAAGCGCATCGGCGCGACCGTCATCCCGTCGGGCACGAACAGGGACGGCAGCCAGGTCAGGCCCGCGATCTGTATCCAGCCGAGCGGCGGGTGGTCGTACCAGTACGTGTAGTGCGCCAGTCCCTCGCCCTGCTGGACCGCCCACGCCTGGGCCAGGTAGGTGCCCTCGTCGTCGCTCAGCGCCGGGAAGGCCGTGAGGTTCCAGCCCTGGACGAGGACGATCACCAGCAGGAGGACCCCGCACAGCAGCAGGTCGGGGCGCGAGGAGCGGAAGCGCACCACCGGCCGGGCCGGGGCGGACGGGCTTGAGCCGGGACCCCCGCCGGTACCCGCGCCCGTGCCGTCCGTGCCGTCCGGGCCGGCGGGGCGCCGGGAGCCGGGCAGGTGGCGTACGGGCAGGAGCTGGCCGGTGGCGGTCGCGTCGGCGGGCTGGGGATCAGTGGCCGTGGGCACGGTGGCGGTCACCGGTGGGCGTCCTCTCGGATCGGGGCGCCGGAGGGAGCGGCGCCGGAGGGGGCGGTCTCCAGGTGGGCGCCCGTGTGGCTGGTGAGTTCCCACTCGTTGCGGCCGCGCTGCTCGCGCCAGACCGCCCGGATCGCGGCGCCCGCCAGCATCACCTGGTAGAACGGGCCGCCGACGACGAGCTTGAGGTAGTGCACGAAACGCACGCGCAGCCCGTACTGGCGGCCGAAGTCGTGCAGGCCGACGATCTCGAAGACGAAGGTCACCATCGCCGTGATCAGGGGCAGGAAGGTGATGATCGCGACCCCGACGGGCACGTCGAGGAAGACCGCGACGGCGAAGTTCACCGGGATGATCACCCCGGAGGCCGCCTGCATGAACGGGGTCATCAGCGTGTAGCGGGCGAGCCAGCGCTGTCCCCGGCCGGGCAGCCGCTGCCAGTCCTTCTTCCGGTAGACCTGCAGGAAGCCCTGGTTCCAGCGGGTGCGCTGCTTGAGCAGGCTCATCAGCGAGCCCGGGGTCTCCTCGCGGGTCACCATGTCGCAGTCGTAGGCGACGACCACCTTCTTGCCGGCCGAGGAGAGCCTCACTCCCAGGTCGCAGTCCTCGGCGAGGCAGTTCTGGTCCCAGCCGCCGGCCTCGCGCAGCACCTCGGTGCGCACGAACACGGTGTTCCCGCCGAGCGGGATGAACCCCTTCTCGGCGTGCAGGTGGAGGCGGGAGCGGAACCAGAAGAAGTACTCCAGGCAGTTGCGCAGGCTGTACCAGCTGGAATGGAAGTTGATCAGCTGCACCCCGCCCTGGACCACGTCGGCGCCGGTGGCGCGGAAGGCGTGGTCGACGTGGGAGAGCAGCTGGGGGTGGACCTGGTCCTCGGCGTCGAAGACCCCGACGATGTCGCCCCGGCAGTGCGGCAGGGCCGTGTTGAGGGCCTTCGGCTTGTTCTTGGCCTCGTTGTGGTCCACGACGACGCGGACCCGCCCGGGCGCACCGGCGGCGGCGCGGTCGGCGACGGCGGCGGTCTCCGGGTCGTCATGGCCGACGATGACGATGATCTCGTAGTCGGTGTGGCCCGACTCCAGGAGCCGGGCGATGGTGTGTTCCAGCACGGCCTGCTCGTGACGGGCGGGCAGCAGGAGCGAGAAGGCCAGCCGGTCCCCGCCGTCGGGGCGGTCGAAGCGGGTCGAGGCCAGCGTCTCCGGCGTGCGCCAGGCGTGCATTTGCCACCACAAGGTGAGGGCGGCGATCCAGAAGAGCGCAACAGAAATAGCGGATATGACAACAGAGGTGAACAAACCGTCCCCCCACAGACATGCCGCAACCCCAGGCGGCGACCGGCAAACCCCCCGAAGGCGTGACGCGGGCCCCCCGGCCCGCCGCCCCCGTGTTCCCCCTCGTGCACACCCCCCAGTGCGCGTCTCGGTGACTGCCCTCGGTGACTCCCGAAGACATGAGACTAGGCAGCGCATGTGAAGCCCAGGCGCCGCCCAGTTAAAAACCACATTTCCGAGTCGATGTACCGCAACCGGAATTGACAGCACTCCGGCACTTTCAGGGACGAACCACACCCAACTGGTCCGCCAGCTCGTCCGGTTCCGTCGTAGGCCGCGTGCAGACGAAGTGCCGGCACACGTACGCCGTCGGAAGGTCGCGCACCAGTGTGCGCTCGGTCAGCAGGGGGAACTCCCCTCCGCTGCCGTCCGCCGCACGCGGCGGCCCGACCGCCACGACCGCCCCGGGAGCGGTCCCCAGCAACGCGGTGCGGTGCAGGGCGGCCGTCGCCGGATCCTCGGGATGCCCGACGACGGCCACTTCGCGGGGGCCGTCCACGAGCGCCTCCGCCACCGCCAGACCGTGCCCGATGAAGCGCGGGGCGCGCGGACCGAGGGCCTGCACCACCCCCAGAGCCCGCTCGGCCGCCTCGCGGTGGGGGGGCGAACCGGTGTGCGCGGCGTACGACAGCAGCGCGCCGGCCGCGGCCGTCCAGCCGGAGGGGGCGGCGGTGTCGGTGGGGTCCTGAGGGCGGCGGATCAGCTGCTCGGCGTCGTGCGCGGTGTCGTACAGCGAGCCGTCCTCGGCGGTGAAGCGGGCCATCACCAGGTCGACGAGGAACCCGGCGAACTCCAGCCACACCCCCTCACCGGTGACGGAGGCCAGGGTCAGGAAGCCCTCGGCGACGTCCCCGTAGTCCTCCAGCACCCCGGCGTTCGCGCCGGCCCGCCCGTCCTTGCTGG
Source organism: Streptomyces katrae (assembly GCF_002028425.1). GTDB lineage: Bacteria > Actinomycetota > Actinomycetes > Streptomycetales > Streptomycetaceae > Streptomyces > Streptomyces katrae_A. Next base: position 4,868,344 of record NZ_CP020042.1, on the reverse strand, counting down.
TCCGGGCCAGCCGGGCCGTCCCGTCCATGTGCACGCGCACCAGCAGGTCGGCGGCCTCGGTCGCCCGCTCGACCAGGTCCGGCCGCTCGAAGAAGGCCCCGCACTCGGCGAGGGCGGCGATGGCCAGCCCGTTCCAGGCGGCCACCACCTTGTCGTCCCGCCCGGGCGCGGGCCGCCGCCCGCGTGCCGCGAGCAGCCGCTCCCGGATGGAGGCCAACCGCCCGGCCTCCACCACCGGCCCGTCCTGCGGCAGTTGCAGCACCGACTTCCCGTGCTCGAAGGTCCCCTCTTCGGTGACCCCGAAGTACGCCGCGGCCAGCTGCCCGTCGTCCTCCCCGAGCACGTCCGCCAACTCCCCCGGCGTCCAGGCGTAGTACGCCCCTTCGACGTGCCGCCCGCTCCCCTCCTCCTCACTGTCGGCATCGAGCGCGGAGGCGAACCCGCCCTCGCCGGTGCGCAGTTCCCGCACCATGAAGTCGGCGGTCTCCAGCGCGACCCGGCGCGCGAGGTCCGACCCGGTGGCCCGCCACAGATGCGCGTAGACCCGGCACAGCAGCGCATTGTCGTAGAGCATCTTCTCGAAGTGCGGCACGACCCACTCCCGGTCCACGGAGTACCGCGCGAACCCCCCGCCGAGCTGGTCGTAGATCCCGCCCCGGGCCATGGCCTCACAGGTGTCGGCCGCCATCTGGAGCGCCCCCTCGGACCCGGTGCGGGCGTGGTGGCGCAGCAGGAACTCCAGCGCCATGGACGGCGGGAACTTCGGCGCCCCGCCGAACCCGCCCCGCACGGCGTCGTACTCCCGCGTCAGCCCGAGCAGCGCCCGCCCCAGCTCCTCACCCCCGGGCAGCCCGGCCTTCCCGTAGTCCAGCTGCCGCCCGGCGAGATCCCGCACGATCCGCTGCGCGACCTCGGCCACCTCCTCCCGCCGCCCGACCCAGGCCCCGCGCACGCCTTCGAGCACCTGCATGAAGGAGGGCATGCCGTGCCGCGGCTCGGGCGGGAAGTAGGTCCCGAAGTAGAAGGGCTCGGCGTCGGGCGTCAGGAACACGGTCATGGGCCACCCGCCCTGCCCGGTGGCCGCCTGCACGGCCTCCATGTACACGGCGTCGACATCGGGCCGCTCCTCGCGGTCGACCTTGATGTTGACGAAGTGCTCGTTCATGTAGGCGGCGGCGAGCTCGTCCTCGAAGGACTCGTGCGCCATGACATGGCACCAGTGACACGAGCTGTACCCGACGCTCAGCAACACCGGAACGTCCCGGCGCCGCGCTTCGGCGAACGCTCCGTCGGACCAGGGCCACCAGTCGACCGGATTGTCGGCGTGCTGCAGGAGATAGGGGGAGGTCTCGTTCGCGAGGCGGTTCGGCATGACCCCATCCTGCAGGACGACGGGCCGGATACCGGGATGCCCTCCGGACGGGCAGCCGAGGGAAGGGACAGGCGGCGCCGAGCGGCTCGATGTTGTAATAGATGCCGTATTACACTAGGGCCATGAAGTCGAGCCGGCCTGGGACCACCGAGAACATCTCCGTCTCCATGCCCTCCGAGCTGGTCAGTGAGCTCCGGTCAAGGACCGGGCGCCGGGGACTGTCCAGCTATGTCACCGAGGCTGTCAGGCATCAGCTCGCCATGGACGGGCTCGCGGAGATCGTGACGGCCCACGAAGAAGTACACGGCGCGCTTACTGAGCAGGAGATCGAAGCCGCACGACGCGAGTTGTTCGGAGACGAGAACGCTGAGCGGGGCGCCGCGTGAAAGAGCAACCGGCCCGCTCGCTGGTGCTCGACTCCGAGGCGCTCTCCCTGCTCCTGCGCAACGACCGCAAAATGGCGGCTCGCATCGAGGCATCCCGGCAGGCCGGAGTTCCCGTCCTCGTGTCTGCGCTGACCATCGTCGAAGCCGTGCAGGGGAAGACCGATCTGGCGCGCTTGAAGTGGGTGCTCTCCCGGTTGCGGGTGGAACCGGTCAGCCAGGAGGATTCCCTGACCGCCGTGGCACTGCTTCGGGACGCAGGCGGGCTGCACGGGCACAAGTACGCCATCGACGCTCTCGTCGCCGCGCTCGCACTCCGCGTCCCGGCCCCCGCGATCGCCCTGACCTCCGACCGCGACGACTGGTCGAAGCTCTGCGATACCCGCGTGATGATCAGAGAAGTATGACGCCGGCGGGCCGTTCAGCCTGTGAGCCAGCGCCCCGGACGCCGACCACCCCGAGCGGCGCGTACATATATGCACGCCGATGGTCGTTCGTGGCCCAACTCCCTCTGATCTAGCTCAGATTGACTCGCGCTGCGGACCGTCCCGCAGGACACTTGGCGCACGTTTGCGGAGCTCTGCGAGGAGGATGCCGATGCGGGACAGCCATCGTGTCGAGGCCGAGCGGGTGCTGGCCCGGGCCGTGCAGGAGGAGGTCCGGCGGGCGGGGGGCGGGGTGGATGCGGAGGTGTTGCTCGGGCGGGGGCGGGAGGCGCTCGACGGGCTGGCCGCGGTGGCGGGCGAGGAGTACGCCGCCTACGTGGCCGCGCTGGACGAGGCCGCCGCCGGGGAGCAGTCGTTCGGGGAGGCCTTCCGGCGGGCCGGCAGCGGGACGGCCCTGCTGGTGACGGCCGTCGCCTCGGCGGCCGCCGCCGGGGCGGACGTGGCCTTCGGGGTCGACGCCGGTACGGCGCTCAGTGCGGGCATCGTGGCGGGCGTGGCGGGGGCGGTGACGGCGGCGGTGCGGGTGGCGGCCGTGCACGTGCCGGCCGCGAACCGGCGGGCCGGGGCGGCGGGGCGCCCGGGCGGGCCGGAGCAGTTGAGGCTGAAGTGGCTGACGGCGTTGGAGGTGCGGGGGATCCGACCCTTCCTGGCGCAGGAGCGGGCCGTGGCCGCGGCGGGTTCGGCGAGCGCCACGGGCCCCGGCCCGGCGGCGCGGGGGGCGGTGCCGTCGCAGTTGCGCGGGGCCGACCGGAGTGCCGAGGCGCGGCGGCGGAGCATGCTGGAGCAGTCGTTCGGGCAGCTGCCGGACGCCGATGCCCTGTTCACGGGGCGGCGGGCGGAGCTGGCGCGGATCGCCCAGTGGGTGCGGACGGCGCGGGCCAGCACCGAGACCCGGCCGGTGGTGGTCGTGCTGCACGGGGAGCCGGGGGTGGGGCGGACGGCGCTGGCGCTGCGGGCGGCGCACGGGCTGCGGGACCAGTTCCGCGGGGCGTGCGTGGTGGACCTGCGGGGCGGCACCGCCCCCGGTGAGGCTCCGCTGTCGACGCGGGAGGCGCTGCTGCACCTGCTGAACCGGCTCGGGGCCCCGCGTGAGCAGCTGCTGTTCCGGGAGGGGGCGTCGGCCGAGCAGCAGGTGCGCCGGCTCGGGGAGCTGTACCACCAGCACCTCCAGGGGCTGCCCGTGACGGTGGTGCTGGACGACGCGGTGGACCCCGAGCAGGTGCGGGCGCTGGTGCCGGAGCGGTCCGAGAGCCTGGTGCTGGTCACGGCCCGGGAGCCGCTGGAGCTGCCCGCGGACCTGGGGGCCTGGGTGCACCAGCTGCCGGTGGTGCGGCTGGCGGAGCCGGAGGCGGCCGAGGTGCTGCGGGCCGGGGCCCGCGCGGCGGGTGAGGCGGCGCCGGGGCCGGCGGCGGAGGCGGGGCTGCTGGAACTGGCGGCGGGGCTGCCGCTGGCGCTGCGCGTGCTGGCCCCGCTCGGGGCGGCGCGGGCCTCGGACGGCGGCGGGGACGGGGGCGGGGAGGGGGCGCTGGAGCGGGCCCTGGAGCTGGCCTACGTGCGCCTGCCCGAGGAACGGCGCCGGCTGCTGCGCCGGCTCACCCTCGCCGGGCGGGCCTCACTGGGCGCGGCGGCGGCCGCGGCGCTGGCGGACACGGAACGGGTGGAGGCCGGGCGGCTGCTGGGCGAGCTGGCGCGGGCCGGCCTGCTGGACCTCGTACGCGGGGAGCGGTTCCGGATGCACGACGCGGTGCGCGCGTACGCGGCGGCGCGGCTGGCGGCGGACGAGGACCGGGCGGAGGCGGCGGCCGCGCACGAACGGCTGATCCGGGACTACGCGCGGCTGGCGGACTCGGTGATCCGGATGGTCGACGGGAAGATGTCGACGCGGGCGGACCGTTTCGGGAGCCACGGGTTCCCCTCGCTGGACGCGGCGCTGCGCTGGCTGGACGACGAGTCGAGCTTCATCACGGCGGCGCTGCGGCAGTCGGAGGGGGTGGACCAGCAGGCGGTGCTGGACCTGCTGGGGGCGCTGTGCGACTTCTGCCTGCTGCGCGGGGACCTCTACCGGCTGGGTGAGATCAACGAGCTGACGCGGGCGGTGGACCAGGGCCGGCTGAACCGTTCGGTGCAGTGGCGCACGGGCATCGCGGCGCGGCAGCTCGGCGAGCTGGACAAGTCGCGGACGACGCTGACCTCGCTGGTGGACCAGTACAAGGAGGCCCGGCAGGAGGCGGGCGCGGCGATGGCCCTGCTGTCGCTGGGCATCACCTTGCACCACCAGGGGAACCTTCCGGAGGCGGCGGCCCGGATCCGGGAGGCGCTGGCGCTGCAGGGGCCGGAGGAGCTGGCGGGCGACCGGGCGTGGTCGCTGCACGCGCTGGGGGCGGTCGAGCGGGACCGGGGGCACCTGGCGGAGGCGGTGGCGTTGCTGGAGCGGTCGCTGGCGCTGCACCGGGAGAGCGAGAGCGTGCACGGGGAGGCCTGGGCGCACTTCCAGCTGGGGCAGGTGCACGTGCGGGTGGGTGACGTGTCGCGGGCGGAGGAGGAGCTGCTGCTGGCCCTCGGCCTGTACGGGCGGACGCGCGACGACCGGGGCGAGGCGTGGGCGCTGACCCAGCTGGGGCGGGCCCGGGTGATCGCCGGGGATCCGGGGACGGCGCTGGAGCGGCTGCGGGACGCGCTGGCCCGGCACCGGCTGGCGGAGGACGCGCGCGGGGAGGCGTGGACGTTGTACTACCTGGGGCAGGCGCTGGAGGAGGACGGCGGGATCGACCGGGCGGTGCGGGAGCTGGAGCGGGCCCGGACGATGTTCTCGCGGATGCGGGACGTGTACGGGCTGGCGCACGCGCGCTACCACTCGGGGCGGGTGACGCGGGACCAGCGGGCGGCGCGCACGGGGAACCTGCGCAACTCGGGTTTCGCACGGCAGCTGCTGGTGGACGCGCGGGCGGACTTCCGGCGCATCGGGCTGGCCCACGGGGAGGGCTGGGCGTGTCTGGAGCTGGCGGTGGTGGACGCGGGGAACGGGCGGGTGCCGCAGGCGCTGGCGCTGTGCGGTGAGGCGGCGGGGCTGTTCGGGTCGTACGGGGACCGGCGCGGGGAGGACTGGGCCCGTTTCCTGCGCTGCACCCTGCTGCCCTACGCGGGCTCGCCGGCCGGGGCGCGGGAGGCCGCGGCGGAGCTGGCCGCGCTGGCGAAGGCCGGGCACGGGCTGCGGGGGGACCGGCTGGAGGAGTGCGTGGAGGCGTACGGGGCGGTCCTGGCGCGCGGGGTGGACCCGGCGGAGGGCTGGCAGGCCTGGCGCCTGGGGCTGGTCCCGGACCTGCGCGCCCGGGAGGTAATGGGCGTCCCGCTGCCGACCCCGTCGGCGTAAGCCCCCGCCCCTGCGACCGGCCCAGCCCCGCCCGCGCCAGGCACCGAGCACCGCTCACGGGGGCGGCCGCCGCTCACCGGCGAGAGCACCGCTCGCGGGGGCGGCCACCGCTCGCCAGGGCGTCCGCCGCTCACCGGCCTGAGGGCCGCCGGGCGGCCACCGCTCATCCGCGCGAGCACCACTCGCGGGCGTGAGCACCACTCGCGGGCCTGAGCACCGCTCGCGGACCTGAGCACCGCTCCTTAGCGTGAGCACCGCTCCTCAACCCGAGCGGCGCTCGCCGGGGGGAGCGCTGGTCTCGGCGCGCGGGAGCGCCCGCTCCGCCGGGGGTGCCGGCGGAGCGGGCGCTCACCCGTGGTGCGGGATCAGCCCTTGGAGCCCTCGGCGGACGCGGCCGGGGCCGCCGCCGCGCCGGCCGGTTCCGGGGCTTCCTCGAAGTTCACCCGGCCCATGTGCTTGCTCATCGACTTCATCAGGCCCCACACGCCGAGGGCGAGGGCCGCGAACACGATGAACCCGAGGAGCCCCGGGGTCACCTTGTTCTTGTCGAAGGTGTCGGCGGCCAGCGGAACGAGCTGGGTGACTGCTGCCTGCATAGCGCTCATGGCTAAGCATTCTCCCGGATGCCCGCGAAGAGGTCGGACTCGGGGAGGGAGGTGTCGACGAGCGACTTCGCCAGCTCGTACTCCTCCGTGGGCCAGACCTCCTTCTGGATCTCCATCGGGACGCGGAACCAGCCGCCGTCCGGGTCGATCTGCGTGGCGTGCGCGATGAGGGCCTTGTCACGGATCTCGAAGAAGTCCGCGCACGGCACGTGCGTGGTCAGGGTCCGCTCCTTGCGCTCGAACTCCTTCCACCGCTCCAGCCACTCGCCGTAGGGGGACTCCAGGCCGCGCGCGAGCAGCGCCTCGTGCAGCGCGATGGTGCGCGGCTTGTTGAAGCCCTGGTTGTAGTAGAGCTTCTGCGGCTGGTACGGGGCGCCGTACTCGGCCTCGGGGAACTTGTCGGTGTCGGCCGCGCCGTCGAAGGCCACCATCGTGATCTTGTGGGTCATGATGTGGTCGGGGTGCGGGTAGCCGCCATTCTCGTCGTACGTGGTGATGACCTGCGGCTTGAAGGCGCGGATCTTCTTCACCAGCTCGCCGGCGGCCTCCTCCACGTCCGCGAGGGCGAAACAGCCCTCGGGCAGCGGCGGCAGCGGGTCGCCCTCGGGCAGGCCGGAGTCCACGTAGCCGAGCCATTCCTGCTCGATGCCGAGGATCTCGCGCGCCTCGTCCATCTCCTTGGCGCGGACCTCGTGGATGTTCTCCTCGATGTACTTGTCGCCCTGGAGCTTGGGGTTCAGCACGGAACCGCGCTCACCGCCGGTGCAGGTCACCACCAGGACGGGCACGCCCTCGGAAACGTACTTGGCCATCGTGGCCGCGCCCTTGCTCGACTCGTCGTCGGGGTGGGCGTGCACGGCCATCAGTCGAAGCTGCTCGGTCAAGACAGGATCCTCTGTGATTCGGCGCGACGGTCAACCTCTATATTGACCGAATCGGGGGACGGAAAATTCCTGGGTGCCTCACCCTCCCCAGCGAGAGGAATCGATCATGAGCGCGGTGCGCGAAGGGCTCCCGGAAGGCCGTTACGGCCGGTCGGCGGACGAGCGTGCGGACCGGAAGCTCAAGGTCGTGGGGTCGGTGCTCGGTGTCGGGCTGCTGGCCGTCGTCGGGTGGATCGGCTGGGACTACGTCGGCGGGCAGAGCGTCAGCGCCGAGGTGATCAAGTTCCAGATCGTCTCCGACTCCGAGGTGAAGGTGCACCTGGAGGTCCGCAAGGACGCCTCCGTCACCGGCGTCTGCACCCTCGATTCGCAGGACCAGGACCACGGCGAGGTCGGCCGGGCGGACTTCACGTTCCCACAGAAGGCGGCGCGCGTGGACGAGGTGGTCACGCTGAAGACCACGGGCCGGGCCACCATGGTCGAGCTGGTCGGCTGCCAGGAGGCGGGCACCGCCCGCTGAACCCGTCCGGGGCACTTCGAGCGCCCGGAGAGCTGACGAAGCCCCGCCGGGGGGTGTGCACGGCAGGCCGCGGGCGGGGTAGGGACTGGGGTGTTCCGCATCCGCGCACCAGGAGCCCCAGGAGCCGACGTGTCACTGTTCATCCCGGATTTCGACGACTCGGTGGTCGTCCGTGCCGCCGACGCGGAGGAGATCCACTACGGGCCCGACTCCTCCCTGCGGCTGCTGGCCGACAGCTCCACGGGCGGCGGGTTCCTGTCCACCATGCGCGTGAGCCTACGGGCGGGCTCCGACGGGGCCCGCCCGCACCACCATGGCCGCTCCGCCGAGATGTTCTACATGATCGACGGGACGGCCCAGCTGCTGTCCGGCGACAAGGTGGTCACCGCCGAGGCCGGCGATCTGGTCATCGTGCCGCCGGGGCAGCAGCACGCCTTCGCCGCCGCACCCGGGGAGAGCGCCGAGATGCTGGTGGTCATCACCCCGGGGGTGGAGCGGTTCGAGTACTTCCGCCACCTGGAGCGCATCCGGTACGGGAAGGTGCCGCCGGAGAGCCTGCTGGAGGTCCAGGACCTGTACGACACGTACTTCGGGACCAGCACCGTCTGGGAGGACGCGCGCACCCTCCGGGGGCAATGACACACTTCATACACATCGTGTCCTCCCCCTTTTCTTCCCGAATTGTTAGGCTCGTGGTTTCGCCCGCCGCTGGCGGCTATGTAGTCCCCTGTACCGACGAGGAGCACCCGTGACCCAGACGAGCGAGAGCGTCACCTGGCTGACCCAGGCGGCGTACGACCAGCTGAAGGCCGAGCTGGACTACCTCTCTGGTCCCGCACGCACGGAGATCGCCATGAAGATCGCGGCTGCCCGCGAGGAGGGCGACCTGCGCGAGAACGGCGGCTACCACGCGGCCAAGGAGGAGCAGGGCAAGCAGGAGCTGCGCGTCCGCCAGCTCACCCAGCTCCTGGAGAACGCGAAGGTCGGCACCGCGCCGACGACGGCCGAGGGCGAGGTGGCCCCGGGCATGCTCGTGACCATCGCGTTCGACGGCGACGAGGACGACACGCTCGAGTTCCTGCTGGCCTCCCGCGAGTACGCCTCCGACGACTTCGAGACCTACTCCCCGCAGTCCCCGCTGGGCGCGGGCGTCATGGGCAAGAAGGTCGGCGAGGACGCCCAGTACGAGCTCCCGAACGGCAAGAAGGCCACCGTGAAGGTCATGGCCGTCAAGCCCTTCAACGGCTGACCGGCCCCTTTACGAGGACGTACGCGAGCCCCCGCCGGACCTGTTCCGGCGGGGGCTCGCGCGCGTCCGGGCGCGCCCGGGCTCAGGCGGTGGCGGAGCGGTACTTGCGGACCGCGAGGGTGCGGAAGACCACGATGATCAGCAGCGACCACAGGACCGACGCGAGGACCGGGTGCTGCATCGGCCAGGCCGCCGGCACGGGGTAGCCCTCGGGGAGGTTGCCGAAGAGCTCGCGGGCCGCCTGGACGGTGGCGCTGAAGGGGTTCCACTCCGCGATGTGCCGCAGGAAGGCCGGCATGTTCTCGGAGGGGACGAAGGCGTTCGAGATGAAGGTCAGCGGGAAGAGCCAGATCAGCCCGCCCGAGGTGGCGGCCTCCGGGGTGCGCACCGACAGGCCGATCAGGGCGCCGATCCAGGAGAAGGCGTAGCCGAGCAGGAGCAGCAGGGCGAAGCCGGCGAGGACCTTGCCGATGTTCTCGTGGGTGCACCAGCCGACGATCAGGGCGACGACGGCGAGGACGACCACGGTCAGGGCGGTCTCTGGCGTTTCCTCGTCCTCAGCCCATCACCCGGTACCCCGCGCCGTGCAGCGTGCGGGCCACCTCCCTGCAGTGCTCGGGCCCCTTCGTCTCCAGGTGCAGCTCCACCTCCACCTCGGTGAGCCCGAGCCTCGGGTCGGTCCGGACGTGGCTGACGTCCAGCACGTTCGCGTCCACCGTCGACAGCACCCCCAGCAGCCCCGCCAGCGCCCCCGGCGCGTCCGCCACCCGCAGCCGCAGCGACAGGTAGCGGCCCGCCGCCGCCATGCCGTGCCGCAGGATCCGCTGGAGCAGCAGCGGGTCGACGTTGCCGCCGGACAGCACGGCCACCACCGGCCCGCCCGCGTACCGCCGGGGCTCGCTCAGCAGCGCCGCCACCGGGGCGCAGCCGGCCGGCTCCACCACCAGCTTGGCCCGCTCCAGGCACAGCAGCAGGGCGCTGGACAGGGCGTCCTCCGACACCGTGTGCACGTCGTCCAGCAGCTCCCCGATGATCGCGAACGGGACGTCGCCGGGCCGGCCGACCTTGATCCCGTCCGCCATCGTGACCGGGCGGTCGACGGACACCGGGTGACCCGCCTGGAGGGAGGGCGGGTACGCGGCCGCGCCCGCCGCCTGCACGCCGATCACCTTCACGTCCGGGCGCAGCGCCTTGACCGCCACCGCGACGCCCGCGGCCAGGCCGCCGCCGCCGACCCCGACGAGGATGGTGCGCACCTCGGGGCACTGCTCCAGGATCTCCAGTCCGACGGTGCCCTGACCGGCGATGATGTCGCGGTGGTCGAAGGGGTGGATGAACACCGCCCCGGTGCGGTCCGCGTACTCCTGGGCGGCGGCCAGGGTCTCGTCGACGACCTGCCCCTCCAGGCGCACCTCGGCCCCGTACTCCTGGGTCGCGGCCACCTTGGGCAGCGGGGCGCCGACCGGCATGAACACCGTGGAGCGGACCCCGAGCAGGGAGGAGGCCAGCGCCACGCCCTGGGCGTGGTTTCCGGCACTCGCGGCGACGACCCCGGCGGCGCGCTGTTCGGGGCGCAGGCCCGCGATGCGCACGTACGCGCCGCGCAGCTTGAAGGAGCCGGTGCGCTGGAGGTTCTCGCACTTGAAGTGGACCGGGGCGCCCACGAGGGAGGTGAGGTGCCGGCTGCCCTCCATCGGGGTCACCCGGGAGACCCCGGACAGCATCTTCTGAGCCCCCCGGACGTCGTCGAGGATCACCTGGGGGACGGGCTGCACGCGGTAGTTCATGCGGCCAGTCTCGCAGCCCGCGGGGGCCCCGGCGCAGGGATGGACGGGGCGTCCGCGCGGTCTCCAGGCGGGCCCGGGGCGGCCGCCGGGAGGGGGGCGAAATCCCGCCATGCGGGACGTGTCGGGGGCGGTCGCGCGGATGGGTCGTATCAGTTGTCAAACGCGGCGTACGAGCCGCCGCACGGCCGCGTACTCTGTCCCCCATCCTTGTCGGCCCCACGCGAAGAGAGCCACGGCATGCCCTCCATCCCGGCCAGTTCCGACCTGCCCACGGCGGCCGAAGCGCCCGCCGGATCCGGACTCCTCGACGCGCTCCAGCACCAGGTGGCCGTCTTCGCCCGCCGGGCCGAGCAGACCCGTCTCGGCGGGATCGGCCAGGCCCGCAACTCCATGGACCGCGCCGCGTACCTGTTGCTGAACCGGCTCGACCTCGAAGGCCCGATGGGCGTCAAGGCGCTGGCGGGCGGGATGGGCATCGACTCCTCCACCGTCACCCGGCAGGTGGCCCCGCTGGTCGACGGCGGGCTGGTCAAGCGGACCTCGCACCCCGAGGACGGCCGGGCCGTGGTCCTCGCGCTGTCCCCGCGCGGGCTGGCCCGGCTGGAGGAGGTCCGTTCCTCGCGGCGCGAGCTGATGGCCAGGGTGACCGAGGGCTGGGCGGAGGAGGAGCGCGAGGTGTTCACACGGCTGCTGACCCGCTTCAACGGCTCGCTGTCGGAGCTGATGTCCGCCGCCTCCGAGGGCGGCCCCGCCTCCTGAACCGGCCCGGGATCCCGCCGTGTCACACCCCTTGACCGGGGTGGTGGCGCAGGCCGCACCATGTGAGCTGTGGACCGGCGTGCGGGGCGGGACCTGGAGTTCGAGGCCTTCGTCGCGGGCGCGGCGGGGCGGCTCCTGCACGTTGCGGTCCTGCTGACGGCCGAGCCCCCGGCGCAGGCGCACGCGGCGCACCGCATCCTCGCCGGCGCGCTGGCCCGTACGTACGCGTACTGGGAACGGCTGCGCGGCGACGACCCCTACGACCACACCCGCCAGGAGGTCTGCGCCGCGTACGCGCGCACCGCGCGGCGGCTGCCGCCGGGGAGCGGGATCCTGGCGCCGCTGAGCCCGGCGCAGCGGCTGGTGCTGGTGATGCGGGTCTACGAGGGCGTCGCCGAGGAGGTCACGGCCGCTCAGCTGGGGCTGGCGCCGGAGCGGGTGGAGGCCCTGCGCAACCGTGCGGTGGCCGCCCTGCGCGAGGGGCTGCGGTCGGCGGCGGGGGCGGCATGAGCCCCTACGACCGTAAGGAATCACAGGTCAGGCGGCTGCTGGAGGGGCCGCACCCGGTGGTGCCGGCCGGTCTGGCGGCGGCCGCCGCCACCCGGGGGCGCCGGCTGCTGCGGCGGCGCCGGGCCCTGCGCCGGTTCGGCTGGGCGGTGCTGTGGGCGGCGGCGGCCGCCTTCGCGGTGTGGGCGGCGCTGACGCACCCGTGGGTGGCGCCGCCCAGCAACCTCTCGCCGCCCCTGGAAGGCTGGTAGCCCCCGGGGGCGGCCGGTGGCGGACTAGCCGAGGGCCTGGGTGAGGTCCGCGATCAGGTCGTCGGCGTTCTCGATGCCGACGGACAGGCGGATCAGGTCCGCGGGGACCTCCAGGGCCGAACCGGCCACCGAGGCGTGGGTCATGCGGCCCGGGTGCTCGATCAGGGATTCGACGCCGCCCAGGGACTCGGCCAGGGTGAAGATCTTCGTGCGGCCGCAGACCGCGACGGCCTCCTCCTCGCCGCCGGCGACCTGGAAGGAGACCATGCCGCCGAAGTTGCGCATCTGCTTGGCGGCGACCTCGTGGCCCGGGTGCTCGGGCAGGCCCGGGTAGAGGACCTTGGTGACCTTCGGGTGGCGCTGGAGCACCTCCACGATCTTCGCGGCGTTCTCGGCGTGCCGGTCCATGCGCACGGCCAGGGTCTTGATGCCGCGCAGCACCACCCAGGAGTCGAACGGCCCGGCCACGGCGCCCATGGCGTTCTGGTGGTAGGCGAGTTCCTCGCCAAGGGCCTCGTCCGCCGTGACCAGGGCGCCGCCGACCACGTCGGAGTGGCCGCCCATGTACTTGGTCAGCGAGTGCACGACGACGTCGGCGCCGAGTGCGAGGGGCTGCTGGAGGTAGGGGGAGGCGAAGGTGTTGTCGACGACGAGCTTGGCGCCGGCCGTGCGGGCGATGTCCGCGACCACCGCGATGTCGGTGATGCCCAGCAGCGGGTTCGAGGGGGTCTCGACCCAGATGAGCTTGGTCTTCGGGGTGATCGCGGCGCGCACGGAGGCGGCGTCGGAGGTGTCGGCGACCGACCACTCCACGCCCCAGCGGGAGACGACCTTCGCGAAGAGGCGGAAGGTGCCGCCGTAGGCGTCGTTGGGGATGACCACGTGGTCGCCCGGGGCGAGCAGGGTGCGCAGCAGGCAGTCCTCTGCGGCGAGCCCGGACGCGAAGGCCAGGCCGCGGCGGCCGCCTTCGAGCGCGGCCAGGTTCTCCTCCAGCGCGGTGCGGGTGGGGTTGCCGCTGCGGCTGTACTCGTATCCGCCGCGCAGGCCGCCCACACCGTCCTGCTTGTAGGTGGACACCTGGTAGATCGGGGGTACGACCGCACCGGTCTGCGGGTCCGCCGTGTTGCCCGCGTGGATCGCGCGGGTCTCGAAGCTCTGGTGCTCGTGGCTGTCGTCGCTCATGGGGCAGATGCTATGCCGTGCGCGGCCCGTGGTCCTCTCCTGGCCTGACTCCGCCGTGACCTCGGGCTGACCCGGCCGGGGAGCGCGCGCCGGGATCGGTCACGCATTCGCGTTCGCCCCGCCGGGTCTGGTTCGCTGGGAGACATGCAGATGATCTGGGTCCTGATGATGCTGGTGCTGGCCGGCGTCATGATCTATCGGTTCGTACGGGTCCGCCGCGGCGGCGGCCTGCGCCTGGTGTCGCCCGGCAGCCCCGACGCCGCCGACCCCGCCGACTACGGGTTCGTGCGGCAGGAGGAGCTCGACGTCCGGGTGCCCGGGCCCGACCCGGATTTGATGGACGCCCTGGGGAACGTCCAGCGCGGCGGCGGGTGGCAGGCCGCCTCCGCCCTGCTCGCCGGGACCCCGAAGGACGGCGAGCAGCGCTGGCAGCGGGTGCAGGCCTTCGGCGGGGCGGCGGCGCTGGACCTCGTACGGCGGCCCGGGGCCGGGGCGCCGTGGCTGAAGGCGTGGCGGCTGGAGGCCGAGAAGGACGCGGGCGGCGCGCAGGTGCACGCGGAGCTGCTGGTGCAGCAGGCCTGGCGGTCCTCCGGCGGGGTGGGGGCGCAGGACCACCGGATCATCCTGGAGGAGGCGCGGGAGGCCTGCCGCAGGGCGGCGCTGCTGTCGCCGGGCGACCCGGTGCCGTTCATCACGGAGCTGGCGGTCGCGCGGGGACTGGCCTACTCGGAGGCCGAGTTCGACGCGCTGTGGGCGAAGGTGCTCGACGTGGCGCCCGCGCACATGGGCGCGCACCTGGCGGCACTGCACTACTGGTGCGAGAAGTGGCACGGCTCGCGGGAGAAGGCCGCCGCCTTCGCCGAGGCGGCCGCGGCCCGCGCCCCGCACGGGTCGCTGCTGGCGGCGCTGCCGCTGTTCTCCGTGTACGAGAACCTCCCCGACCAGCTGCTGGTGAACGACTTCGGGCGTACGGCGGTCGTCTCGCGGGCGGTGGACGGGGCCCTGTTCGCGGTGCACCAGGCGCGGGCGGACGATCCGATGCTGGCGCACGTGCGGCACCTGCTGCTGTGGTTCCTGGTGCGGATGGAGCGCTGGGCGGAGGCGATGGAGCAGGTGCGGCACGTGGACGGCTACGTGGGCGCGCTGCCGTGGTCGGTGTCCGAGGACCCGGCGCACGCGTACGCGCTGGTCCGGGCGCTGGCGGTGGCCGGGTACGAGGCGAACGGCGGCTCTCCGGCCACGCTGCCGCACCACTGACCTGCGGCCCGGGGGCGGGGGCGGGGGCGGCCGCCCCTGGCCGCGCCCCGCCGGGCGGCCCCTGCCCAGCGGGCGGCCCGTACCCTCCGGTGCCCCCCGCTCCCGCCCGTCCGCCCCGGGACGTAAGGTGCGCGTAAACATCGCACAAACTGCGCGTCAAAGACCGCACCATCCCGTGGGGGGACCCCGTCCATATGGGCGCTTCGCTGCGCGCTCTGCGCGCCCTCGTCCTGCTCGCAGGCTTCTACCTGCTGAGCGTCGTCCTGCTCGCCGTCCTCGGACTCGTCGACTGGGCGACCTTCTCCTGGCTGCACGGCGCGGCCGCCGGCAAGATCGTCATCGGCACCGTGGTCCTCGCCGTCCCGATCGTGCGCGGCATGTTCATGCTCCGCACCCCCAAGCCCGAACCCCTGCCCGGCGTCCGCGTCACCCCTGCGCAGGAGCCCGCCCTGTGGCAGGCCGTCCGCGAGGTCGCCGACCAGGTCGGCACCCGTGCCCCCGACGAGATCGTGCTGATCGACGAGGTCAACGCCGCCGTCTCCGAGGACGCGACGTTCCTCGGCCTGCGCGCCGGCACCCGGCGCCTCTACCTCGGCCTGCCCCTGATGACCGGCCTGGACGAGATGCAGCTGCGCGCCGTCCTCGCCCACGAGATGGGCCACTACGCCAACTTCGACACCCGCCTCACCCCGCTCATCGCCCGCGGCCGCGCGCAGCTGGTGCGCACCATCGGCCACTTCCACGACCGCGCCGACAACACCGAGGCCAAGGAGCGGGCCCGGCAGGAGAAGCGCGCCGAGAAGCGGATCGCCAAGGGCAAGAAGGCCAAGGAGATCGACACCGACGGCGCGGGCGCCTCCTACCGCGCCATGGCGAAGATCTACACCGGGTACGCCCACTTCTACATGCGCGCCACCCTCTCCTCCTCGCGCCGCCAGGAACTCGCCGCCGACCTCGCCTCGGTGCGCGTCGCCGGCCGCGACTCCGCCGCCTCCGCGCTGCGCGAGCTGAACGCCCTCGACTCGGCGCACGGCTTCTACATGAGCTCGTACGCCACCCTCGGCGTCGGCGCCGGCCTGCTGCCGCGTCCCGGCCAGGTCTTCGGCGGGCTCCGCCACCTCCTCGACGCCCGGTCCGACGAGCTGGACGACCTGCGCCGCGAGCTGTCCACCGAGCCCGCCTCCCCCTTCGACTCGCACCCCGCGCTCGCCGAGCGCGTGGCCCGCATCGAAGCCCTGCCCGACGACGGCCGCACCGGCCAGGCGGCCCGCCCGGCCCTGGAGCTGCTCTCCTCCCCGCAGGAGGCGCTGGCCGCGCTGGAGCAGGTCGTCCTCACCCCCGAAGCCCTCGCGCTGAGCCGCGTGGACTGGGACGAGCTCGTCCACCGGTCGATGACCACCTACGTCGGCCGGGGCGCCGAGGAGATCCGCGAGGCCGTCACCGCGGAGGGCGCCGGCCCCGGCCTGGACGCCCTGCTGGACGCCATCGACGCCGACCCGGCGGTGCGCTGGCGGATCGCCGACCACTTCCCGAAGTCCGAGGAGGCGCAGGCCGCGACCGGCCGCACCGCCCGCGAGTACGCCCGCCCGGTCGTCCGGCGCGCCCTCGGCCAGCTGGTCACCGTCGAACTGCTCGCCCGCGGCGCCGCCCGCTGGGAACTGTCGTGGTCGGACTCGGCCACCCTGTCCTACCCCGTCCCCGGTTTCGAGGACGAACTCGGCCCCGCCCTCGACGCGGCCGTCGCCGACCAGCCCGACACCGGCCTCCTGCGGAAGCTGGTGCTCGCCCCGTGACCGTCGTACTCGCCGTCCTCGGCGTCCTGCTGCTCGCCGTCGCCTGCTGGGTGCTGCGCGGGGTGCTCCTCATCCGCAAGGCCAAGCGGCTCGAAGCGGAGATCGCCACCCTGAACGCGCGGACGGAGGCCGCCGAAGCCGACGAGCAGGCCCGCAAGGCGGCCGCGGTCGTCGCGCTGGGCTTCGTCGCGGAGGCCGACCTCGACACCGACCACCCCGCCCCGGTCCCGGCCGAGCGCCGCACCGTCCTGGAAGCCGCCCGCTCGGGCGACTGGGAGGCCGCCGCCGCGTACGTCGAGGCCGCCGGGCAGGACTGGCAGGAGCGGCTGGAGCGGGTGCGCCCGCTGGCGGAAGCCGCCGCGGAGGACGACGCCTGGCTGCTGGCCTGGCGCGCCGCCCGGCCCACCGACCCCACCGCGGCACTGGTCAACGCCGACACCAGCGTGATGGTGGCCTGGAACGTGCGGGGCAGCCAGTCCGGCCGCCGCACCACGCAGGAACAGTTCCGCCTCTTCCGCCAGCTGCTCACCAAGGCGCAGGCCGACGCGCACGAGGCGCAGCGGCTGGCCGCTCCCGCGGACCCCTGCCCGTACGTCGTCGAGCAGGCCATCGCCATGGGCCTGGGCTACTCGCACGAGCGCTACCGGGAGCTGTGGGAGCAGATCACCGAACGCGCCCCGCGCGTGCTGTGGTCGCACGTCGCGGGCCTGCAGTACTGGTGCGCGAAGTGGCGGGGCTCGCACGACCTGGCCATGGAGTACGCCCGCGCGTCGGCGGCCGCCGGGAAGCCCGGCGACCTGCTGACCCTGCTCCCGCTCATGGCGTACTTCGAGCGGGAGACGCACGAGGCCGGCCTCCTGCCGGAGACGTACTACAAGGAGCCGGAGATCGTCGCCGCGGTGGACGCGGCCCTCGCGGACCTGGCCGCCGCCGGCGACGCGCACCCCGGTACCCCGCGGATGCGGCACATGCTGGCCTACCTGCTGTTCTGGCAGGACCGTGACGCGGAGGCCGTCGAGCAGTTCCGCCACGTCGACGGGCACATCGGGGCCGTTCCGTGGACGTACGCCGGGGAGCCGAAGCGGCGCTACCTGTACGCCCGCGACTGGGCGGTGAACGTGACGGCCGCGGACGCGTGAGCGCCGGGGCGGGCGGGGAGGGAATCCCCGCCCGCCCCCGTCCGTTGTCCCTCCCACAAGGAGGGATCCCATGTTCTCGTACCGCCGCACGCCCGAGCTGCCCACCCGCGAGGAGGCCCTGAAGGGCCGCGCCGAAGCGCAGTTCTCCCTGCCCGAGCGCCACACGGTCCTCGGCAACCCCCTGGCCGGCCCCTACCCCGAAGGCCTGGAGGTCGCCGACTTCGGCCTGGGCTGCTTCTGGGGCGCGGAGCGCAAGTTCTGGCAGACCCCCGGGGTGTGGACCACCCTGGCCGGCTACCAGGGCGGCTACACGCAGAACCCGTCGTACGAGGAGGTCTGCTCGGGCCTCACGGGCCACACGGAGGTCGTCCGCGTGGTCTTCGACCCGGCGGTCGTCTCCTACGAAACCCTCCTGAAGCTCTTCTGGGAGTCCCACGACCCCACCCAGGGCTTCCGCCAGGGCAACGACGTCGGCACCCAGTACCGCTCGGCGGTCTACACCCACTCCCCCGCCCACCAGAAGGCCGCCGAAGCCTCCCGCGACGCCTACCAGCGCGTCCTCACGTCCTCGGGCTACGGCACGATCACCACGGCCGTCCTCCCGGCGGACACCCGCCCCTTCTGGCCGGCGGAGCCGTACCACCAGCAGTACCTCGACAAGAACCCCGGCGGCTACTGCGGCATCGGCGGCACGGGCGTCTCCTGCCCGATCGGCGTCGCCCCGGCCCCGGGGGCGTGAGCCCCGGCCGCCCCGGCGGGCCGTCCCCGCCGGAGCGGCCATTTCGCTTTCGGACGGGGGCGGCCCCTACGCCCTGGGTACGCCGGCGGCGGGGCCCTCGCGGGCGGTCTTCCTTCCGAGGCCGTGACCGAGGTCGAACCCCTGGCCGGGCAGCTCGTCGACCTGGCCGGCCGGGAGGGCCCGGAGGGTTAGATCGTCGAGGTGTCGATCACGAAGCGGTAGCGGACGTCGCTGGCCAGGACGCGCTCGTAGGCCTCGTTGATCTGCTCGCCGCTGATCACCTCGATCTCCGAGCCCAGCCCGTGCTCGGCGCAGAAGTCGAGCATCTCCTGGGTCTCGGCGATCCCGCCGATCATGGAGCCGGCCAGCGTCTTGTTGCCGCCGATGACGGAGAACAGGTTCAGCTCCACCGGCTCCTCCGGGGCACCGACGTTCACCAGTGCGCCGCCGACGCGCAGCAGGCCCAGGTAGCGGTCGAGGCCGAGCGGGGCCGAGACCGTCGAGACGATCAGGTCGAAGCGTCCCTTGAGCTCCTGGAACGTGGCCTCGTCGGCGGTCGCGTAGTAGTGGTCGGCGCCCAGCCGCAGGCCGTCCTCCTTCTTGCGCAGGGACTGCGACAGGACGGTCACCTCCGCGCCCAGGGCGTGCGCGATCTTCACACCCATGTGCCCGAGGCCGCCCAGGCCGACGATCGCGACCTTCTTGCCCGGGCCCGCCCCCCAGTGCTTCAGCGGCGCGTACAGGGTGATCCCGGCGCACAGCAGCGGCGCGGCCACGTCGAGGGACAGGCCCTCGGGGATGCGGACGGCGTAGTTCTCGTCGACGACCAGGTGCGTGGAGTAACCGCCGTACGTGGGCTCGCCGTTCCTGTCGAGGGCGTTGTACGTGCCCGTCATCCCCTCGACGCAGTGCTGCTCCTGCCCCGCCAGGCAGTACTCGCACTCCCGGCAGCTGTCGACGAAGCAGCCGACGCCCACGCGGTCGCCGACCGCGTACTTCGTGACGCCCGCGCCGACCTCGGTGACCACTCCGGCGATCTCGTGGCCCGGGACCATGGGGAAGATGCCCTCGCCCCAGCCGTCGCGGGCCTGGTGGATGTCGGAGTGGCAGATGCCGCTGTACTTGATCTCGATGAGGACGTCGTGCTCGCCGACCGGGCGGCGCGGCACGGTGGTGCGCTCCAGGGGGGCCTTGGGGGCCGGGGCGGCGTAGGCGGCTACCTGGGTGACGGACATGGGGTGTTCTCCTCGGACAGGGACGCCGGCCGTGCGGATCTTCGGATCCTCTGGTCTTCGGATCCTGTGGTTCTTCGGATCGTCTGGTCTTCGGATCCTGTGGTCTTCGGACCTTCCGGTCCTGGGATCTCCGGACGGCCGGGCGTCGGGTGGTGCGACGGCCTCCACGATGCCCCGGCACGGTACGGCGGCCCAGACCCCTGCTGAGCCTAGGACTGCCGTGCCTACCCCTGGCGGGGTCAGGCTGGGCCCCGCGCGGCGCCGCCCCGGCACGGATACTTGCGCTATGGACCACCACCTGGACCAACGAGCCGAACTGGGGGACTTCCTCCGCACCTGCCGCGCCCGGCTGCGCCCCGAGGACGTGGGCCTGCCCGACTACGGCCGGCGCCGCCGGGTGCCGGGGCTGCGCCGGGAGGAGCTGGCGCAGCTGGCCGGGGTGTCGGTGGCGTACTACACGCGCCTGGAGCAGGGCCACGGCCACAACGTGTCGGCGGAGGTGCTGGACGCCGTCGCGCGGGCGCTGCGCCTGGGCGACACGGAGACGGCGCACCTGAACCACCTGGCGAGCCCCCGCATCCGCAGGGGCGGCCGCGCCCGGCGGCCCCAGCAGGTCCGCCCGGAGCTGCGCACGCTGCTGGACGCGATGGAGGGCGTACCGGCGTACCTGGTGGGGCGGCGCCAGGACGTGATCGGCTGGAACCGGCTGGCCGCGGCCGTGTTCGGCGACTTCGGGGCGCACCCGCCGGCGGAGCGGAACCTGGTGCGGCTGGTGTTCCTGGACCCGGCGACGGCGGAGCTGTACGCGGACTGGGAGTGCCGGGCCTGCGAGGTGGTCAGCAACCTGCGGCTGTACGCCGGCCAGCACCCCGACGACGAGCAGCTGACGGCGCTGGTCGGGGAGCTGTCGGTGAAGAACGAGGAGTTCCGCCGGCTGTGGGCGGCGCACACGGTGGCCGACAAGACGCACGGGGTGAAGCAGCTGCGCCACCCCCTCGTGGGCGAGCTGGAGCTGTCCTTCGAGACGCTGACCCTGCCCGACGACCCGGCCCAGTTCCTGGTCACCTTCCACGCCGCCCCGGGCTCCCCGTCGGCGGACGCCCTGCGGCTGTTGTCGTCGTGGACGGCCCCCATGCCGCCGCCGACGGCATCCGGCCCGGCTCCGGCGCCGGCGCCCGCACCCGGGGAGGAGCGGGTCTGAGCGACGAGGGCTGAGCGACGAGGGCGGTCGGTGACCGTAAGCAGAACGGCGGGGAGCCCCGAAGGAGGCTCCCCGCCGTTCACGCCTACCGGCTGACCGTTACATCACACCACGACACACCACGTCACATCAGGCGGACGGTCCGGCCTTCCACTCGGCCCAGCTCATGTTCCAGCCGTTGAGACCGTTGTCCGGCTTGATGGTCTTGTCCGGGGAGTTGACCACGGTGACCACGTCACCGATGAGCGAGTTCTCGTAGAACCACGCACCGGCCGTGTCCGGGTCGTTGGCGCCCTTGGAGTCGTTCAGGCCGACACAGCCGTGGCTGGTGTTCACGCTGCCGAAGATCGAGTCGGCGCCCCAGTAGTTGCCGTGGATGAACGTGCCCGACGTGGACAGCCGCATCGCATGCGGGACGTCCTTGATGTCGTACTCGCCCTTGCCCTCACTGTTCTTGAAGCCGACGGTCGAGCCGTCCATCCGGGTCTCCTTGAACTTCTCGGAGATCACCATCTGACCGTTGTAGGTCGGGTTCTCCGGGGAGCCCGCCGAGATCGGGATGGTCTTGAGGACCTGTCCGTCGCGGGTGACCGTCATCTTCTTGGTCTTCGTGTCGACCGTGGAGACCTGGCTCCGGCCGATCTTGAAGGTGACGGTCTTGTTCTGCACGCCCTGGATGCCGGGCGCGCCCTGCACGCCCTGGAGCGCCAGCTTCAGCGTGACGGTGGAGTTGGCCTTCCAGTACTCCTCGGGACGGAAGTCCAGGCGCTGGTTGCCGAACCAGTGGCCGACGACCTCCTGGCCGCTGCTGGAGGTGACCGTGATCGCCGCCTGGACGGCCTTCATGTCCTTGATCGGCTTGTTGAAGTTGATCGAGACCGGCATGCCCACGCCGACCGTCTGGCCGTCTTCCGGCGTGTAGTCGCCGATGAAGCTGTTCTCGGGCGACAGGGTGGTGAAGGAGGTGTTCTCGTGCGCCTCGCGCCCGGCCTCGTCCTTCGCGGTCGCCGCCAGGGCGTACTTCGTGGAACGCTTCAGCGCGCCGTCCGGCTTCCAGCTCTTGCCGTCGGCCGCGATCTTGCCCTCGACGGCCGTACCGTCGGCGCTCTTCAGCTCGACCTTGGTGAGCGTACCGTCGCTGACCGTGACGCTCGCTCCGTCGGTCGTGGCTATGTTGGTCGCGCCGTCCTTCGGCGTGATCGCTATCTTCGCCTTGGAAGCGTCCTTCGCCGCCGCCGCGTCGACATCGGCCTGGGACTTGGCCGAACCACCGCCCTGAGACTTGTCGGCACCCCCGTCGTTGCAGGCCGAAAGCATCAGTACGCCGCCGAGCACGGCGGACACGGCCACCAGAGACCTTCGCCGCCGCTTGCTGTACGTCCTCACACGTCACTCCATCGTTGCCGGAAATCCCGAGGCTGCATTCCCGGGATCGGGCCGGGCAGGGGGCATCACCCCCCTGCACGTCCTGACAACGCGTTAACGACGCGGTTCGGTTCCACACTCCGTTCGAATGTGTGCAACCCCACGGTCAGGCGTTGTCTGCCTCTTCCTCGAAGACCCCATCTTCCTCGTCCAGGTCCCACTCCAGGGACTCGGGGTCGTATTCGACGGGCTCACTGCTCCAGGAGGCCTGGGCCAGCTCCACGCCGGCGAGCTCCGCGACCAGGTCGGTCGGGTCGACGAGGTAGGCCAGGGCCTCGGACTCATCTTCCCTCACCGCGGACTCGGCGTGGCCACGTTCCTCGTCCGGCATGAACTCGTCGGCCTTGATGTGCGCGAGAGCGGCACCGATGAGGGCGTCGGAATCCGACACCTCCAGCACCAAATCCACCCGAAGCCGTACGTATCGTGATGTCTCAGAAGGGTTCATACGACGGAGAGTAAGCCCCTGACAGCCTCGACTTTCCCGCGACCCGCCCCTTTCACTAGCATCTGCGCACACGGCCAATTCGCTGCTTCCGCAAGGGGGATCGCACCGTGTCCGCACCTCGACCGCTGCTCACCGCTCTCGGAGCGACCACCCTCCTCGCCGCCCTCTGGTTCGTCCCGTCGGCGAACGCCACCGCCCCGGCACCCGAGACCTCCACCGGAGCCCCGGCCGCCGCCAATACCGGCACTGTCACGGGCGAGGGCACCGGAGACGGCACCATCGCCCCGGAGGAACACCCCGCGACGATCACGGTCCTCTCCCTGGCCGACACGGGCAGCATCGACACCACCCCGTACGTCCTGGGCGGCACCCTCTGCCTGGGCCTGGGCGCAGGCTTCGTGGCCTTCTCGGTCCGCCGGGCCCGGGTGGGGTAGGGGCGCGCCATCGCCCCTCGAGGGGTGGGGGCGGGGCGGTGTTTGCCCACCCACCTCGCAACGGGACCCGCGCGGGCCGGAACCGGACAGCGCACCGGCACCCAGGAGGGCGGGACCACACTCAGCGGTCTCAGGGATGGGTTGGGGCTTTCCCGTCAGTCTCATCGTCCTTCCGCGTCGGGCCGCCCTGTCAAGGGCGCTCCTTCGTCGCGTCGCTTCGCGATCGCCTGCGGCGACCCTTGACAGGCCGTCCCGCCACGGAAAAACGAAGACTGCCGGGAAACCCCCAAAGGAACGGGACGGACGTTCATAGGACATCCGGCGGACTCAGCGACCAGGCGGGATGGTCGGGGGCCGCCTCGCCGGGCATCCGGGCCGCCAGGATTGCCATCCGGGGCCGCGATCCGCGACAGATCGCTACGCGCTCCTCTGGTTATGGCGGCCGGCGACCGCCTGGGGCTGATACCCGCACCAAATGACGAACAGAGCGTCATCCGGGGCCGGTGGGCGCATCAAATCGCTACGCGCTCCTCTCTTTTCGGCGTCCGGCGGCCGTCTGGGGTCGCTGTCTGCACCAATTGCCGATGAGAAGGCCATCAGGCGGCCCCAGGCGCGTCAGATCGCTACGCGCTCCTCAAATCTCGGCGGCTGGCGGCCGTCTTGGGCCGGGATGCTCTGCGGATCGGCTTTTGGTGCCGCCACCAGCCACAGACGGCCGCCGGACGCCGGGATTTCGGCAGCGCGTAGCGATCTGACGCGCCCGCGAGCCCGGATGCTGCTCTGTTCGTCATTTGGTGCAGGTATCAGCCCCAGTCGGCTGTCGGACGCCGAAAAAGGAGAAGCGCGTAGCGATCTGGCGCGCCTGGCGGCTCCGGATGCCAATTCCGTCGGCTTTGGGTGCGGGCAGCGGCCCCAGACGGTCGCCGGACGCCGAAAAGACAGGAGCGCGTAGCGATTTGATGCGCCCACCGGCCCCGGATGACGATCCTGTCGTCCCTTCCTGCGGGCAGCGACCCCAGGCGGCTGGTAGACGCTGAGAAGTGAGGAGCGCGTAGCGATCTGTTGCGGATCGCGGCCCCGATTCGACGGCTCGTCGGCCCAGATGCTTGGCGAGGCGGCCCCCGGCCCCCCGGCTGGTCGCTGATCCCGCCGGATGTCTCAGGTACGACCGTGCCGTCCTTTTGGTGGTTTCCCGGCAGTCCTTGTCTTTCCGGGGCGGGTCGTGCTGTCAAGGGTCGCCGCAGGCGATCGCGAAGCGACGCGACCGAAGGGAGCGCCCTTGACAGGGCGGCCCGGACCGGAAGGACAGTGGGACTGACGGGAAAGCCCCAACCCTTCCCTGAGACCGCCGAGTCGGGTTCCGCCAACCACCGGTACCGGTCGGCTTTTCGCCGCCGCCCGGCGGGGGCGGCCGCAGAGGCGGGTGGGCAGCCACCGGCCCGCCGGGGTCCCTCGAGGGGGAAAAAGCGAGGCCGCGCCCCGGGCACCCCCCGGAGCGCGGCCTCGCGGCACGCAGTGGGCCTACGCCAGCGGGCCCGTCACCGGCTCGACCGCCGCCACCAGGCCGCCCGCGCGGACGAAGGCGTCGGCCGCCGCGAGGTCCGGGGCCAGGAAGCGGTCCGGGCCGGGGCCCTCGACGCCGGCCGCGCGGACCGCCGCGAGGACGGCCTGGCTGGCCGGGGCCGGGGTGAGGCCGTGGCGCAGCTCCAGGGCGCGGGTGGCCGCGTACAGCTCGATGGCGATGATGCGGGTCAGGTTGTCGACCGCGGTGCGCAGCTTGCGTGCCGCCGACCAGCCCATGGAGACGTGGTCCTCCTGCATGGCGGAGGACGGGATGGAGTCGGCCGACGCCGGGACGGCGAGCCGCTTCATCTCGCTGACCAGGGCGGCCTGCGTGTACTGGGCGATCATCAGGCCGGAGTCGACGCCGGCGTCGTCGGCGAGGAACGGCGGCAGGCCGTGGCTGCGGTTCTTGTCGAGGAGCCGGTCGGTGCGCCGTTCGGCGATCGAGCCGAGGTCCGCGGCGGCGATGGCCAGGAAGTCCAGGACGTAGGCCACGGGCGCGCCGTGGAAGTTGCCGTTGGACTCGACGCGGCCGTCGGGCAGGACGACCGGGTTGTCGACGGCGGAGGCCAGCTCGCGGGAGGCGACGAGGGCGGCGTGCGCGATGGTGTCGCGGCCGGCGCCGGCGACCTGGGGGGCGCAGCGCACGGAGTAGGCGTCCTGCACGCGCGGCGCGGACTCCTCCTGGAAGTGCCCGGTGAGCCCGGAGCCCTTCAGGACGGCGGCCATGTTGGCGGCGGCGGCGCCCTGGCCGGGGTGGGGGCGGATGGCGTGCAGCTCGGGCGCGAGGACCTTCTCGGTGCCGAGCAGCGCCTCCAGGGTGAGGGCGGCGGTGATGTCGGCGGAGGTGTAGAGGGTCCGCAGGTCGGCGAGGGCCATGACCAGCATGCCGAGCATGCCGTCGGTGCCGTTGAGGAGGGCGAGGCCCTCCTTCTCACGGAGCTCGACGGGCTCGATGCCGTGCTCGGCGAGGAGTTCGCCGGCCGGGCGGACGGTGCCGTCGGGGCCCTCGGCGTCGCCTTCGCCCATGAGCGCGAGGGCGCAGTGGGACAGGGGCGCGAGGTCGCCGGAGCAGCCGAGGGAGCCGTACTCGTGGACGACGGGGGTGATGCCGGCGTTGAGCAGGTCGGCCATGGTCTGGGCGACCGAGGGCCGTACGCCGGTGTGACCGGAGGCCACCGTCTTCAGGCGCAGGAACATCAGGGCGCGGACGACCTCGCGCTCGACGCGCGGGCCCATGCCGGCGGCGTGCGAGCGGACGATGTTGCGCTGGAGCTGCGCGCGCAGCTCGGGGCTGATGTGCCGGGAGGCGAGGGCGCCGAAGCCGGTCGAGACGCCGTAGACGGGCTCGGGCTTGGCGGCGAGCGCGTCGACGATCTCGCGGGCGCGGCCGAGGGCTTCGAGCGCCTCGCCGGACAGCTCGACCCGCGCGTTGCCTCGGGCGACGGCGATGACGTCCTCGGCGGTGGTCCCGGAGGTCCCCACCACGACAGTGTGCATATCCATATTCAGCACCCTACGGACTGAATCCCTTCATGTCACTAGCTGAAAATGTCACGATCGGGTCCGCCGGTTACCCCTTACGGATCAACCCCACCGCTTACGGATCCACCCCGCCGGCTACTGCCGCCCCCGGAACCGCCGCCGCTCCCCCGGGGCCTCGCGCGCCGCCGCGTCGGCCAGCCGGACCACCGCCGTGTCCCGGCCCGCGACCACCGGGCCCACCGAACGGGCGGCCTTCGCCTTGTACTGCGCGGCGTCCGCCAGCCGGAACAGCCGCCGGGAGGACTTCACCGCCCCGATCGGGTCCCCGGTGGAGGCCACCCCGCAGGCCACGCCCTCCCCCAGCTCCAGCGCGGCCGCCCGTACGCAGACCTCCTCGGTGACCCGTACCACCTCGTCCGCCGACGGGCCGACGCTGACCAGGCAGAACTCGTCCCCGCCCAGCCGGGCGACCAGCGTGCCCGCGAGCATGGCCCCGCACAGGCTGAGCACCGAGCCGAACCGTTCCAGCAGCCGGTCGCCGGTCGCGTGCCCGAGGGTGTCGTTGACCTTCTTGAGGCCGTTGAGATCGCAGACGACCAGGCTCACCACCGCCCCCGTGCGCCGGTGCTCCTCCAGCGCCTCGTCGAGCCGCATGTCCACGGCCCGCCGGTTGGCCAGGCCGGTCAGCGGGTCGGTGAAGGCCAGCCGCCGGGCCTCCTCCAGCCGCTCGTTCTGCGCGAGCCCTGCCGCCACCACGGCCGCCAGGACGGTCGCGAACTCCGCGTCGGTGTCGTCGAATCCGGGCAGCCCCTCGTTCCGGGCGACGTACAGCTCCCCCCAGGCGCGCCCGCTGAGCACGATCGGCGCCACCACGCACGTCCCGCGCCCGCGCGCCCGCAGGGCCGCCCCCCTGCGCCCCGGCCGGCCGCCGTCGGCGCTGTCGACCCAGGCGTGCGGACCGCCACCCCCGACCCAGCGCTCGTGCAGGAACTCGGTGATCTCGGGGAAGTCGTGGACGGGGTAGGACTCGTCCTCGGGGAACTCCTCCTCCCCGGGCCGCAGCTCCCCCTCGTTCACCAGGACCCGCAGCCGGCCCCGCTCCCGCTCCCAGGCGGAGATGGCGGCGAAGGAGCCGTCCATCGCCAGCCGCGCCCCGCGGGCGGCAGCCCGGACACTGTCCCGCGGCACGCAGGCCGCCGCCATGGCCTGCGCGAGGCCCACGACGGCCCGAAGCCGTCCGTCAACTCCCATCACCCCAGATTAGGGAGTTTTATCCGATTAAGTGATGGATAGCGCGAGATGGGGTGAATCCGAAATCACCGGGTGAAGCGGAAGCCGCACCGCCGGTCCGTCTACTCCCCCGGCCACTGCGGCTTGCGCTTCTCGTTGAACGCCGCCACGCCCTCCGCCCGGTCGCCCGAGAAGGCCACCGTGCGCCAGGCCGCGTCCTCGATCTCCAGCCCGGCCGCCAGGTCCATCCCGTGCCCCAGCCGCAGCGCCCGCTTGGCCGCCCGCAGCCCCACCGGGGAGTTCGCCGCCATCGCCGCGGCCAGCTCCAGGGCCCGCGCCCGGTCGGTGCCCGCCGGTGCCACCTCGTCGACCAGGCCCAGGGACAGCGCCTCGGCCGCCTCCACCCGGCGGGCGGTGAAGATCAGCTCGGCGGCCCGCGCCGCCCCGACCCGGCGCGGCAGCAGCTGTGTACCGCCGCCGCCGGGGATCACGCCCACCGACACCTCGGGCAGCCCCACGACGGCCGTCTCGTCGGCCACGATCACGTCGCAGGCCAGCGCCAGCTCGAAGCCGCCGCCCAGCGCGAAGCCGTGCACCGCCGCGATCGTCGGCATCGGCAGCTCCAGCACGCCCCCGTACGCGCCCCGGGTGGTCGGCCGCTGCCGCACCAGCTCGGCGTCCGACAGCGAGTTGCGCTCCTTGAGGTCGGCGCCCACGCAGAAGGCCCGCTCGTGCGTCGAGGAGAGCACGACGACCCGTACGCCGGGATCGGCCGCCAGCGCGTCACAGGCGGCGGAGACCGAGCGGGCCATCTCCGTCGAGACGGCGTTCATCGCCTTGGGCCGGTCCAGCACCAGCTCCGCGACCACCCCGCCGTCACCGTGCCGCCGCACCGCCACGAACTCCCCGAACCGGACTTCGCTCCCGCCCACGGCACACTCTCCCCGGAAAAGTTAACGAACGTTACCCGGGGATCTTAGGCGTCCGCCGCGTCAACGACCAGGGCTCCACGACACCCAGTCCGCGCACCGGCCGCTGCCACATCGGCTGGAGCGCGAAGCGGTACGAGCCGCCGCCCTCCTCGTTCTCGGCGTCCTTCTCCGACTTCGGCGCCGCACCCGTGCGGCCCAGCTCCTCCGCCATCGCACCGTCCACCAGCACCGCGTCCTTCGGCGCTATCGAGGTCAGCCGGCTCGCCAGGTTCACCGTCGTCCCGAACACGTCGCCCATCCGGGTCGTCACCGTGCCGAACGCTATGCCCACGCGCAGCTCCGGCATCTGCGCGTCCGCCTCCATCGTCTCGATCAGCCGCAGCGCGATCTCCGCCGCCGTCGCCGCGTCGTCGGCGGCGTACAGCACCTCGTCGCCGAGCGTCTTGATCAGCCGGCCGCCGTGCGCGGCGACCAGGTCCGCCGCCGTCGTCTCGAAGGCCTCGACCAGCTCGCCGAGCTCCTCCTCCTCCAGCCGCCGGGTCAGCCGGGTGAAGCCCACCAGGTCCGCGAAGCCCACCGCGAGCCGCCGGTCGACCATCTCCTCGTCGTCCGCGACCTGCACCACCCGGCCCGTGGCCGCCGCCAGCTGGCGCCGCCACACGTAGACCAGGAACTCCTCCAGCTCCGGCAGCAGCAGCTCGACCAGCGGGTACGTGACCTCCGTGCGGGTCATCCCGGGCTCGGGCGGCTCCGTCAGCCCCTCCAGGAAGGAGTCGATCTGCCATTCCGCCAGCCGGGCGGTGGTCTGCCCGGTGGAGCGCGCCACCTGCACCGCCATCGGCTCGCTCAGCAGCCCGGCCTCCACCAGGCCCGCCAGGCGCCGCAGCGCCAGCACGTCCGCCTCCGTCAGGGCCTTGGCCTGCCCGATGTCCGCGAAGCCCATGGCCCGCCAGAAGCGGGAGGCGAGCTCCATCGACACACCGGCGCTCCGGGCCGCCTGGAAGGGCGTGTAGCGCCGCTCGGCGCCCAGGATGAGCTGCTCCAGCCGGATCGCGAGCGGATCTGCCGTGGGCTGGGCCGCGTGGTCGACCTCGTGGAAGGGCGTGTGCCGGTCCCGGCCGATCGGTGTCCCGTGACTGCCCGAGGAGCCGGACGAGGACGCGCTGGACGTTGAGTCGCCGACGGTCAAGGGCCGCCTCCTGTCCATTCCGTGCGCATTCCGGGGAGCCCGATCGGGATCGCCTAAACCATACGGCAGGTGTGCCGTAGCTCACTCACCCCTCTTAGGGAGGCCCTTCGCCTCCGGGGCGCCGGAGCCCGGTTCACGGGCCCGTGCGTGCTCGGAAACCGCTCGTGCACCACGGTTTCCTGCGCCCGCCCGGACCCGTTCCCCAGGCGCGCCGCCTCGGCTCAGAGCCTCGTGCCCGCTTCGGCCGGACAGGGGACCCGCGCGGCCGGACCGCGCGGCCGGACCCCGCGCCCCGCCCTCATACCCAGCCTCTACCTCACCTGCCGCAGGTGCACCACGTCACCCGCTCCCACCGCCACCCGCTCCCCCTCGGCCGTCCGGATCACCAGGTGCCCGCCGGTGTCCAGCGCCTCGGCGGTGCCGACGAGCTCCCGGCCCCCCGGCAGGTCCGCCCGGACGTGCCGGCCGAGCGTGGCGCAGCCCGCCGCGTACGTCTCCTGCAGCCCGCTCTCCCCCGGGTCCCCCGCGGCGTCGCGCCAGCGCCCGTACCACTCCTCCAGGGACCGCAGGACGGCCTTCAGCAGCGGTTCCCGGTCGGTCACGGTCGCCTTCGCGAGGGCCAGCGAGCCGGCCGTCGGCACGGGGAGCTCGTCCTCGGTGAGGGTCACGTTGAGGCCAATCCCGATGACCACCCCGTCACCCACCCGCTCGGCGAGGATCCCGCCGGCCTTGCGCTCCTCGCCCTCGACGGTCACCAGGAGGTCGTTGGGCCATTTGAGCAGCGTGTCCACGCCCGCCGCCCGCGACAAGCCCGTCGCCGTGGCCACCCCGGCGAGCAGGGCCAGCCACGCCCACCGCTCCTCGGGCACGCCCGGCCCCGGCTTGAGCAGCACGGAGAAGAACAGCCCGGACCGGGCGGGCGCGACCCAGCTGCGGTCGAGCCGTCCCCGACCGGCGGTCTGCTCCTCGGCGACCAGCACGGCCCCCTCCGGCAGCCCGGCGGCCCGCGCCGCCAGATCGGTGTTGGTGGACCCGGTGGAGGCGACGACCTCCAGCGAGGTCCACAGGCCGTCCGCGGCGACCAGCGCCCGTGACAGGACGGAGGCGTTCAGGGGCGGCCGGTCCAGGTTCGACCAGCGTCCCGGGGTCGCTCCGGCTGAAGCATCTTGTGGAGTCATGCAACCCAATCTAGGTGTGTCAAACGCCGCACTGCCGAGCGCCATGCCCGCCGATACGCTACGCACCAGTAGCCAGCAGCAGTCAATCAATTGACCAGGCAGTTGACACCACACAGGGAGCCGCGACCCCGATGTCCCAACCCTCAGAGCCGATCGACATCCACACGACCGCGGGCAAGCTCGCGGACCTGCGGCGCCGAGTCGAGGAAGCCACGCACGCCGGTTCCGGGCGCGCCGTCGAGAAGCAGCACGCCAAGGGCAAGCTGACGGCACGTGAGCGGGTGGCCCTGCTGCTGGACGAGGGGTCGTTCGTCGAGCTGGACGAGTTCGCCCGGCACCGGTCGACCAACTTCGGCCTGGAGAAGACCAGGCCCTACGGAGACGGCGTCGTCACCGGCTACGGCACCGTCGACGGCCGCCCGGTGGCCGTGTTCTCCCAGGACTTCACCGTCTTCGGCGGGGCCCTCGGCGAGGTCTACGGACAGAAGATCATCAAGGTGATGGACTTCGCCCTGAAGACCGGCTGCCCGGTCATCGGCATCAACGACTCCGGCGGCGCCCGCATCCAGGAGGGCGTCAGCGCGCTGGGCATGTACGGCGAGATCTTCCGCCGCAACGTCCACGCCTCCGGGGTGATCCCGCAGATCAGCCTGGTCGTCGGCCCCTGCGCCGGCGGCGCCGTCTACTCGCCGGCCATCACCGACTTCACGGTCATGGTCGACCAGACCTCGCACATGTTCATCACCGGCCCGGACGTCATCAAGACGGTCACCGGCGAGGACGTCGGCTTCGAGGAGCTGGGCGGTGCGCGCACCCACAACTCCACCTCGGGCGTGGCGCACCACATGGCGGGCGACGAGAAGGACGCCATCGAGTACGTGAAGTCGCTCCTCGCGTACCTGCCGTCCAACAACCTCTCCGAGCCCCCGGCCTTCCCGGAGGAGGCGGACACCGAGGTCTCCGACGCCGACCTCGAACTCGACGTGCTGATCCCGGACAGTGCGAACCAGCCGTACGACATGCACACTGTGATTGAGCACGTGCTGGACGACGGGGAGTTCCTGGAGACGCAGTCCCTGTTCGCCCCGAACATCCTCACCGGCTTCGGCCGCGTCGAGGGACACCCGGTGGGCGTGGTCGCCAACCAGCCGATGCAGTTCGCCGGCTGCCTGGACATCAACGCCTCGGAGAAGGCCGCGCGCTTCGTGCGGACGTGCGACGCCTTCAACATCCCCGTCCTGACGTTCGTCGACGTGCCGGGCTTCCTCCCCGGCACCGACCAGGAGTACAACGGAATCATCCGGCGCGGGGCCAAGCTGATCTACGCCTACGCCGAGGCCACCGTCCCCCTCATCACCGTCATCACCCGCAAGGCCTTCGGCGGCGCCTACGACGTCATGGGCTCCAAGCACCTCGGCGCGGACCTGAACCTGGCCTGGCCGACCGCCCAGATCGCCGTCATGGGCGCGCAGGGCGCGGTGAACATCCTGCACCGGCGCACGATCGCGGATGCCGCTCCGGAGGAGGTGGAGGAGACCCGGGCACGGCTCATCACCGAGTACGAGGACACCCTGCTCAACCCGTACACGGCCGCCGAGCGCGGTTACGTCGACGCGGTGACCATGCCGTCCGAGACCCGCGCCCACGTGGTGAAGGGGCTGCGGCAGCTGCGCACCAAGCGGGAGTCGCTGCCCCCCAAGAAGCACGGCAACATCCCCCTCTAGGTCCCCGAGGAGCTCACAGTGATGATCAAGGTCGTCAAGGGCAACCCGACCCCCGAGGAGCTGGCCGCCGCACTGGCGGTGGTCCACGCGCGCGCGGCGGCGCTGGCCTCCGCGCCGTCGGGCGCGCCCCGGGTCCCGGACGAGTGGGCGGCGCCGGCCCGGGTCGCCCGGCGGCACGTGATGCGGCCGGGGCCGCGCGCGTGGGGCCGTACGTACTGGCCCCACCAGGGCTGAGCCTTCCCCGGGGGCCGCGGGGCACCCGGAATATGGCGCGAACGGACGGTGGCGCCTGAGTACCCGTACTCAGGCGCCACCGCTGTGCCGGGGAAAGGATCGGAGCATGCTCTGGTCAGACCCGAAGGACGAGCCGCCGAAGGACATGCGCGACGCACAGGCGATGCTGCGGCGGATGCTGGTGGTGCTGCTGCTGGCGACGCTGGTCGGCATCTACGTCCTCGGTGTGGCCCCCTTCTAGGGCCGCCCTACGATGGCCCCCATGACCGTACGCACGCTCGTCCTCGCCTCCGCCTCCCCCGCCCGGCTGAACCTGCTGCGGCAGGCCGGTCTGGCCCCGCACGTGATCGTCAGCGGCTTCGACGAGGACACCCTGGACCACGACGACCCGGCCGCCCTGGCGCTGGCCCTGGCCGAGGCCAA
The DNA here is from genome assembly GCF_002028425.1 of Streptomyces katrae. Taxonomy (GTDB): domain Bacteria; phylum Actinomycetota; class Actinomycetes; order Streptomycetales; family Streptomycetaceae; genus Streptomyces; species Streptomyces katrae_A. Next base: position 4,835,400 of record NZ_CP020042.1, on the reverse strand, counting down.
GGCGGGCGTGGTGGCCGAGCTGCCGGAGGCCGCCGGCGCGCTGGTGATCGGCTGCGACTCGGTGCTGGAGCTGGACGGCGAGGCGCTGGGCAAGCCGGCGGACGCGGCGGAGGCCACCGCCCGCTGGAAGTCGATGCGCGGGCGGGCCGGCGTGCTGCGCACGGGGCACTGCGTGATCGACACGGCGACGGGCCGCCAGGTCTCGGCGACGGCCTCGACGACGGTCCGCTTCGGCGAGCCGACGGACGCGGAGGTGGCGGCGTACGTGGAGAGCGGCGAGCCGCTGCACGTGGCCGGGGCGTTCACGCTGGACGGGCTGTCGTCGGCGTTCATCGACGGCATCGACGGCGACCCGGGCAACGTCATCGGCCTGTCGATGCCGCTGCTGCGCTCCCTGCTGGGCGAACTGGGAGTGTCCATCACGGACTTGTGGGCCTGAGCCCCTTCCCGGGCGCCGCCGGCGCGGAGCGGTCACCGTCTCCGTAGAGGATCAGGGCGCCCACGATCAGGCAGAAGACGGCCATCGTCGCCGCGAAGGCGCCCCAGCCGACGAGGGCGGCCGCGAGGGCGCCGAGCACCCCGTGGGTGACGGCGGCGGCGACGAGGACGACGCGGGCGATGCGGCCGGGCGGGTGGTCCCGCACGGCCGCGACGGCGAGGAGCACGGCGGTCAGCAGGAGGAAGGCTCCGATGGCCGCGCCCAGCCCGTAGGTCGCCTTGGACATGAGCTGCGGATCGCTGCCCTGGATGGACATCGACTGATCGGCGGTCGTCCGTCCGAGCACGAGATGGACGAGCACGAGCAGCGCGGCCTCCACGACGAGCGCGAGCGCGCCCAGCCCCGCCACGAGTCTGCGCAGCACGACGCCCCCATCCCTCCCACGCCACAAGCGTGTTCGATGCCAGGGAGGCTACTAACGAGTAAACCCGCGGACAAGAGGTCGGGGCGGGTCCGTTAAGCGGCGGGGACCGTGACGGCTCTCACGCAAAGATTGCCTAGGCCGTTCGTAGGGACTCCACAAAGAATCGACGGGGGCGGCTGACCCGCAGAACAGAGACCTTCGACGTGCCACGGGGTTACTGTGCAGTCGGGGATCTCCCTGACCTGGGCCGACACAAGGGTTTTCACACTCAAGGGGCACTCGCATCACGCTCTGTGTGGGCAAGCTCACCACCGGGGAAGGGTCGTAAGGCCGTGTCGGCAGTCCCTAAACTCAGCTTGTTTCAAGGAGGGAGCCATCGTGCGCAAGGTGCTCATCGCCAACCGTGGCGAAATCGCTGTCCGCGTTGCCCGGGCCTGCCGGGACGCCGGGATCGCGAGCGTAGCCGTCTACGCCGATCCGGACCGGGACGCTCTGCACGTCCGCGCGGCAGACGAAGCTTTCGCGTTGGGCGGTGACACCCCGGCGGCCAGCTACCTCGACATCGGCAAGGTCCTGCAGGCCGCGGCAGACTCCGGCGCCGACGCCATCCACCCCGGATACGGCTTCCTGTCCGAGAACGCCGAGTTCGCCCAGGCCGTCCTCGACGCGGGCCTGACCTGGATCGGCCCGCCGCCGCAGGCCATCCGCGACCTCGGCGACAAGGTGGCCGCCCGCCACATCGCCCAGCGCGCCGGAGCCCCGCTGGTCGCCGGCACCCCCGACCCCGTCTCCGGGGCCGAGGAGGTCGTCGCCTTCGCCGAGCAGCACGGCCTGCCCATCGCCATCAAGGCCGCCTTCGGCGGCGGCGGCCGCGGCCTGAAGGTCGCCCGCACCCTCGAAGAGGTGCCCGAGCTCTACGAGTCCGCCGTCCGCGAGGCCGTCGCCGCCTTCGGCCGCGGCGAGTGCTTCGTCGAGCGCTACCTCGACAAGCCGCGCCACGTCGAGACCCAGTGCCTGGCCGACTCCCACGGCAACGTGGTCGTCGTCTCCACGCGTGACTGCTCCCTCCAGCGCCGCCACCAGAAGCTCGTGGAAGAGGCCCCGGCCCCCTTCCTCTCCGAGGCCCAGAACGCCGAGCTCTACGCCGCGTCCAAGGCCATCCTCAAGGAGGCCGGCTACGTCGGCGCGGGCACCGTCGAGTTCCTGGTCGGCACCGACGGCACCATCTCCTTCCTCGAGGTCAACACCCGCCTCCAGGTCGAGCACCCGGTGACCGAGGAGGTCGCCGGCATCGACCTGGTCCGCGAGATGTTCCGCATCGCCGACGGCGAGGAACTCGGCTACGGCGACCCCGTCCTGCGCGGCCACTCCTTCGAGTTCCGCATCAACGGCGAGGACCCGGGCCGCAACTTCCTGCCCGCCCCCGGCACCGTCACCAAGTTCGACGCCCCCTCCGGCCCGGGCGTCCGCCTGGACGCCGGCGTGGAGTCCGGCTCGGTCATCGGCCCCGCCTGGGACTCCCTGCTGGCCAAGCTGATCGTCACGGGCGCCACCCGCGAGCAGGCCCTCCAGCGCGCCGCTCGCGCCCTGGCGGAGTTCAACGTGGAGGGCATGGCCACCGCCATCCCCTTCCACCGCGCGGTCGTCGCCGACCCGGCCTTCGCCCCGGCCGACGGCAACCCGTTCACGGTCCACACCCGCTGGATCGAGACCGAGTTCGTCAACGAGATCCCCGCCTTCACGGCCCCGGCCGCCGAGGATACCGAGGACGAGCCCGGCCGCGAGACGGTCGTCGTCGAGGTCGGCGGCAAGCGCCTGGAGGTCTCGCTGCCGTCCTCCCTGGGCATGACCCTGGCCCGCACGGCCGCCGCGGGCGGCGCCAAGCCCAAGCGCCGCGCCGCCAAGAAGTCCGGCCCGGCCGCCTCCGGCGACACCCTCGCGTCCCCGATGCAGGGCACGATCGTCAAGGTCGCGGTCGAGGAAGGCCAGCAGGTCAACGAGGGCGACCTGATCGTCGTCCTGGAGGCGATGAAGATGGAGCAGCCGCTGAACGCGCACCGCTCCGGCACCATCGTCGGCCTCACGGCCGAGGTCGGCGCGAGCCTCACCTCGGGCGCCACGATCTGCGAGATCAAGGACTGAAGCCCCCGCACCTGACGAAGGCCCCCGCCCCGGGTTGTCCCCCGGGCCGGGGGCCTTCGCCCGTCCGCCCGCCGCACACCGGATCCCTGCGGGGCCATTCCAGCCCGCGCTGGGGGCCTCCCAGCGGTGGCTGGGGGAGTTTGAGCGCACCGGGCGCGGAGCGTCCGGTGCGGGGGTCAGGGGCGGAGCCCCTGGGAACGGGCGAAGGGCGGGTAGGGGACTCCGCCCCGCAGGGCTCCCGCCGCGCCGCCGGCCGGTGTCCGACGGGCCGCCCTGGCGGGGACGGCCCGGCGGACACCGGCCGGGGGGAACGGCGGCGGAAGCCGGCGGACGGGACCTCGACGAGGAGCGACGAGCGGTAGCGGCTAGCGGCGCCTCATGTCCGCGACCCGGGCCCGCTCACCCGCCGCCTGCTGCTCCAGCATCGCCGCGGGAGCGCTCCGCAGCTGCGCGGTCGGCCCCCCGCGCCGCTGCACCGGCAGCGGCGACTCCCGCCGCTGCCGACGCCCCGGCAGGCCCTCCCCGGCGCCCCCGTGCCCGCCTGCGGCCGGCGCGGACCCGGCGACCGTGATCTGCACGCCCTGGTCGGCCAGCGCCTGCAGCTCGGTGGCGGCCCGGTCGTCGTGCGGCGGGGGCTCGTCCGTCACGAGCCGGGTCATCACGTCCGTCGGCACCGTCTGGAACATCGTGTCGGTGCCCAGCTTCGTGTGGTCGGCGAGGACCACCACCTCCGCCGCCGCCTGCACCAGCGCCCGGTCCACGCTCGCGGAGAGCATGTTGGACGTGGACAGCCCGCGCTCGGCGGTCAGACCGCTGCCGGACAGGAAGGCCCGCGAGACCCGCAGCCCCTGCAGGGACTGCTCGGCACCGCTGCCGACGAGGGCGTAGTTCGACCCGCGCAGCGTGCCGCCGGTCATCACCACCTCCACCCGGTTGGCGTGCGCCAGCGCCTGGGCGACGAGCAGCGAGTTGGTGACGACGGTGAGACCGGGCACCCGGGCGAGCCGTCGGGCCAGCTCCTGGGTCGTGGTGCCCGCGCCGACGACGACGGCCTCGCCTTCTTCGACGAGGCCGGCCGCGACATCGGCGATGGCGGTCTTCTCCGCCGTCGCGAGATGGGACTTTTGCGGAAAGCCGGACTCCCGCGTGAAACCGCCCGGCAATACCGCACCGCCGTGCCGGCGGTCGAGGAGTCCTTCTGCCTCCAGTGCCCGCACGTCCCGCCGTACGGTCACTTCGGAGGTCTGGACGACACGGGCGAGCTCACGGAGCGATACAGCCCCGTTGGCCCGCACCATTTCGAGGATCAGTTGGCGACGTTCAGCAGCGAACACGAAACTGACAGTAACCCCAACGACCGTCTGGTTTCAGCTCCTTGCACCGGAATACCGAAGTTGTCCATACGGTGGGGCGACAAGTGGTATACGCGTCCGAACGGACACCCCGCGTCCACCCGGACGCCACCGCCCGGCCCTCCGAGTCCGCCCCAAACCCGGGACGGGCAGGGGCGGTTGGCCGGACGGCGGTGAGGCCCTACGCCTCTCCGGCCGCCTTGCGCGTGTGGAGCTGGCGGGCGACCTCGGCGATCGAACCCGACAGGGAGGGGTACACGGTGAACGCGTTTGCGATCTGCTCGACCGTCAGGTTGTTGTCGACGGCGATCGAGATGGGGTGGATCAGCTCGCTCGCACGCGGGGAGACGACCACACCGCCGACCACGATCCCGGTCCCCGGGCGGCAGAACATCTTCACGAAGCCGTCCCGGATGCCCTGCATCTTGGCCCGCGGGTTGCGCAGCAGGGGCAGCTTCACGACACGGGCGTCGATCTTCCCGGCGTCCACATCGGCCTGGGTGTAACCGACAGTGGCGATCTCGGGGTCGGTGAAGACGTTCGAGGAGACCGTCTTCAGGTTCAGCGGGGCCACCGCGTCACCGAGGAAGTGGTACATCGCGATGCGCCCCTGCATGGCAGCCACGGACGCCAGCGCGAAGACGCCCGTCACGTCGCCGGCCGCGTACACGCCCGGCGAGGACGTGCGCGACACCTTGTCGGTCCAGATGTGCCCGGACTCCTTCAGCCGGACCCCGGACTCCTCCAGATTCATGTCCCTGGTGTTCGGGATCGCGCCGACCGCCATCAGGCAGTGCGTGCCGCTGATGACCCGCCCGTCGGAGAGGGTGACCTCGACCCGGTCGCCGACCCGCTTGGCGGACTCGGCGCGCGAGCGGCCGATGACGTTCATGCCGCGGCGGCGGAAGACGTCCTCCAGGACGGCGGCCGCGTCCGGGTCCTCGCCCGGCAGCACGCGGTCGCGCGAGGACACCAGCGTCACGCGGGAGCCCAGCGCCTGGTACGCGCCGGCGAACTCGGCGCCGGTGACGCCGGAGCCGACCACGATGAGCTCCTCGGGAAGCTCCTCCAGGTCGTAGACCTGGGTCCAGTTCAGGATCCGCTCCCCGTCGGGCATCGCGTCGGGGATCTCGCGGGGGGTGCCGCCGGTGGCGATCAGGACGGCGTCGGCGGTGAGGATCGTCTCCGTGCCGTCGGCCGCGGTGACGATGACGTCCCGGGTGCCGTCGATGCCCTGCGGACCGCCGAGCTTGCCGCGGCCGCGCATCACGCGGGCGCCGGCCCGGGTCACGGAGGCGGTGATGTCGTGCGACTGGGCGAGCGCGAGGCGCTTGACGCGCCGGTTCACCTTGCCGAGGTCGACGCCGACGACGCGCGCGGCCTGCTCGATGGGCGGGGTGTCGTCGGCGACGACGATGCCGAGCTCCTCGTAGGAGGAGTCGAAGGTGGTCATGACCTCGGCGGTCGCGATGAGGGTCTTGGAGGGCACGCAGTCGGTCAGCACCGACGCCCCGCCCAGACCGTCGCAGTCGACGACGGTCACCTCCGCACCGAGCTGGGCCCCCACCAGGGCCGCCTCATACCCGCCGGGTCCGCCGCCGATGATCACGATCCGGGTCACGAAAACTCCGCCTCACGTCTGCCCGGCCGGCTGCCGCCCCGGCCGGCGTCCGGGGGGTCTCCCCGGGGGATGCATTCCACGCCCATTGTCCCGCACGCTTCAAGGTGCTCCACTCCCGGTCTCGCTCCCGGTCCCACTCCCGGTCCTGTCATCCGTGCGCCATCCGGGCACGCGGGCCGGGGCACCCCTCCCGTACCCTCGACCTCATGTCGCTCTACGCCGCGTACGCCGGCAACCTCGACCCGCGGCTGATGACGCGCCGCGCTCCGCATTCGCCGCTGCGCGGCACGGGCTGGATCAACGACTGGCGGCTGACCTTCGGCGGCGAGCAGATGGGCTGGGAGGGCGCCCTCGCCACCATCGTGGAGGCCCCCCGCCAGCAGGTCTTCGTCGCCCTGTACGACATCGCGCCGCTGGACGAGGACTCCATGGACCGCTGGGAGGGCGTCGGTCTGGACATCTACCGCCGCATGCGCATCCGGGTCCACACGCTGGACGGCGAGGAGCCCGCCTGGTGCTACGTCCTCAACGGCTACGAGGGCGGCCTCCCCTCGGCCCGCTACCTCGGCGAGATCGCCGACGCCGCGGAATCGGCGGGCGCCCCGCACGACTACGTGATGGAACTGCGCAAGCGGCCTTGCTGACCCTGGGGCGGAGCCCCAGGCTCCCTCCAGCGGCCTCCAGCCCTCTCCGGGACGATTCGGCGGAAACGACAAGGCAACGATCCGAACACCGTGAGCTGTGCCATCTACGCGCGTAGGCCAACAGCGGCTACGCTCATCTGCGTGAACGCATCTGTTACCGACCCCTTCGCCGCCGCCGACGCCGCCGCCGCCCGCCTCCGCGAGCTCACCGGCGTCGAATCCCACGATGTCGCCCTCGTCATGGGCTCCGGCTGGGCCCCCGCCGCAGAGGCGCTCGGCGCGCCCGAGGCCGAGTTCCCGGTCACCGAACTGCCCGGCTTCCCGCCGCCCGCCGTCGAGGGCCACGGCGGCAAGATCCGCTCGTACAAGATCGGCGACAAGCGCGCGCTGCTCTTCCTCGGCCGGACCCACTTCTACGAGGGCCGCGGCGTCGCCGCCGTCGCGCACGGCGTCCGTACGGCCGTCGCCGCCGGCTGCAAGACCGTCGTCCTGACCAACGGCTGCGGCGGCCTGCGCAAGGGCATGAAGCCCGGCCAGCCCGTCCTGATCAGCGACCACCTCAACCTCACCGCGACCTCGCCGATCGTCGGCGCGAACTTCGTGGACCTCACCGACCTGTACTCGCCGCGCCTGCGCGCGATGTGCAAGGAGATCGACGAGACCCTCGAAGAGGGCGTCTACGTCCAGTTCCCCGGCCCGCACTACGAGACCCCGGCCGAGATCAACATGATCCGCGTCATGGGCGCCGACCTGGTCGGCATGTCCACCGTGCTGGAGGCCATCGCCGCCCGTGAGGCCGGCGCCGAGGTGCTCGGCATCTCCCTGGTCACCAACCTGGCCGCGGGCCTGTCCGGCGAGCCGCTGAACCACGAAGAGGTCCTCCAGGCCGGCCGCGACTCCGCCGCCCGCATGGGCACCCTGCTGACGCAGGTCCTCGCCCGCATCTGATCGACGAGCCGACGACGTACGAGAGGTAAGGCGGAACTAGTGGAACAGGCACAGGACGACCTGCTCACCCGGGCCCGGACCTGGCTGGCGGAGGACCCCGACGAGGAGACCGCGGCCGAGCTGCGCGCGCTCATCGAGGCGGGCGACACCGCCGAGCTCGCGGACCGCTTCTCCGGCACGCTCCAGTTCGGCACCGCCGGGCTGCGCGGCGAGATCGGGGCGGGCCCGATGCGGATGAACCGCTCCGTGGTCATCCGCGCCGCGGCGGGCCTGGCGGCCTACCTGAAGGCCCAGGGCCACGAGGGCGGCCTGGTGGTCGTCGGCTACGACGCGCGCTACAAGTCCGCGGACTTCGCCCGCGACACGGCGGCCGTCATGACGGGCGCCGGCCTGCGCGCGGCCGTGCTCCCCCGCCCCCTCCCCACGCCCGTCCTCGCGTACGCGATAAGGCACCTGGGAGCCGTCGCCGGCGTCGAGGTGACCGCGAGCCACAACCCTCCCCGGGACAACGGCTACAAGGTCTACCTCGGCGACGGCTCGCAGATCGTCTCCCCCGCGGACGCGCAGATCGCGGCGGAGATCGACGCGATCTCCTCCCTCGCCTCCGTCCCCCGCCCCTCCGACGGCTGGCTGCAGCTCGACGAGGAGGTCCTGGAGGCCTACCTGGCGCGCACGGACTCCGTCCTGAGCCCCACGTCCCCGCACGGCGTGCGGACCGTCTACACGGCCATGCACGGCGTCGGCAAGGACGTCGTGATGGCGGCCTTCGCCCGGCACGGCTTCCCCGCCCCGGTGCTCGTCACCGAGCAGGCCGAGCCGGACCCGGCCTTCCCGACGGTCGCCTTCCCCAACCCGGAAGAGCCCGGCGCGATGGACCTGGCCTTCGCGAAGGCCGCCGAGGTCCAGCCGGACATCGTGATCGCCAACGACCCGGACGCGGACCGCTGCGCCGTGGCGGTGCCCGACAACGGCGGCTGGCGCATGCTGCGCGGCGACGAGGTCGGCGCCCTCCTGGCGGCCCACCTGGTCCACAAGGGCGCCCAGGGCGTCTTCGCCGAGTCGATCGTCTCCTCGTCCCTCCTGGGCCGGATCGCCGAGGCGGCGAACCTCGGCTACGAGGAGACCCTCACGGGCTTCAAGTGGATCTCCCGCGTGGAGGGCCTGCGCTACGGCTACGAGGAGGCCCTCGGCTACTGCGTGGACCCCGAGGGCGTCCGCGACAAGGACGGCATCACCGCCGCCCTGCTGGTCGCCGAACTGGCCTCGGAGCTCAAGGAGCAGGGCCGCACCCTGACCGACCTCCTGGACGACCTGGCGATGGCCCACGGCCTCCACCACACCGACCAGCTGTCGGTCCGCGTGGAGGACCTGTCGATCATCGCCAACGCGATGGCCCGGCTCCGCGCGGAACCCCCGACGGCCCTGGCGGGCCTGCGGGTGGTCTCGGCGGAGGACCTGTCCCAGGGCACGGAGAAGCTCCCGCCCACGGACGGCCTGCGCTACTACCTGGAGGGCGACTACAAGGCCCGGGTCATCTGCCGCCCGTCGGGCACGGAGCCCAAGCTGAAGTGCTACCTCGAGGTGGTCGTCCCGGTCTCGGAAGCCTCGGACCTCACGGCGGCCCGCACCCGCGGCCAGGAAATCCTGGACACGGTGAAGAAGGACCTCGCGGCGGCCATGGGCCTGTAGCCCCCGCCCCCGCCGCCCCGACGGCCCCCTCGGCACAACCGAGGGGGCCGTCGGCGTTCGCAAGGGCCGCCATCTCCCCCGCGAGGGGCCGGGCCCGGGCGGTATCTGCCCACCCACCACCCGTCGGCGCCTACCCGGACCGGAACCGGCCAGCGGCCCGGTGCCGGGGCCACACTCGGCACCGGCCCGCTGTCCCGTCGCCGCCCGGCGGGATGCCGCCCCCCGCCCCACCCACCCGCACCCGGGGAGGCGGGTGGGCAGATACCGCCCGGCCCCCGTCCCTCGAGGGGGCGATGGCGGGCCCCGGCGTCAGGAGGGCGACGGTGACGGCGTCGGGGAGCCCGTCGGGCGGACCAGTTCGCCCAGGGTGGGGGCCGATTCCGGGCGGTTGCGGACCGCGTCCGTGCATTCCCAGGCGCGCGGCGGGTCCGCGTCCGGGCCGCCCAGGACCACCGGGCCGGGGCCCGCCGAGATGGCGTCGCTCGCGGAGAGGGTGCACACGATCTGGGCCAGGGCCACCGGCGGCAGGTCCTCGGGCTTGCGGCTCAGCCGGACCGTGCCCGCCGGGTCGCCGGGGCGCGCCGGGACGGACGTCAGCCCGTCCCGGACCCCGGTCGTGAAGCCGCCCTCCCGTTCCTGCTCGGACAGGGGGCGTTCCAGTTCCTCCAGCAGGGCCTGTGCGACCAGCGCGACGGGCTCGCGCCCGGTGCGCTTCTCGGGGACGGGGACGACCCGTTCCACCGCGACCAGCTGCGATCCGCAGACCAGCTCCACCTTGGCGCGGAACCCCTGCACCCCGCTCTGCCCGGGCGGCAGGTCCGGGGTGTCGCAGGACACCCGTGAGGGGGCCGGGCCCACGTCGACCGGAACGGTCGTGGCCCGGATCCCGCACCCGGTGAGGGCGAGGGCCAAGGCCCCTGCGCCCAGCAGCGCCGCGTGCGTCCTACGCTTCCGTGCCGCCACCGGCGATCACCTTCCCCACGTCCACCGGAAGCCGCAGGGTGAACACGGCCCCGCCTTCCGGGCCGTTCGCGGCCGTGATGTCGCCGCCGTGGATGTGCGCGTTCTCCATGGCGATCGACAGGCCCAGTCCGCTGCCGTCCGACTTCGGCCGGGAGGCGCTGGCCTTGTAGAACCGGTCGAAGACGTGCGGCAGCACCTCCTCCGGGATGCCCGGCCCGTTGTCCTTGACCGCGACGACCAGCCACTCCTCCTCGACCCGCACGGACACCCGCACCGGCGAGCCGCCGTGCTTGAGGGCGTTGCCGATCAGGTTGGCCAGGATGACGTCGAGGCGCCTGGGGTCGAGGCGGGCCACGATGCCGCGGCCGGCGTCGACCTCGACGGCGTCCAGCCAGGCCCGGGCGTCGATGCAGGCGGTGACCTGGTCGGCGACGTTGACGTCGTCGAGCACCAGTCGGGCCGTCCCCGCGTCGAAACGGGTGACCTCCATCAGGTTCTCCACCAGGTCGTTGAGCCGCCGGGTCTCGCTGACCACCAGGCCCACGGCCGGGGCGATCATCGGGTCGAGGTCGTCGACCTCCTCCTCCAGCACCTCGGCGACCGCCGTCAACGCCGTGAGCGGGGTGCGCAGTTCGTGGCTCATGTCGGCCACGAACCGCCGGCTGGCCTCCTCGCGGGCGCTCATGTCGGCGACCTTCTTCTCCAGCGCCTCCGCGGTGCGGTTGAACGTCCGTGAGAGGTCGGCGAGTTCGTCCGTGCCCGACACGTCGAGCCGGTGGTCGAGTTCGCCCTCGCCCAGTCTCCGTGCCGCCTCGCCGAGCCGCTGTACGGGCTTGAGCACGGTCCGGGCCGCCGCCTGCGCGAGCAGCGCCGATCCGAGCAGGGCCAGGCCCGTCGCGATGGTCAGGGACCAGCCGAGGGCGTTGAGGTCGTCGCGTTCCGTGGCCAGGGACTTGTACATGTAGCCGGTCGGTCCGCCGCCGATGATGCGCGTGCCGCCGACGAGGTAGGGCTTGCCGCCGGGCTTCGTCCGCTGCCAGTACATGTGGTACTCGGCGTCGTTCGCGGTCGTGGTCTTCTGGCGGTCGTTCACGGCGTGCTGGAGGGACTTCGGCACGTCGTCCAGCCCGAAGGACGCCGCCCCGGCGGCGCCGAACACGGGCCGCTTGTCCTTGCCCTCGCTGACGAGCAGCACGCTGTACCCGGGGCTGCTGCCCGCCATCAGCTCTGCGGTGCGCTGGAGTTCCTCGGGGGTGGGGTTGGCGGGCAGGGCCGCGGCGCGGTTCTGCATCTCCTGGCGGAAGTCGCCCAGGGCCGCGTCCTGGGTACGGGTGAGGACCGCCTCGCGGTTGAGCCAGTAGGCGATTCCGGAGGCGGAGACGGCGGCCGTCAGGGCGACCAGGGCGAACACCACGAGCAGCCGCACCCGCAGGCTGGTCCAGCGCCGGCCCGCGAAGAGGGCCTTGGTCACTGCGGGGAGTCCAGTCGGTAGCCGACGCCCCGGACCGTGCGGATCAGGGTCGGTGAGGAGGGGACCTCCTCGACCTTGGCGCGCAGCCGCTGTACGCACGCGTCGACGAGCCGCGAGTCGCCGAGGTAGTCGTGCTCCCACACCAGCCGGAGCAGCTGCTGGCGGGAGAGCGCCTGCCCGGGCCGGCGGCTGAGCTCCAGGAGCAGCCGCAGCTCGGTCGGTGTGAGCTGGAGGTCTTCGCCGTTCTTCGTCACGGTCATGGCGGCGCGGTCGATGACGAGGGACCCGAAGACGGCGGAGTCGCTGGCCTCGCGCTCGCCGCGGCGCAGCACGGCGCGGATGCGGGCGTCGAGCACCCGGCCCTGGACGGGCTTGACGACGTAGTCGTCGGCTCCGGACTCCAGGCCGACGACGACATCGATGTCGTCGCTGCGCGCGGTGAGCAGGATGATCGGCAGCTGGTCGGTGCGGCGGATCCTCCGGCACACCTCGAAGCCGTCGATGCCGGGCAGCATGACGTCGAGCACGATCAGGTCCGGCCGCTGCTCACGGAGCAGTTTCAGGCCGTCCTCGCCCGTCGCCGCGGTGGCCACACGGTGGCCCTGGCGGGTCAGGGAGAGTTCGAGGGCCGTGCGGATGGCGTCGTCGTCCTCGATCAGCAACAGGAAAGGCACGGGCTCATTCTGTCCCATCGGCCGTCGGGACTTCGACCGTCGCGCGCGACGGATCCGGCGTCGGCTCCCGCCCGGTTCCGTCGAGTCCCGCTCGGATCCGGATCGCGGGCGGCTGTGACAGTGCTGTGACAGTCGACGGACACGCCGGTTAAGTCGGCCGGGCAGTCTTTTGTCATCGAAGCACGGACCGAAGCAGACTCCACGACGGGGGGCGCGAGATGAACACGCTGCACAGCACCACCACCAGCGCGGTTGTCACGCGGCTGCACGACGCGAACCGCCGGGCGGGTGTCCGTACGGTGCCGGGCTCCCGGCGACAGGCTCATGTCGTAGCCATTGACGCGAACCAGTACCAGGCGGTTCCCGCCCAGCGGACCCCTTCCTCCCCGTCCTCCTCCTCGGAGGCGGAGTTCACGGCGTACGTCCAGGAGCGGCGCGCGGCCCTGTACGCGACGGCCTTCCACCTGACCGGCGACCGGCACGAGGCCGAGGACCTGCTGCAGAGCGCGCTGTTCTCCACCTACCGGGCCTGGGACCGGATCAGCGACAAGGCGGCGGTGGGCGGCTACCTGCGCCGGACGATGACGAACCTGCACATCAGCGCGTGGCGCCGGCGCAAGCTCAACGAGTACCCGACGGAGGAGCTGCCGGAGACGGCCTCCGACACGGACGCGATGCGCGGTACGGAGCTGCGCGCGGTGCTCTGGCAGGCGCTGGCCCGGATCCCGGAGCCGCAGCGCACGATGCTGGTGCTGCGGTACTACGAGGGCCGTACGGACCCGGAGATCGCGGAGATCCTGGGCATCAGCGTCGGCACCGTGAAGTCGAGCATCTGGCGCTCGCTGCGCCGGCTGCGCGAGGACGAGGTGCTGAGCTTCGGGCGGGACGAGGCGGAGTCCTTCGGGGAGCTCGTCGCGTAACACCGGGCACGACGCACCACGTACGACGCACCACACACCACGCACCACACATCTGCACATCACAGACCGCAGACCACCGGCCAGGGGGTCCGTCCTACGGGGGTGGGACGGAGGCCGTGGGGGGATGGAGGCGGGACCGGGCGGCCGGGGGTCCGCTCGGTCCCGCCTCTTCTTTTCGTGTCTTTTCGTGGCCGGGGCTACACCGCCGCCGCGGTCGCCGAGCGGTGGCGGCCCGCCGCCGCCGCGGCGAGGCGGCCCAGGGCCTCGTCGCCGCCGCAGGCGTGGGCGCCGAGGGCGACGTGCCGGGCGACGATGCCGCGTTCGGCGCGCATCAGGCGCAGGCCTCGGCGCAGCAGGAACGGCAGGGACTTGCGGCCTTCGCGCAGGTCGCGGGCCAGTCGCCGGCGGAAGGTGGTGGAGGGGCGGCCGCGCAGGCAGATCGCGTCGGCGAGGAGGCCGAGTTCCTGGCAGCGGGCGGCGATGTCGGCGGCGAAGATGCCCTCCGCGATGAACAGCGGGGTGCGGGAGATGTCCAGGGTCTCCGTGCCGGTGCGGGAGCTGGTCGCGATGTCGTAGACGGGGACCTCGGTGCGGCCGGTGCGGCAGAGTTCGGCGACGGCGGCCACGGCGACTTCAGCGTCCCAGGACTGCGGGGAGTCCCAGTCGATGTCCGAGCTGCCCTCGACCAGGGGGAGGGTCGGGTCCGTCCCCTCCTTGTAGAAGTCGTCGAGGCGCAGTACGGGCAGCCCCGAGCGGGCCGCCAGCGAGGACTTGCCGGAACCCGAGGGACCGGTCAGGAGCACGACCCGCGTCGGAAGGGGAGATGAACAGCTCACGGGAGACCAGTGTGAGGCATGACCCCGCGTATCAACACACTGGCGACAGCCCCTGCGACCGGTCTCACACGGCGGGTTGGAACCGGGGACGCCCCCTCGACTACGCTGTGTGCGCACGCGACTACGACCACAGGCGGGAACCAATGGCACGTCACGCAGCCTCCGACCCCTCTCCCCAGCGGCTCCGTTCCGCCGGACTGACCCTCTCCCTGGCCGGGGCGGCCCTGGCCATGGCGGCCGGTGCGGCGCAGGCCGGTGAGCTGGACCCGGCGGCGGCGGTCTCCGGGGTCGTCGACCCGATCTCCAACCTGAAGGTGAACCCCCTCGCACACACCGGCGTGGACCCCCTCGACAACGGGGTGGGCACGAAGGTCGCCGACTTCCCGGCGGTGGGCACGACGATGGTCACGGGGGTGCTGACGCAGGGGCCGTCGGTGAAGGAGATCCCGCAGGCGGCCGTCTCCTCGCTGCTGGGTCCGGTGCTCCCGAAGGGGTAGCGGCGGCGGACGCGCGAAGGCCCCGGCAGCACGGGGGGACTGGCTGCCGGGGCCGGTTCACGGGGGGCGGGGGCTAGTAGGAGGAGCCGCCCGAGCCCAGCGATCCGGTGGGGTGCCAGACCGTCTTGGTCTCCAGGAACGCCGTCATGCGCGACGTGCCCGGGTCGGCGGCCCAGTCGTCCACAGGCTGTGGACGCAGGACGCGCTTGAGGTTGTCGGCCGCGGCGATCTCCAGCTCCTTGGCCAGCGCCGCGTCCGCGCCCGCGAGGTCGATCGCGTTGACGTCCTGGTGGGCCGCGAGGTGCGGGCCCATCTCGGCGGCCTTGCCGGAGAGGATGTTGACGACGCCGCCCGGCAGGTCGGAGGTGGCCAGCACCTCGCCCAGGGACAGGGCGGGCAGCGGGGCCTTCTCGCTGGCGATGACGACGGCGGTGTTGCCCGTCGCGATCACCGGGGCGATCACCGAGACCAGGCCCAGGAAGGACGAGTCCTGCGGGGCCACGACCGTGACGACGCCGGTCGGTTCCGGGGTGGAGAGGTTGAAGAACGGGCCCGCGACCGGGTTGGCCGCGCCGGCGACCTGGCCGATCTTGTCGGTCCAGCCCGCGTACCAGACCCAGCGGTCGATGGCCGCGTCGACGACCGCCGCCGCCTTGGACTTGGACAGGCCCTCGGCCTCGCCGACCTCGCGGACGAACTGCTCGCGGCGGCCCTCCAGCATCTCGGCGATGCGGTAGAGGATCTGGCCACGGTTGTACGCGGTCGCGCCCGCCCAGCCACCGAAGGCCTTGCGGGCGGCGACGACCGCGTCACGGGCGTCCTTGCGGGAGGACAGCGGGGCGTTGGCCAGCCACTTCCCCTTCGAGTCGCTCACCTCGTACACCCGGCCGCTCTCGGAGCGGGGGAACTTGCCCCCGACGTACAGCTTGTAGGTCTTGAAGACGTTCAGACGCAGAGAGGACTCAGACATCGAGGTAGGCCTCCAGACCGTGGCGGCCGCCCTCGCGGCCGAAGCCCGACTCCTTGTAGCCGCCGAAGGGCGAGGTCGGGTCGAACTTGTTGAACGTGTTGGCCCAGACGACGCCCGCGCGGAGCTTGTTCGCCACCGCGAGGATGCGGGAGCCCTTCTCCGTCCAGATGCCGGCGGACAGGCCGTACTGGCTGTTGTTGGCCTTGGCGACGGCCTCGTCCGGGGTGCGGAACGTCAGCACGGACAGGACCGGGCCGAAGATCTCGTCACGGGCGACGGTGTGCGCCTGGGTGACGTTCGTGAAGAGCGTCGGGGCGAACCAGTAGCCGGAGGACGGCAGCTCGCAGGCCGGGGACCAGCGCTCGGCGCCCTCGGCCTCGCCGGTGTCGGCCAGGGCCGTGATCCGGGCGAGCTGCTCGGCGGAGTTGATCGCGCCGATGTCGGTGTTCTTGTCGAGCGGGTCGCCCAGGCGCAGGGTGCTCAGGCGGCGCTTGAGGGAGTCCAGCAGCTCGTCGTGGATCGACTCCTGGACCAGCAGGCGGGAGCCCGCGCAGCAGACCTGGCCCTGGTTGAAGAAGATGCCGTTGACGATGCCCTCGACGGCCTGGTCGATGGGGGCGTCGTCGAAGACGATGTTGGCGCCCTTGCCGCCCAGCTCCAGGGTGACCTTCTTGCCGGTGCCGGCGATCTGGCGGGCGATGGCCTTGCCGACCGCGGTGGAGCCGGTGAAGGCGACCTTGTTGACGTCGGGGTGGGCGACGAGCTCGGCACCCGCGTCCCCGTAGCCGGGGATGATGTTGACGACGCCCTTGGGGAGACCGGCCTGGCGGCAGATGTCCGCGAAGAACAGCGCCGAGAGAGGGGTGGTCTCCGCCGGCTTGAGGACGACGGTGTTGCCGGTGGCGAGCGCCGGGGCGATCTTCCACGCGAGCATCAGCAGCGGGAAGTTCCAGGGGATGACCTGGCCGGCCACGCCCAGCGGGCGCGGGTTCGCGCCGTAGCCCGCGTGGTCGAGCTTGTCGGCCCAGCCCGCGTAGTAGAAGAAGTGCGCGGCGACCAGCGGGAGGTCCGCGTCGCGGGTCTCCTTGATCGGCTTGCCGTTGTCCAGGGTCTCCAGGACGGCCAGCTCGCGGCTGCGCTCCTGGATGATCCGGGCGATGCGGAAGAGGTACTTGGCGCGCTCGGAGCCGGGCAGCGCGGACCACTTCTCGAAGGCGCGGCGGGCGGCCTTGACGGCGCGGTCGACGTCGGCGGCGCCGGCCTGGGCGACCTCCGACAGGACCTCCTCGCTGGAGGGGCTGACGGTCTTGAAGACCTTGCCGTCGGCGGCGTCGGTGAACTCGCCGTCGATGAAGAGCCCGTAGGAGGGGGCGATGTCGACGACCGAGCGGGACTCGGGAGCCGGTGCGTACTCGAAGAGGGATGCCATGGTGATCAGTCCACCGTCACGTAGTCGGGTCCGGAGTAACGCCCGGTGCTCAGCTTCTGGCGCTGCATGAGCAGGTCGTTCAGCAGGCTGGAGGCGCCGAAGCGGAACCACTCGTTGGTCAGCCAGTCCTCGCCCGCGGTCTCGTTGACCAGGACCAGGAACTTGATGGCGTCCTTGGTGGTGCGGATGCCGCCGGCCGGCTTCACGCCGATCTGGATTCCAGTCTGCGCCTTGAAGTCGCGGACGGCTTCGAGCATGAGCAGGGTGTTGGCGGGGGTGGCGTTGACGCCGACCTTGCCGGTGGAGGTCTTGATGAAGTCGGCGCCCGCGAGCATGCCGATCCAGGAGGCGCGGCGGATGTTGTCGTACGTCGACAGCTCGCCGGTCTCGAAGATGACCTTCAGCCGGGCGGCGGTGCCGTCCTCGCGGACGCACGCCTCCTTGACGGCCTTGATCAGCTCGTAGGTGTCCAGGTAGCGGCCGGCGAGGAAGGCGCCACGGTCGATGACCATGTCGATCTCGTCGGCGCCGGCGGCGACGGCGTCACGGGTGTCGGCCAGCTTGACCGGCAGGGCGGCGCGGCCCGCCGGGAAGGCGGTGGCGACGGAGGCGACCTTGACGTCGGCGCCGTTGAGCGCCGCCTTGGCGGTGGCCACCATGTCGGGGTAGACGCAGACCGCGGCGGTCATGGGCGTCGTGCGGTCCAGGGGGTCGGGGTTGACGGCCTTGGCGGCGAGCGACCGGACCTTGCCCGGGGTGTCCGCACCCTCGAGCGTCGTCAGGTCGATCATCGAGATGGCCAGGTCGATGGCGTACGCCTTGGCCGTCGTCTTGATCGAACGGGTGCCGAGGGAGGCCGCGCGGGCCTCCAGTCCGACTGCGTCGACGCCGGGCAGCCCGTGCAGGAAGCGGCGCAGCGCGCTGTCGGACGTCGTCACGTCAGCGAATGCGGTGAGGGTGGTGGGCATGGTCACCAGATGAGCATATCTACGCGCGTAGCGACCTGTCACCCCCCTCGTGCACATCTGCGCGTGACGTCCGCCATCGGTGCGCCCGCCCCCGCGCGCCGGTGGCCCCCGGACGGGCATGCGGCACAATCGGCGGCATGACCACACCCTCCACCCATGAGCCGGCCTACGCGGACCGCGTCTACCGCTCCCCCATGGCCGTCGTCACCGGGGTGCTGATCCTGGCGATGATCGTCTGGCTGTGCGGGGACGCCGTCGTGCGCGGCGTGGGCAGCGGCCGGTGGATCGGGCTCGCCGCCGCGCTGTGCGCCGTACCGCTGACCGTGGCGTTCACCATCCGGCCGGCCGTCTTCGCCAACGAGGACCGGATGCGGGTCCGCAACCCCTTCCGGGTCATCGAGCTGCCCTGGGCCGTGGTGGACGCGGTGCGCGCCGGGTACTCGGCGGAGGTGCTGGCGGACGGGGCGACGTACCAGCTCTGGTCGGTGCCGGTGTCGCTGCGCGAGCGCAAGAAGGCGAACCGCTCGGCCGGCCGGCGCGAGGCGCCGGGCGGCGGGGGCGCCGGAGACAAGGCGGCCGCGCCGGTGGCGCGGGCCTCCGCCGACAAGGCCGTGGACGAGCTGACCGAGCTGGCCGAGCGCGGAGCCGCCCGGCCCGGCGCGCAGGGGCCGGTCCGGGTGCGGTGGGCCTGGGAGATCATCGTCCCGGCGGTGACGGGCGCGGTCCTGCTGGCCGTGCTGCTGATGGTCAGGTAGGGGCGCCGACGGCGGGTCCGGCCCGGGAGGGCGTCCCGTCCGCGTCCGGCCGTCCGGGACCGGCCGTCCGGGATCCGTCGGCCGGCTCCTCAGAGGGAGATCGCGACGACCTTTTCCGCGGTGATCCGCACGATCAGCCGGACGACCTCGGCCGGCTCCGGCGGCGGGTCCTCGCCGAGGTAGTGCCGGGACAGCTCGCGCGGCAGTTCCTTGTGCGGGTCCGGCAGCAGTTCGGCCGTGCCCCGTATCTCCACCGACCGGTAGGGGTTCTCGCGGTCGTAGACCGTCAGGCTGATGCGCGGGTCGCGGGCGAGGTTGCGCGCCTTCTTGCGTCCCGCGGTGGTGGAGAAGACCACGGCGTCCCCGCGCCTGCCGGCCCAGACCACGGAGGTCTGCGGGCCGCCGTCGGGGTTCAGCGTCGCCACCACCGCGAAGTTCCGGCCGTCGAGCAGCTCCCTCACCCCCGCGTCCAACTCCACCGCCGCGGGAAGCTCTTGCGTGCTGCCGGTGTTCCTCACTCGTCGTCCCTCGCCTCTCGTCGGGCCTGCGGATGGGCGCGAGCCGGCCGGACGGGCCGTCCTCGCGGGGCACTGACGTGCACACCGCCCATCCTCGAAGAGGGCGCCGCACAACGGAAGAAGGCACATTTATGTCACGTACTACCGCGTGCACGGCGCAGGAGGGCGCGGGCCGTGAGGTCTGCACCGTCCTCGGCGTGCTCGGCAGGGTGAGCGGCAAATGGAGTCTGGGCGTCCTGAGCGAAACCCTCCACGGGCCCGTCCGCTTCTCCGCGCTCGAACGGTCGCTGGCCGGGATCAGCCGCCGGATCCTCACCCTCACGCTGCGCGAGCTGGAGGAGGACGGCCTGCTGGTCCGCACCGTGTACCCCACGGTGCCGCCCCGGGTGGAGTACGCCGCCACCGACGCGGCGCGCGAGCTCTACGGGCGGCTCACCGGTCTCGCTGACTGGGCGGAGCGGCACCCGGCGCCGGGGACCGGCTGACCGGGGGCGCTGACCGGGCGCGCCACACGGTCCGAGACGGCAGCGGCCGACCGGAACCGCCGCCACCGGGGGTGGCGTCCTCGCTGGTGTGCACCGTCATGAGGGCAGCGGCAGCGCCGCCACCGCCACACAGCTCCCGGTCCGTCCCCGGCTCCTGAGCGGGGCCCTGCTGGCCGCGCACCTGCTGGTCGTCGGATGGCTCACCTTGAGTCCGCTGGACGTGCCCTGGGCGGCGGCCGCGAACCTGTCGCCGCTGGAGGGGATCCGGGCGGACCTGGCGCTGGGGCCGCTGGAGGCCGCGCGGCGGATCGGGGAGGGGCTGGCGCTGCTGGCCCCGCTGGGGGTGCTGCTGCCGCTGGCGGGGGGCCGGCTGAAGCCCGGGGCGCTGGCCGCGTGGGCCTCGCTGGCGCGGACGGCGACGGCCGCCGTACTGATCTCGCTGAGCATCGAAATGCTCCAGACGGCCGTTCCGGGGCGGGTTCCGGACGTGGATTCCCTGCTGCTGAACACCGCCGGGGTGGTGATCGTGCACATGGCGGTCGTACCGGTGCTGCGGGCCAGGCTGCGCAGGCCCCTGAGCTCCCCGGATGCGGTGTCTCAGGGGAACACCCCGAGAATTCCCAGGGTCGGCCTCGGCCCGTGGACCGACGTTCTGTCGGCCGTGCCGCGCGAGTATTGATTCATCGCGCCAGGAAATGACGGAATGCGCGCGAATCCCGATACGAAGGAGCACACCATGAGCGCGCTGACCCGCCCCCGTGACGGACGGCTGATCGGCGGCGTCTGCGCCGGACTGGCCAAGCGGTTCGGAATGAAGGCCCGCACGATGCGGCTCATCTTCGTCCTGTCCTGCCTGCTGCCCGGCCCGCAGTTCCTGATCTACCTGGCGCTGTGGCTGCTGATCCCGAACGAGAAGTCCGGCGTGGGCGCCGCGAGCGCCGCCTGGTAGGACTCCTCGTGCCGGCCGCGGCCGGCGCTCGCGACCGGCTCGCAAGACCCGGCCGCCCTCAGGCCGGGTTCAGCCGGCCTTCCGGACCTTCTCCAGCTGCTTGTCGGCGACTTCCTGCGGAACCGCCGCCTTCTGGCCGGCGGCCGCCACGTTGAGGGCCATCAGCCGTACGATGCTGGACCCCTCGCGGACGACGACCAGGTGGACCTGGGCCGAGACGCCTTCGGCGGATGCGGTCGTGGTCCAGCTGACGCTCTCGTCACCGGCGGTCTTGAACGGGACCGCCTTCACGTCCCGGTAGGTGCCGGTCTGCTTCTGCACGGTTGCGGTGAAGCCGGAGCCGCAGGCCGCGACGGCTTCGCGGAGCCGGGCGACGACCTTCTTGGCGTCCCTCTCGTCGTAGGAGCTGACGGACGCGGAGACGGCGAGGCCGACCTGCTTCTGGGAGCCGATGCCCCGGTTGACGGTCTCGTGCGCGGCCGGGTCGGGCTTGTCGCCCATGATGTCGGCGAGCGGCTGGCAGGCCTTCTTGTCGGCCTGCGGCTGGCCGGCCGGGGCGTTGGGGTTCTTGCCCTGCGCCGAGACCTGGTAGCCGGGGAGGTCGCCCTGCGCGAGGGCGGAGCGCTCCAGACGGGCGTCCTTGGCCTTGGGGGCCGGGGAGGCGGCGGCGGGGCCGGGTGCGCCGGAGGGAGAGGCGGCCGCGGAGCCCTTGGGGTCGGGGCCCTTTCCGGGCGGCGCGGCGTCCGTACCGCCGCTGCAGCCGACGGCTCCGAGGAGCAGGGCGGGGAGCAGCGCGAACGTCGTCGCGGGCGCCTTGAATCGTGCCGTGATGCGCATGACCGGACCTCTCCCCCAGCTACCGCTGGGTGTGCCCCCACCCATACGTCGGCGGGTAGTTGGTGGGGATCGTGGCACACCGCGCCGCATGGCGCACACCGCCTCGAAGGGGTGTGCGCCATGCGTACGGGTGTGCGTTTCGCGGGGTGGGCGGTTAGCCCAGGGCGCCACCGAGGCCGCCGAGCGCGGGGACTCCGCCGAGCAGCTGGTTCACCGGCGCGGCCGGGTCGCTGGCCTGGCCGTCCTGGCCCTTCTCCGTCTGGTTGGTGATGGAGCTGGTGGCGCTGGTGACGGTGCCGAGGGCGTCCGTGAGGTTCGGGGTGGGGAGCGCCGAGGCGGAGGCGGTACCCGCGGCACCCGCGGCGAGGGCGGCACCAATGACAGCGACACCGAGGGACTTGGCAGCAGACTGCTTCATGAAAAATCGTCCTTGCGACGGGGAATCGAGCGGCTCCGCAAGTTAGTCACTTCAAACCCCCTCCCGCAAACATCCTTTAATACGAGAAAGCGCCCGGGGTGACGTGCCACCGGGCGCTTTCCGTGGGTCATTCCGTGGCCTATGCCGATACGGATCCGCTGGTGGAAGCGGTCTGACGGAAAAGCCACTCGGACTTCAGCTCCGCATAACCGGGCTT
Organism: Streptomyces katrae; assembly: GCF_002028425.1. Taxonomy (GTDB): domain Bacteria; phylum Actinomycetota; class Actinomycetes; order Streptomycetales; family Streptomycetaceae; genus Streptomyces; species Streptomyces katrae_A. The sequence continues at coordinate 4,813,234 of NZ_CP020042.1, read as the reverse complement.
GATCACGTCGTTGATCATCGCCAGTCGTTCATCGAAAGGAATGAATGCGGACTTCATCGCATTGACGGTGAACCACTGCATGTCGTCGAGCGAGTAGCCGAAGGTGTCGACCAGGTGCTCGAACTCGCGGCTCATGCTGGTGCCGCTCATCAGGCGGTTGTCGGTGTTGACCGTCAGCCGGAAGTGCAGCTTGCGCAGCAGGCCGATCGGGTGCTCGGCGTACGAGGCGGCCGCGGCGGTCTGCAGGTTCGACGTCGGGCACATCTCCAGGGGGATGCGCTTGTCGCGGACGTACGAGGCCAGGCGGCCGAGCTTCACGGAGCCGTCGGCGGCGACCTCGATGTCGTCGATGATCTTCACACCGTGGCCCAGGCGGTCGGCGCCGCACCACTGGAGGGCCTGCCAGATCGACGGCAGGCCGAAGGCCTCGCCGGCGTGGATGGTGAAGTGGTTGTTCTCGCGCTTGAGGTACTCGAACGCGTCGAGGTGGCGGGTGGGGGGGAACCCGGCCTCGGCGCCGGCGATGTCGAAGCCGACGACGCCGTTGTCGCGGTAGCGGTTGGCCAGTTCGGCGATCTCCAGCGCGCGGGCCGCGTGGCGCATCGCGGTCAGCAGGGCGCCGATGCGGATGCGGTGGCCGCCCGCCTTGGCGCGGCGCTCGCCCTCGCGGAAGCCGGCGTTGACCGCCTCGACGACCTCTTCGAGGGTCAGGCCGGCCTCCAGGTGCTGCTCGGGGGCGTAGCGGATCTCGGCGTACACGACGCCGTCCTCGGCCAGGTCCTCGGCGCACTCGGCGGCGACCCGGAAGAGGGCCGCCTTGGTCTGCATGACGGCGCAGGTGTGCGCGAACGTCTCCAGGTAGCGCGGGAGGGAGCCGGAGTCGGCGGCGTCGCGGAACCAGACGCCGAGCTTGTCGGCGTCGGTCTCGGGCAGCTTGTCGTAGCCGACCTCGGCGGCCAGCTCGATGATGGTGCCGGGGCGGAGGCCACCGTCGAGGTGGTCGTGCAGGAGCACCTTCGGGGAGCGGCGGATCTGATCCGGGCTGGGCGTGTTGGGGGTCTCGCTCGTCATCCCGGCACTCTACTCCTACGCGCGTAGAGCAACCCGTCGGCGGCGGGCGTCGATATGTAACAGAGACCGTACGGACGGGTGGCATACACCCGCCGGTCTGAGACTGTTCCGCCATGGCACAGCATGCGCCGCCGGCGCGCGGGGCTCGCCTGGGGCGGGCGGCCGGCGCGAACGGCCCGGAGTCGATGGTCAGTGGTGTGGTCCTCCTGCTCCCCGGGGCGTCCAGGATCGCCCCCGGTCCGCTGCGCCCGCTCGCTCGGGCGCTGGCCCGGGCGGGCGGGGAGCAGGGGCTGGTGGCGCACACCGTGCTGCACGGCCCGCAGGAGCGGGAGGAGGCCGCACGGTGGGCGGCCGACGAGGCGCTGCGCCGGTACGGGGACGTGCCGGTCTGCCTGGCCGGCTACGGGGCCGGGGGCCGGACGGCACTGCGGGCGGCGGGGCACGGGGCCGTCAACTCGGTGGTGGCACTGGCCCCTTGGTTACCGCAGGAGGTGCACGAGGGCTCCCCTGAACCGGTGAAACAGCTCGCGGGGCGGCAGGTGCTGATCGTGCACGGGACGAACGACGCGCGCAGTGACCCGGAGTCCTCCTTCCGGCTGGCGGCGCGGGCGAAGAAGGCGAATCGTTCTACTTGCCGGTTCGAGGTGCATTCGGACGGGCACGGGCTGCGCGAGCACCGGGCGGAAGTGGTGGCGCTCGCGGTGGACTTCGTCCTGGGCGCGATGGTCTCGGGGCGGTACTCACGGCCGGTGACGGACGCGCTGGCGGCTCCCCCGCCGCTGGGCCTGCGGATGCCGCTGGCCTCGGGGTTCGGGCGGTCGCTGCGGGGGTGAGGGGCGGGTGGCCCGGGCGTAGAGTGAGGAGTGGACTCGGGGTTCGTTCTCTCCGGGAGGCGACAGAGCATGGCCACAATGGTGCGCAGGAGCTTCGACAGCGCCGACGAGACCCGGCCGTTCGCGGACGGCAAGGGCCGGCTGGACGTGGTCCAGGCCGAAGGCGGTGCCGTCGGACGGGCGGTCTTCGAACCGGGCTGGCGCTGGTCGGAGCACATCAAGCCGCTGGCCGGCACGGACAGCTGCCAGGCCGCGCACACGGGGTACGTGGTGAGCGGCAGGATGCACGTCGTCATGGACGACGGGCAGGAGGAGGACTACGGCCCGGGGGACTTCATGCAGGTCTCGCCGGGGCACGACGCCTGGGTGCTCGGCGACGAGCCGTGCGTGGCGCTGGACTGGACGGGCTTCGGGGACTACGCGAAGCCCAAGTAGCCGCCGGGTACGGGTGCGCGGGACGGGGGCGGGCGCGCGGCGTCCTTCCGTGCCTGCCGCTCCGCCCCCTCACGGTCGGACGGCACCGATGGATCCGGCGTTGCCGCCCCCGGCACGCCGTGATCCCCACTGTGCCGGTTCGGCATATGCCGGGTGCACGGATACCGGAGTCGACTTGTCGCCTTGCGGGAACCCGAGGGGTTTATAAAAGGTGACAGTCAGGGACGAATAGGCATATGCCAGTCGATGCCGACGGAGCCGATGGATCCGATCTGAGCCCCGCCGCCCGGCGTCTGTACGCCTTCGCCGCGGAGCGGTACGCCTTCACCCCCGCCGAGGCCACCACCGCCCTGGGCGCCCGGGCGGGCGCCGCCGTCAAGGAACTGGCCGCCGCCCACCTGCTCCAGCGCGCCCCCGGCGACGGCCCGGAACGCTGGACGGCGGTCGCGCCCCGCGCGGCGGCCGCCCGGGCGCTGGCCCCGCTGGCCCTGCTCGTACGGGAGACCCACGACGAGATGGACCGGCTGCGCGGGCGGCTGGAGGCGCTGGTGCCGGCGTACGAGGCGGGCACCGCGCACCGCGACGACGGCGGGGCGGGCAACCTGGAGCTGGTCACCGACCTGGGGGCGGTGCGGGGGCTGATCGCCGAGCTGGTGGCGGGCTGCGAGCAGGAGCTGCTGACCTCCCAGCCGGGCGGCGGCCGCCCCCAGGAGACCCTGGAGGAGGCGGTCGGCCGGGACGAGTCGCTGCTGGCGCGCGGGGTCCGGATGCGGACGATCTACCAGCACACGGCACGTTACTCACGGCCGACGGCGGCGTACGTGGAACGGGTGACGGCGCTGGGGGCGCAGGTGCGGACCCTGGGCGACGGGCTGATGCGAATGCTGATCTTCGACGCCCACACCGGCCTGATGTCGGTCCCGGACCGGCAGGGCGCGGCACTGGTGGTCCGCGAGCCGAGCGTCGTCCACTTCATGACGGCTGCCTTCGAACGCTCCTGGCTGGGCGCCCGCCCCTTCCCGACGACGGTGAGCCCGGAAGCCGCCAGGTCCCTCTCGGACGAGCTCCGCCAGATGATCGTACGGCTGCTGTCGGAGGGCCTGGAGGACAAGGTCATCGCCCGCCGCCTGGGCATGTCGGAACGCACCTGCCAGCGGCACATCGCGGAGATCATGCGCGCGGTGGGCGCCAAGTCACGCTTCCAGGCGGGCTACTTACTGTCGGCGGCGGCAGCCTCGTCGTGCCCCGAGACGGACGGGGAGGGCGGCGGGGGCGGCGACGGGGGCAGGGGCGGGGCCGGCTAGGCCGGGGGTTCCAGTTCCGGGATGAGGCGGCCGCGGCGGGAGAGGAGGAAGCGCTTGAACGCGGCCACCGGCGGGGTGTCCGGGTGGCCGTCCAGCCAGGCCACGCCGATCTCGCGGACCGCGCGCGGTGCCGTGACCGTCAGCTCGACCACGCCCGGGCGCGGGACCAGGGGCGGGGGGAGCAGGGCCACGCCCAGACCCGCCGCGACGAGGCCGCGCAGGGTTTCGGCCTCCTCGCCCTCGAAGGCCACCTTCGGGGTGAACCCCGCCTCCGCGCACAGGTTGTCGGTGATGCGCCGCAGGCCGTAGCCGGGTTCCAGGGTGACGAACGTTTCCTCGGCGGCCTCGGCGAGGCGGATGCGCTTGCGGCCCGCCAGGCGGTGGTCGTCCGGGACCACCAGGCGCAGCCGCTGCTCGTCCAGCCGGCGGGCGACCAGGTCGGGGGCGTCGGGGACGGGCGAGGTCAGGCAGAGGTCGAGCTCTCCGGCGCGCAGCTTCTCCAGCATGGCCTCGCCGTAGTTCTGGACGAGGGCGAAGCGGACCCGGGGGTGGTCGGCGCGGAAGGCGCGGATCAGGCCGGGTACGGTCTCGGGGCCCAGGGTGTGCAGGAAGCCGAAGGCGACCTTCCCGAAGCCGGGGTCGGCGTCCTGCTGCACGGAGCCGGCGGCGCGGGCGATTCCCGCGAGGGCTTCTTCGGCGGAGGCGAGGAAGGTGCGGCCGGCCGTGGTGAGGGCGACGGTGCGGCCCTTGCGGGCGAACAGCGAGACGCCCAGGTCCTGTTCGAGGCGGACCATCGCCCGGGAGAGGGTGGACTGCGGCACGCCCAGCTCCTGGGCGGCGCGGGTGACGTGCTCGTGCTGGGCGACCGCGACGAACTGGGCGAGGCGCGGGGCCAGCCCTTGTGTCACGGCCATGTCTTCTTCGTAACGGTTCATTGATATCCGAAGCCATGAGCTGTGCTGATGCGTGGGTGGATTGATTATGGCCCGTTTGTGCATTGGACGCATGAAGAAGGGTGGGCTTACGGTCGTTGCATGCCTCCCGCTCATACCGGGGCACTCGTCATCCCGGGTGCCTCCACCGCGTCGTCCCCCGAGCCCCTCTCCCCCGGCCGCCCCGGCTACCGCCGGATGAGCCTCGCGCTCTTCGCCGCCGGACTGGCGACCTTCGCCCTCCTCTACTCCACCCAGGCCCTGCTCCCGGCGGTCTCCGCCGGCTTCGGCGTGACGGCCGGTCAGGCCAGCTGGACGGTCTCCGCGGCCACCGGGGCGCTCGCCCTGTTCGTGCTGCCGCTGAGCGCGCTGTCCGAGCGGTTCGGGCGGACCCGGATGATGACCTGCTCGATGGTGGTGGCCGTCGGCATCGGCCTGCTGGTGCCGTTCGCGCCGGGCCTGGAGTGGCTGGTGGCGCTGCGCGCGGTGCAGGGTGCGGCGATCGCCGGCATCCCCGCCTCCGCGATGGCGTACCTGGCGGAGGAGGTCCGGCCCAAGGAGCTGGTCGGGGCGATCGGCCTGTTCGTGGCCGGCAATTCCATCGGCGGCATGAGCGGCCGCATCGTCACCGGCTGGGGCGCCCAGCTGTGGGGGTGGCGGGGCGGGCTGCTCGCCGTCGGCGTGATGGCGCTGGTCTGCGCGGTGGCCTTCCTGGTGCTGCTGCCCCGGGCGCGGTTCTTCCGGCCGGCCTCGCTGAACCCGCGCGCGGTGGGCCGTACGGTCGCCGGGCACCTGCGGGACCCGCTGCTGCTGCGGCTGTACGGGATCGGCGCGCTGTTCATGACGGTCTTCGGGGCGGTGTACACGGTCATCGGCTACCGGCTGGTGGAGGCGCCGTTCTCGCTGGGCCAGGGCCTGGTCGGCTCGATCTTCCTGATCTACCTGGTGGGTACGGCCTCCTCGGCGGCGGCCGGGCAGCTGGTGGCGCGGACCGGGCGGCGCGGTGCGCTGTACCTGGCGGTGACCACGACCGCGCTGGGGCTGCTGCTGTCGCTCGCCGACTCGCTGTGGCTGATCCTGCCGGGGCTGGTGCTGATCACCGCCGGGTTCTTCGCCGGGCACGCGGTGGCCTCGGCGGCGGTGAGCCGGACGGCGAAGACCGGCCGGGCGCAGGCCTCGGCGCTGTACCAGTCCGCGTACTACCTGGGCTCCAGCGCGGGCGGCACCCTGGGCGCGCTGGCGTACCACGCCTCGGGGTGGGCGGCGACGGTCGGGATCGCGCTGCTGGCGGTGCTGGGCGTCGTCTCGATCACCCTGTACGGGTCCCGCGCGGCCCGCGCCGAACGCCGGATGCCGGCCACGGCGGCGGCCGCTCGCTGAAGTTCCGTCGGAGTCCTATCCGCCGTGCCCGCCGCGCTCTAGCGTGGTGGGCACCGGCGTCCCCAGGGTGCGGGCGCGGCAGGGGAGGGATCGATGGCGGGGATACGCGTAGGCGTGCGCGCGGGCCGGCGGGCCGCGGTGGTGTTCGGCGGGGCGCTGGCGCTGGCGGCGCCGCTGGTGGTCGCGGGGGGCGGTGCGGCGCAGGCCGCGGAAGCGGCCGCCTCGTGCAACGTGACCACGGGGCCGTACCAGCGGCAGGTGGAGCAGTTCCTCGGGCGGCCGGTGGACGGGGTGCAGTCGGCGGCCGACTGCGCCGCCATCCAGTCCTTCCAGGCCACCCACGGGATCACCCCGACGATGGGGTACGCGGGGCCGCTGACCTGGCAGACGATGAGCACCATGCTGGCGCAGCGGGCGGCCGGGAAGAACCCGAACGCCGAGGGGAAGTGCCCCACCAACCTGGGGCGGATCGCCTGCGTCGACCTGACGCGGCAGCTGAGCTGGATCCAGGACGGGGCGACGCTGAAGTACGGGCCGGTTCCGGTGCGCACGGGCAAGGCGGAGACCCCGACGCGGACCGGGCTGAAGAAGATCTACTACCGCAGCATCAACCACTGGTCGACGATCTACAACGTGGCGATGCCGTACGCGCAGTTCTTCGACGGGGGCATCGCCTTCCACTCGGTGGAGAAGAGCATGTGGAACCCGCCGGGTTCGGGCGGCTGCGTGAACATGACGACGGCCGACGCCAAGGCGTACTGGAACATGCTGACCAACGGCGAGGACGTGTTCGTGTACGGGCGCAAGCCCGGCACCTGACGTACGGCGCGGCGCTGCGGCTGCCGTTGTCAGACCCCTCGGGTAGTTTCCGGAGTGACGGACGACACCCTGGGGGACGGCAGCCATGAGCGACCTCGCGACCACCACCTCCCCGGAGCTCGACGCGGCGATGGAGCGCTACCGCGTCGAGCTGACCGGGTACTGCTACCGGATGCTCGGCTCGGCCTTCGACGCCGAGGACGCGGTGCAGGACACGTACGTCCGCGCCTGGCGGGCGTACGGGAAGTTCGAGGGCCGCTCCTCGCTGCGGTCGTGGCTGTACCGGATCGCCACGAACGTCTGCCTGGACCTGCTGAACGCGGGGAACAAGCGGGCGCGGCCGATGGACCTCACCGCCCCGCAGCACCAGGCGTCCGCCGTGCTGAACGAGCGGCCCGAGGTGACCTGGCTGGAGCCGGTGCCGGACGGGCGGGTGCTGCCGCAGACCGCCGACCCGGCCGAGATGGCGCTGGCGAAGGAGTCGGTGCGGCTGGCGTTCGTGGCGGCGCTCCAGCACCTGCCGGCGAAGCAGCGGGCGGTGCTGATCCTGCGGGAGGTGCTGGCCTGGAAGGCGGACGAGGTCGCGCAGCTGCTGGAGACGACGGTGGCCTCGGTCAACAGCGCGCTCCAGCGGGCCCGGGCCACCCTGGCGGGGCAGGCGCTGCGGCCGAGCGATCCGGCGGACCCGCTGGACGCGGACCAGGCGAAGCTGCTGGAGCAGTACCTGTCCGCCTTCGAGGCCTACGACATCACGCGGCTGACCGCCCTGCTGCACGAGGACGCGGTGCTGTCGATGCCGCCGTTCGACCTGTGGCTCCAGGGGCCGCAGGACATCGCGGCATGGCATCTGAACCAGGGCATCGGGTGCAAGGGCTCGCGCCTGATACCGACCACGGCGAACGGGCTGCCGGCCTTCGGCCAGTACCGTCCGCGCGAGGACGGCCGGCCGGGGCACGTGCCGTGGGCGCTGCAGGTGCTGGAGGTGTCAGAGGGCCGCATCGTCGGGCTGAACGCCTTCCTGGACACCGCCCGGTGGTTCCCGCTGTTCGGGCTGCCCGAGGAGCTCGACGAGGCCTACGAGGTCCAGTAGGGCCCGGAGGGCGGGGGTCGCGCCGGTGAGCCGAAGGCTGCCGCCCTGGCGGCGCGCGGTCAGCGCCATGCGCGCGAGCGCTTCGAGGGTGGGCAGGTCCGGGAGGGTGAGCAGGCTGAGGTCACATCGGACCTCTCGCACGCCCCGGCGGTAGCGGGCCACGAGTGCCTGGCACAAGGCCGGAACGTCTTCGGCTCGCAGCGTGGGCCCGGGCAGGGGCATCTCCTCGGTGATCGTCACGCAAGGGTTGACCACTGCCCGCGCCGGAACTCATCGGTAGGCCGTGACCGGCTACGGGCGGGGGAAGCTGAAGGTGTCGAGGGTGAGGTCGAACGGATCGGGGAGATGGACGGCCTCACCGAACTTGCCCGCGTGGAGGACGCGGTACTTGCCGTCGCTGGGTTCACCGTAGAGGTGGATCGTGGGGCTGCCGGTCGCGTGCGGGTCGATGAGGAGGTAAAGCGGCACGCCGGCGGCGGCATAGCCCTTCAGTTTGGCGACGCGGTCGTTGACGGCATTGGACCTGGAGGTGATCTCCACCGCGAGCTCGGCCGCGGCCGCAGCAACGAAATTCTCCCCGTTCGGGACCTCTGACCTCGGCAGGATCACGAGGTCCGGGATGTAGAGGCCGCTGCGGCTCGGGACAGCCAGGTTGAGGGTCTGGAAGACCTCCCAGTCTTCGGGGATCACGGTGTACAGGCGGCGCTGTACCGCTACCGCGATCAGGTTGTGGTCGTTGACGGGTGGTGGTGCCACGGTGACGATCCCCTCGATGATCTCCACCTTGCAGCCCTTCGGCACGTCCATCCCCTCCCAGAGGCGGACCACCGAGTCCCAGTCGTCACCGCTCGGGGGCTGGTGCTCGACTGCGAGTGCGCTCATGGTGTGCTCCTATCGGTTCGGCACCGATCCCAGCATGCCGAACGGGACCGGCAGGGGTCCACCGGTCCCGTTCACCCGAAAGGGAAGCCGCAGGTCAGGCGATGCGGTCCAGGACGATCGGCGTGGCGGTGAACTCCGTGCCGGCCGGGGCGACGTCGTAGCTGCCCTCCAGCGAGGCCAGGGCGTAGTCGAACTTCTCCGGGGTGTCCGTGTGCAGGGTCATCAGCGGCTGGCCGGCGGTGACGGTGTCGCCGGGCTTGGCGTGCAGCTCGATGCCCGCGCCCGCCTGCACCGGGTCCTCCTTGCGGGCGCGCCCCGCGCCCAGGCGCCAGGCGCCCACGCCGACCGCGTACGCGTCGAGGCGGGTCAGGACGCCCGACGCGGACGCGGTGACCACGTGCTGCTCGCGGGCGACCGGCAGGGCCGCGTCCGGGTCGCCGCCCTGGGCGGAGATCACCCGGCGCCACACGTCCATGGCGGAGCCGTCGGCGAGGGCCTTCGCCGGGTCGGCGTCCTTGATGCCGGCGGCCGTGAGCATCTCCTGGGCGAGGGCGATGGTCAGCTCGACCACGTCGGCGGGGCCGCCGCCGGCCAGGACCTCGACGGACTCGCGGACCTCGAGGGCGTTGCCGGCGGTGAGGCCGAGCGGGGTCGACATGTCGGTGAGCAGGGCGATCGTCTTGACGCCGCTGTCGGTGCCCAGGGCCACCATCGTGGAGGCGAGCTCGCGGGCGTCCTCGATGTTCTTCATGAAGGCGCCGGAGCCGACCTTGACGTCCAGGACGAGGGAGCCGGTGCCCTCGGCGATCTTCTTCGACATGATCGAGGAGGCGATCAGGGGGATGGCCTCGACGGTGCCGGTGACGTCGCGCAGGGCGTAGAGCTTCTTGTCGGCGGGGGCCAGGCCGTCGCCGGCCGCGCAGATGACGGCGCCGGTGGTGTCGAGGACGTTCAGCATCTCCTCGTTGGAGAGCAGCGCGCGCCAGCCGGGGATGGACTCCAGCTTGTCGAGGGTGCCACCGGTGTGGCCGAGGCCGCGGCCCGACAGCTGCGGGACGGCCGCGCCGCAGGCGGCGACGAGCGGGGCGAGCGGGAGGGTGATCTTGTCGCCGACGCCGCCGGTGGAGTGCTTGTCGGCGGTGGGGCGGGAGAGGGAGTCGAAGTTCATCCGCTCGCCGGAGGCGATCATCGCGGCGGTCCAGCGGGCGATCTCGGCCCGGTTCATGCCGTTGAGGAGGATGGCCATGGCGAGCGCGGACATCTGCTCGTCGGCGACGATCCCGCGGGTGTAGGCGTCGATGACCCAGTCGATCTGCTCGGGGCTCAGCTCACCGCGGTCCCGCTTGGTCCGGATGACGGAGATGACGTCCATGAGGTGACTTCCTTCTACGCGCATAGAGATGAGGGGAGGGAGGTTCAAGGATTTCCAGGCGGGGGTCGAGCCCGGCTCGAAGACGGCCGACGGCCCTCCGCCCGGCTGGGCGGAGGGCCGTCGTCACGGCTGTCTGAGGTGGTCGGGCCCGAAGGCCTGCGGCAGCATCGCGCTCAGCGGGAGGATCCCGTCCGGTGTCTCCACCAGCAGCTCCGGGCCGCCGAACTCGTAGAGCAGCTGGCGGCAGCGGCCGCACGGGACGAGGATCTCGCCCTTGCCGTCCACGCACGTGAAGTGGGTGAGGCGGCCGCCTCCGGTGGCCTGGAGGGAGGAGACCAGGCCGCACTCGGCGCACAGGCCGAGTCCGTAGCTGGCGTTCTCGACGTTGCAGCCGGTGACCACGCGGCCGTCGTCGACCAGGGCGGCCACCCCGACCGGGAAGCCCGAGTACGGGGCGTAGGCGCGGGTCATCGCGTCCCGCGCGGCCGTCCGCAGGGCTTCCCAGTCCACCGCCGGAGCCGGGGTCACTTGCCCTGGCCCTTGCGGTACGGCATGCCGTCCGCCTTGGGCATGCGCAGGCGCTGCGCGGACAGGGCGAGCACCAGCAGGGTGGTGACGTACGGGGCGGCGTCCACGAACTGGCTGGGCACCTGGTCGGTGAGCGCGTACCAGACGAAGAGCCCGGCGGCGCAGAGCGCGGCGATGCCAGCCTGGAGGTACTTCTTCTTGTACAGCTGCCAGGCGACGGCGAGCACGAGCAGGATCGCGATGAGCAGGAGCATCGCGTGCACGTTCTCGGCGCCGCCGCGCAGGCGGAGGCTGTAGGTGAAGCCGAAGAGGCCCGAGCCGAGGGCCATGCCGCCCGGCATCCAGTTGCCGAAGATCATCGCGGCGAGACCGATGTAGCCGCGGCCGCCGGTCTGGCCCTCCTGGTAGATGCCGGTGGAGACGATCGCGAGGAACGCGCCGCCGAGGCCGGCCATCGCACCGGAGACGATCACGGCGATGTACTTGTACTTGTAGACGTTGACGCCGAGGGATTCGGCGGCGACCGGGTTCTCACCGCAGGAGCGCAGGCGCAGACCGAACGCGGTCCGCCACAGCACCCACCAGGTCAGCGGGACCAGCAGCACGGCGACGACGGTCAGCAGCGAGAGGTTGGTGACCAGACCGCCGAGGGCGCCGGCGGCGTCGGAGATCAGGAACCAGTGCTTGCCCTGGAGCGTCGCCAGTCCGTCGGAGAGCCCTGGAATGGTGATCTCGGTGATCGGGTCGATGCGCGGGGACTGCTTGGAGGAGCCGCCCGGGGTCTTGTCGAAGGTGAAGTTCGACAGGTACTGGGTGAAGCCGACGGCCAGGATGTTGATCGCCACACCGGAGACGATGTGGTTCACGTTGAACGTCACGGTGATGATCGCGTGCAGCAGGCCGCCGAGGGCGCCGCCGACGATGCCGAGGACGACACCGGTCCACGGACCCCACTGGTAGCCGGCCCAGGCGCCGAACCAGGTGCCGAGGATCATCATGCCTTCGAGGCCGATGTTGACCACGCCCGCGCGCTCGGCCCACAGGCCGCCGAGGCCCGCGAGGGCGATCGGCACGGCGAGCTGGAGGGCGCCGGAGAACTGGCCGACGGAGGTCAGGTCGTTGGCCCCGGAGATCAGGCGGACCACGGAGACCAGCGCGAGGCCGGCCGCGATGATCAGCAGGATCCAGGGCAGGGTGAGCTTGCGGCGGCCGCCGCCCTTCTTGGGCGCGGCGCTCGTCGCGGAAACGGTGCTGGTGCTCACGCCGCGACCTCCTTGTTGTCGGTCTTGAGGGCATGGCCGGCGGCCAGCTCTTCGCCGACCTTCTGCTGCTGGCGGCGGATGCCGTAGCGGCGGACGAGCTCGTAGCTGACGACGACGGCGATCACGATCAGGCCCTGCATGATCGTGCCGATCTCCTTGGCGTAGCCCTCGGTGTCGAGACCGGCGGACGCCTTGTCGATGAAGGCGATCAGGAAGGCCGAGAAGAAGATGCCGATCGGGTTGTTGCGCCCGAGCAGAGCGACGGTGATGCCGGTGAAGCCGACACCCAGGGGGAAGGACAGGTTGTACGTGTGCGACTCGCCGAGCAGCAGCGGCATACCGGTCAGACCCGCGACCGCGCCCGAGATGAGCATGGCGGTCATGATCATCTTCTTGGGCTCGACGCCGGAGGCCTGCGCGGCGGACTCGCTGGCGCCGGAGGCGCGCAGGTCGAAGCCGAAGCGGGTCCGGTTGAGGACGAACCAGTAGACGACGCCGAGCGCGAAGGCGACGAAGGTGAAGCCGTAGATGTCGCCGCCGGGCAGGGAGACGGCCGGGAACCAGCCGGACTCCGGGATGTCACCGGTGGTGAGGTCGTTCGAGCCGGCCGGCTGCACGCCGAGGTTCTTCGGCAGGATCAGCCAGGCGATCAGCGAGGTCGCGATGGCGTTGAGCATGATCGTGGAGACGACCTCGCTCACGCCGCGGCGGGCCTTGAGGATGCCCGCGATACCGGACCAGAAGGCGCCGGTCGCCATGGCGATGACCACGATCAGCAGGATGTGCAGCGGGGCGGGCAGCGAGACCGCCGCGCCGACCACGGCGGAGAGCATCGCCGCGAGGCGGTACTGGCCGTCCACGCCGATGTTGAAGAGGTTCATCCGGAAGCCGACGGCCACGGCCAGGGCTGCCAGGAAGTAGATGCCGGCCTGGTTGATGATCAGGACCTGGATGTCCTCGTAACCCGCCTGCTCGATCATGATCCGCAGCGGGTCGATCGGGTCCACGCCCGAGGCGGCCAGCACGATCATGGTCAGCACCAGGGCGCTGACCAGTGCGAGCACCGGTCCGGCGGCTGCCAGGAGCAGCCGGTCCTTGTCGAATTTCTTCATCGGGCCTCGTCCTCCGTGGTGTCGCCGTCGACCCCGGCGGAGTGGTCGTCATGGGCTTCGAGGTGCCCGCTGGCGGCGCCGGTCATGGCGGTGCCGAGCTCCTCGGGGGTGATCGTCGCCGGGTCGGCGTCGGCGACCAGACGGCCGCGGTAGATGACCCGGAGGGTGTCGGACAGGCCGATCAGCTCGTCCAGGTCGGCCGAGATCAGGAGCACGGCCAGGCCCTCGTGGCGGGCCTCGCGGATGGCGTCCCAGATCTGCGCCTGCGCGCCGACGTCCACACCGCGGGTGGGGTGGGCGGCGATCAGGAACTTCGGGTTGTGGCTCATCTCGCGGCCGACGATCAGCTTCTGCTGGTTGCCGCCGGAGAGGGAGGCCGCGGTGACCTCGATGCCGGGGGTGCGGACGTCGTACTCGCGCACGATCCGCTCGGTGTCCTTGCGGGCGGCCTTCGGGTCGAGGATGCCGCCCTTGGAGTTGGGCTTCTCGGTGACGTGGCCCAGGATGCGGTTCTCCCAGAGGGGGGACTCCAGCAGCAGGCCGTGCCGGTGGCGGTCCTCGGGGATGTAGCCGATGCCGCCCTCGCGGCGCTTGCGGACCGGCATCCTGGTGATGTCGGCGCCGTCGAGGGTGATGACGCCCGCGTCGGGGGTGATCATGCCCATGAGGGCCTCGATCAGCTCCGTCTGGCCGTTGCCCTCGACGCCGGCGATGCCGAGGATCTCGCCCTTGTGGATGGTGAAGCCGATCCCGTCGAGCAGGAGGCGGCCGGCGACCGGGGCCTCGCGCAGGTCGGTGTCGGAGTCGCCCAGGGCGGGCGCGGAGGTCTCGGGGGCGGTAACGGTGCCGGACTCGGCGACCGTCAGGCCCTCGACCGTGAGCATCGGGGTCGTGGTCACCGTGGACTCGCGGGTCTCCGGCGAGGGCAGCTCGGTGCCGACCATGAGCTCGGCGAGCTGCTTGGTGGTGGCCGTCTTCGGGTCGGCGGTGCCGACCGTGGTGCCGCGGCGGATGACGGTGATGTCGTCGGCGACCTTCAGCACCTCGCCCAGCTTGTGCGAGATGAAGATGACCGTCAGGCCCTCGGCCTTGAGCTCGCGCAGGTTGTCGAAGAGCGCGTCCACTTCCTGCGGCACGAGCACGGCGGTGGGCTCGTCGAGGATGAGGGTCTTGGCGCCGCGGTAGAGGACCTTGAGGATCTCCACGCGCTGGCGGTCGGCGACACCGAGGTCCTCGACCAGGGCGTCAGGACGCACGCCGAGGCCGTAGGCGTCCGAGATCTCCATGATCTTCTTGCGGGCCTTGCCGCCGATGCCGTAGAGCTTCTCGCCGCCGAGGACGACGTTCTCCAGCACGGTGAGGTTGTCGGCCAGCATGAAGTGCTGGTGGACCATGCCGATGCCGCGGGCGATGGCCTCGCCCGGGTTGTTGAAGGAGACCTGCTCCCCGTCGACGGCGATGGTGCCCTCGTCCGGCTTCTGCATGCCGTAGAGGATCTTCATCAGGGTCGACTTGCCGGCCCCGTTCTCACCGATGAGGGCGTGGACCGTGCCCTTGCGGACGGAGATGGCGATGTCCTTGTTGGCGACGACGCCGGGGAAACGCTTGGTGATGCCGTGCAGTTCTACGGCGAGAGGGGGGCTGGACGCGTTGATGACGCACTCTCCTTGGCGCGGAAGGAGCTGGAAATAAGCCAAGTTGGCAGGAGGACAGGGCGGGATCGGCCGGGCGGGGGGCGGGAGGAGGACGGTATCGCGTCCACGGTGCCTCTACGCGCGTAGCACTGTCGGAAGTGAAAACTTGCGGCCAACTGGCCACAAGTCCGCACGGACCGGGGGCGAAGACGTGGCTCGGGGTCCGGGAGCGGGTTGACCGCTTCCGGACCCCGGAGACCACGACTCACGCGTCAGATCAAGGGCCTTACGGCGCGGTCTTGACGGTGATCTTCTTGGCGATGATGTCGGCCTTGGCCTTGTCCACCGCGGCGGTGAGGTCGGTCATCGCCTTGTACTGCGGGTTGGAGTCGGCCAGGGCGACACCGTTCTTGTCCAGGCCGTAGCGGACCTCGCCGGACTCCGGCTTGCCGTCCTTGACCGACTTGATCAGGTCGAAGACGGCGAGGGAGACGTCCTTGGTGACCGAGGTCAGGATGTGGTCCTTGTACTTCGCCAGACCGGGCTGGTTGTACTGGTCCGAGTCGACACCGATGGCCCACTTGCCCGCGGTGGAGGCGGCCTCGATGGCGCCCGAGCCCGCGAGGCCGGCGGCGGCGTAGATCACGTCGGCGCCACCGTCGAGCTGGCCCTTGGCGGCGGCCTTGCCGAGGTCGGGCTTGGCGAAGCCCGAGAAGTCCGGCGGCTGGGTCAGGTAGGCCGACAGCACCTTGGCGTTCGGGTTGGTGTCCTTGACGCCCTGCTCGAAGCCCGCCTGGAACTTTTTGATCAGCGGGACCTCGACACCGCCGATGAAGCCGACCGTGCCGGTCTTCGACGCCTTGGCGGCGGCGACGCCGGCCAGGTAGGAGCCCTGCTCCTCGTTGAAGACCAGGTTGGCGATGTTCGGGCCGGTCTTCGAGGTGTCGTCGATGATGCCGAACGTGGTGTTCGGGAACTTCTTCGCGACCTTCTCGATGGCCGGGGCGTAGGAGAAGCCGACGCCGATGACCGGGTTGTTGCCCTTGCGCGCCAGCTCGGTGAGGCGCTGGACCTTGTCGGCCTCGCTCTCGCCCTCGGTCGGCTCCGCCTCGGCGGTCTTGATCTTGAGTTCCTTCTCGGCCTTCTCCAGGCCCGCGTAGGCGGCGTCGTTGAACGACTGGTCGCCACGGCCACCGACGTCGTACGCGATGGCGGCGCTGGCGGCCTTCGAGCCCGAGGACGAGGAGGACGAGGACGAGGCGTCCGAGGACTTCTTTCCGCCACAGGCGGTGGCCGAGAGGGCCAGCGCCGCGGACGCGATGCCCACGGTGGCGATCCTGGTGATCCGGCGCAAGGGGAGGCTCCTTCAAAACCTGACCGAAGCGCCACGACCGGCGCTGGTTTCGCGGCGATCGTAACGCGCGTAGATGTCAGTTAAAGGCCCGTTCATGAGTCGTTATCGGATCGTCGTGAACCGGACAGTGACCGATTGGTAACCGCGGGGACGTCCAGCCCTTGTGTACCAAGGGCTGGACAGGATCGACAGAGGACCTGCGGATGCTGTACGGAGATTTACTTGATTTTTTACGTGGAGGGCCTTGTACGGCGCCCGTCAAGCAGTGCCGCGGCCGTGAAGAACTCCACGCCGACCTCGATCGCGGACTCGTCGACGTCGAAGTCGCCCCGGTGCAGGTCCCGCTTGGCGGTGTCACCGGGCTTGCGGACGCCGAGGCGGGCCATGGCGCCGGGGACGTGCTCCAGGTACCAGGAGAAGTCCTCGCCGCCGAGGCTCTGCTCGGTGTCCTCCACCGATTCGACGCCGCGCCGGGCCGCCATGGACTCCCGCAGCAGCTCGGTGACCACCGGGTCGTTCACCACGGGGGGCACCCCGCGCACGTGGTTGATCTCGAACTTGGCCCCGTGCATCGTCGCGACCTCGTCGATGGCCGCGTGGATCATGTCCGGGGCCTCGTACCAGGCGTTCAGGTCCAGGCAGCGGATCGTGCCGGAGAGCTCGGCGTGCATCGGGATCACGTTGCACGCGTGCCCGGCCTCGATCCGGCCCCAGGTGACGGACATGCCCGAGCGGGCGTCCATCCGGCGGGCCAGCAGGGCCGGCACGTCCACGGCGACCCGGGCGGCGGCCGTGACCATGTCGGTGGTCAGGTGCGGGCGGGCGGTGTGGCCTCCGGGGCCCGTGAGGGTGACCTCCAGCCGGTCGCAGGCCGAGGTGATCGGGCCGGAGCGCAGCCCGATCCGTCCGGCGTCCACGCGCGGGTCGCAGTGCACCGCGATGATCTGGCCGACGCCCTCCAGCACCCCGGAGTCGATCGCCTCGGTGGCCCCGCCCGGCAGCACCTCCTCGGCGGGCTGGAACAGCAGCCGCACCGGGCGCGGGAGCAGGCCCTGGCGGTCGAGCTCGGCGAGGACCAGGCCGGTGCCGAGGACGACGGAGGTGTGCACGTCGTGGCCGCAGGCGTGCGCGCGGTCCGGGACGGTGGAGCGGTACGGGACGTGCGTCTTGGCGTCGGGGATGGGCAGGGCGTCGATGTCCGCGCGCAGGGCCAGCATGGGCCGGCCCCCGTCCCAGGTGCCGACGTCACAGATGAGGCCCGTGCCGGACTTCAGCACCCGTGGTCGCAGCCCCGCCTTCTCCAGCCGCGCCTTGATCGCCGCCGTGGTGCGGAACTCCTGGTGTCCTAGTTCGGGGTGCATGTGCAAGTCGCGACGGAAGGCGATCAGTTCGGCACGCAGGTGATCCGGAAGCTTGCCGGGCAGCTCGGGCCGGTCGGGCTTGCCGGGCAGGGCGGGCAGGGACTCGCGGGACATCAACTGGTTCACCCGTTTAAGGGTAGGCGCACGGATGGGTCAACTGTCTGGAGATCACCAGAAATTCATGCCGTTAGGGGAAAGAAAAGCGGCCTCTGGACGCATGATCGGATGCGCCCGGGGGTAAACTCGCGCGCTCATCCGGCCGCGGGAGCCGCGCCGAGGGGGAGTCTGCGCACATCACGGGCGGTGTCGGTGACGCCGGCGAGGAAGCCGCGGGCCCTGGGCGAGGCGGTGGCGGTGAGCCAGGCGGGGTCGATACCGCATACGGCCACCGTCACGCCGGTGCCGGTGAGCGCGTACGGCAGCGTGTGGACGACCGTGGACGGAAAGCTGACGATCGTACGGCCGATCGGGCCCCGCCGGGCGATCAGCTCCAGCGGCAGGTCCGGCCGGACGATCTCCAGCCCGGTCGCCTCGCTCAGCGCGCGCAGCTTCTCCGGGGACTCCCGGCGGTGCGCGAAGTAGCGGGTCACGCCGTGCTCCCGGGCGAGGGCCCGTACGGCGTCCAGATAGCGGAACGGGTCCACCACCCCGGTCTCCACCAGGGAGGTACCGACCAGGTCGGTGCCCTTGGTCAGGCGGGGCGGGCCGAAGCGGGCCCGGGTCCAGGCGAAGTCGTTGACCCGCAGCCGGGCGCCGGGCGGCGGGGGGAGCGGCATCGAGGTGAAGAGCTCGACGTCGTGCCCGTCGCGCGGGGTCAGCCGGCGCCGCGCGGCGGCCGACACGGGGGCGTAGGCGAGCTCCCGCGCCCGGGACGCGGCCCCGCCGCCGGTGCGGTGCCAGCGGCGCAGCCGTTCGCCGCGGCCGAGCTGCGCGACGAACTCCATGGTGGCGGTGCCGTCGTCCACGACGACCAGCTCGCGGGGCCGGGCGGGGACCAGCAGCAGCTGGAGGAAGCGCGAGAAGGGGTCGCCGATGACGATCCGCTCCGCCCGGCGCACGGCGGGGGCCAGGGCGGCCAGGGCTCCCACCGGGGATCCGGAGCCGCCGCGGGCCTCCTGCCAGTGCACGGTGTGGCCCTCGCCCCGGGCGAGCCCGGCGACGCGGCGCAGCTGCCCCCGCGACATGGGGTCGGTCGGGGGTACGACGACGATCCGCAGCTCGCCGGCCGCCTCGCCCGGGCCGGGGCGGCTCCGGTCGCCGGCGGGGCCGGGCTGGCGGGGGACGGCGGTCAGCAGGGGGCCGCCGTCCCCGCGCCGGGCGTGGGCCCACTCCAGCACGTTGAGGAGCTGGACCGGGCTCTCCACGAGGGCGAGGGTGGGGGCTGAGGGGTGCACGACGTACTCCGCTCTGGGGGAGGAGGGGCGGGGAAGGTCGGGAACGGCCGGTCGGTCAGGAGGCGGCGGGGGCGGGGGCGGGGGCCGGGAGGGTGCCCTGGACGCGGCGGAGCTTCTTCATGGGGGCGAGCTCGGAGTCGTAGACCTTCTTGACGCCGTCGCCGAGGGCGGTCTCGATGGTGCGGATGTCGCGCACGAGGCGGGCGAGGCCGCCGGGCTCGACGGAGGCAGCCTGGTCGGAGCCCCACATCGCGCGGTCGAGGGTGATGTGCCGCTCGACGAAGACGGCGCCGAGGGCGACGGCGGCCAGGGTGGTCTGGAGGCCGGTCTCGTGGCCGGAGTAGCCGACGGGGACGTTCGGGTACTCCTCCTGGAGGGTGTTGATCACCCGCAGGTTGAGCTCCTCGGCCTTGGCCGGGTAGGTCGAAGTGGCGTGGCACAGCAGGATGTTGTCGCTGCCGAGGACCTCGACGGCGTGCCGGATCTGCTTCGGGGT